>DATBEX010000217.1:0-6557 GCA_036558805.1 Candidatus Udaeobacter sp.
GACGTTAGTACGCGAATCCGTCTCGATGACCTGCGTGAATTCTCAGCGGTCGATATTCATAGCGAGGATCCGCGTTATCGAACGCCTATCGAGCGAGACGCGCGCATTCTCGCAAACGAACTGCCGCCTCAGAGCGAGATCATTCTTCTCGGCAGCATCGCTACCGGGAAATATGTCAATGTTCTGCTTTCGAGTTTTGGCGACCGCCTTCGATTCCCGGTTGACTTCGTCGGTCGTGGCGACATGAGCCGAGGCGGATTGATGTTACGCAGCGCGGCAGATCGCCAGGAGCTTCCATACATTGCAGTGAGTGGGGCAATTGTTAATGGGAAACGCCCGCCCAGGCTCGCTCCGCGCGGATATCAGGTTGGATCTCGATAGAAGCATTGCCAGCGGTCGATCAACCGTGACCGTAATTCCTTATTATTTGTTTTGCATCGCGGCCTGGTGTTGTCTTATCTTAAAGTTGTCGCTGTTTTAGCAGCAAAAATCTTTGCGGATTATATGGATGTCAGTGGTACGATCGGCGCGATTCTGAGTCAAAAAAGCAAAGACATCTTTTCCATTCCGTCCGACTCAACAGTTTCTGAGGCGATTCGGATGATGGACGAAAAAAATGTCGGCGCTCTATTGGTGATGGACGGTGAGCGATTGAATGGGATCATTTCTGAGCGCGATTATACCCGCAAAGTTTTTCTCCGTGGCAAACGTTCCCGGGAAACGAAAGTTTCCGAGATCATGTCAACTGATGTGACCGTTACCCATCCTCGCGAGCCGGTGGAGAAATGTCTGCGACTGATGACCGACAAACATATTCGCCATCTGCCCGTGGTCGAAGGTGATCGGGTGGTCGGTGTGATTTCGATTGGGGACCTAGTCAAGCACGTGATTTCGTGCCAGCAAGCAGCAATCGCACACTTGGAAAACTACATCCACGGCGGATTCGCCGCAGGATAACTATAGCTGCCTCGCTGGGTCGAGGCGTACATGTTGTTCGTGTGACACGGCGGCGCTGCGTCGTGGCTACAATTTCCAAACGGTTTTCCCGCCGACAATTGTTTGTACCGCGCGGCCTTTCAATTTCCAGCCATCGAATGGCGAATTGCGCGCGGCCGAATGAAATTGGTCGACGCTCACCGTCCACTCCAAAGCCGGATCGATTAGTGTGACATCTGAGCGGACTCCGGCCGACAGGGTGCCGGCCTCCAGCTTCAACAAGCGCGCCGGCTCCGCCGTGTACATCTCGATCAAGCGCGCGATATCGATTTTGGCGTGCTTGTGCACAAGAAGATCGATGAAAAGGCCCAGCTCGGTTTCCAATCCAATGATGCCGAATGGAGCGACGTCGAACTCGACTTCCTTTTCGAAATTCGCATGTGGCGCATGATCAGAACACAGGATTGATAAGGTTCCGTCGGCAATGCCCTCAAGCAGGGCATCGACATCGGTTTGCGAACGCAGGGGCGGATTCACCTTGTAGTTTGTGTCGAAATTTTGGATCGCCTCATCTGTTAACGCGATGTGATGCGGGCAAACCTCGCCGCTTATTTTTACGCCGCGTTTACGCGCTTCCCGAATTAATCGCACGCTTCCCGCTGCACTGATGTGCTGACAATGGATTTGATGATCGCAGAGTTCGGCGAGCAAAATGTTGCGCATCACTATTGCTTCTTCGCCGGCAGCCGGCCAACCGGGTAACCCAAGAAGCGTGCTCCAATGACCCTCGTGCACGACTCCATTGCCGACCAAATTGTAATCCTGACAATGATCGAGCACCGGTATTCCGACCATGCGCGCATATTCGACTGCGCGCCGCATTACCTCGTGATTTTGAATGCAATGACCGTCGTCCGTAATCGCCACAACACCTGCCTGTGCAAGTGAACCGATCGGCGCGAGTTCTTCGCCTGCGAGATTTTTTGAAATTGCGCCCGTTGGCAAAACATTCACGCGCGCGATGGCGGACGCGCGATCTTTTATCCATGCAATCGTGCCTGTGTTGTCCGGAACAGGCGACGTGTTTGGCATGCAAACAACGGTGGTGAATCCGCCGGCCGCAGCCGCGCGTGCGCCCGACTCTATTGTTTCCTTGTGGCTGAATCCCGGCTCGCGCAGATGCACATGCGTGTCGATCAAACCGGGAGCGACAATCAAACCTTTCGCATCAATCTCTTCAATTTCGGATTTCGGATTTCGGATTTCAGATTTGGAGCCGACAATTTTTCCATCGGCCATGTAAAGATCCGCGATTTCATCTCGCCTGTTTGCGGGATCGATCACGCGACCGTTTCGAATAATTGTGGCGCTCATGTCGAGATCCCTCCGCACAAATACAGAACAGCCATCCGCACAGCGAGACCGTTCGTGACTTGGTCGAGGATGACGCTCTGCAAGCCGTCAGCGACTTCGCTGTCGATCTCGACGCCGCGGTTGATCGGGCCGGGGTGCATGACCAGACAATCGGGCTTCAAAAGTTTGGCGCGCTCTTTGGTTAGACCAAACAAGCGAATGTATTCACCAATGCCGGGAAAATATTCTCTGCGCTGACGTTCGTGCTGAATGCGCAGAAGGTTTACAACATCTGCCTTTGGCAAGACGTCATCGATTTGGTGGGAAACTTCGACTCCGAGGTTCTCGAATTCGTGTGGAACCAGTGTGCTCGGACCGACCAGCGTGACGTGCGCGCCCAGCTTGAGCAGACCAAAAATGTTCGAGCGCGCCACTCGACTGAACAAGATATCGCCGATGATCGCGACGCGCAGACCCGCAATTTGTCCCCGCTTCTCACGAATAGTGTAGAGATCGAGGAGCGCCTGGGTTGGATGCTCGTGTGCGCCGTCGCCGGCATTAATCACGCTGGCTTTAAGCCGAGTTGCCAGGAATTGCGGCGCCCCAGCCGAGCTGTGACGCAAGACAAGTATATCGGCATGTAATGCCTCGAGATTGCGCGCGGTATCTTTGAGCGTTTCGCCTTTGGTAAGGCTGGAAGCGGTCGCCGAGATATTGATTACGTCCGCACTCAATCGCAGGGCGGCCAGCTCGAAAGAAGTGCGCGTCCGCGTGCTTGGTTCGACGAAGAAATTCACCAATGTTTTTCCGCGCAATGACGGCACTTTTTTGATCTCACGCGTGCCGACTTGTTTGAATGCGTCGGTGGTTTCCAGAATGAAATTGATTTCGTCCGCAGATAATTCGCGCAGACCGAGCAAATCTTTTCGTGTCCAGCGGGTGGTCATTCGGTAGTGAACGTCTTCATTCTTTTTCTAAGCGCACCTCGTCAGGTTTGTTATCGGTTGCGTGAAGTTGGACCTGTACCTTTTCGTTGTCGGAAGTCGGCAGATTCTTGCCGACATAATCCGGGCGGATGGGCAGCTCGCGATGACCGCGATCGACAAGTACTGCGAGTTGAATTCGTGCGGGCCGTCCGAACGAGTTGATGGCGTCCATGGCGGCGCGCACCGTGCGTCCCGTGTAAAGAACGTCATCGACAACGATGATGGTGCGTTCCTCCAGCGGTAGCGGAAGCTTCGTTTCGCGCACGACGGGCAATTCAGAGCGCGTTCCCACGTCATCGCGATGCATCGCTACGTCGATGACCCCGGTCTCAATGCTGATCTTCTCGATGTCGTGAATGAAAGCTCCGATGCGCTGGGCGATTTCCACCCCGCGCGACGGAATTCCCGCCAGCACGACATGTGTCAGTTGGGGGTTTCGCTCAATAATCTCGTGCGCAATTCGTTGAAGCGCTCGACGAATCGACTCCGCGTCCATGATCGGGACGGCGGCACCGGATTTTTTTTGTTTTGGTTGTTTCATGCGTTTCCTTGGCGACCTCGCGGGATCGCATTAAAGGAACAAAAAATTAGGAGGCGGACTTTTCGGTGCGCGCCTCCTTTCTTCGCCGCTCTCGCCAGTTGGAGCGATGCTTCACGATCCAATCCAGCAAGGCTTTTTCAAAGCCGATGTCTCTACCGGCTTTTTCGCTTTCGATCCATTTGTGTTTCAGGATCTCAGCGCGCTCGGCAAGAAACTCCTTATACAGGACGGAATTCTTAACAAAGTGAGAATGATCCTCGTCTGGAGAAGGCATCTCAGGATTCTCTTTCATAAAATTTGGGCTGAGTCAACAAAATCAACTTCCACGTGGCATCGGCGTCCTGGCGGTGTGGTGTTAGCTGGAAGCCAATGCCACGCGTCCATTTCGACGTGGTAATCAGCTTATTTATTTAACTCTCAGTGCCGATCGTAGTTGCGGAGGCCTCACGACGGCAGCGTCTTACGAAGATTTTCGACAATTTTTTTGAACTCGGCTGTTATGGGGGAGGCGCGATCTTCCCCAACAATTGGCATCCCTCGATCACTCGACTCCCGCGTCGCAATATCGATCGGAATTTGACCGAGCAATGGGACGCGAAGTCGTTTCGCCTCACGTTCGCCGCCGCCACTTCCAAAAATATTGTAGCGTTTTCCATCGGAGGGAGAGACGAAATAACTCATGTTCTCAATGAGCCCGAGCACAGGCACATTGACCTTCTCAAACATGCTTGCGGCTTTGCGAGCGTCGATCAGGGCAACTTCCTGAGGTGTGGTCACGACAATCGCGCCGGAAAGCGCGACCGTTTGGACAATAGTGAGCTGAATATCACCTGTCCCGGGTGGCAAATCGAGCACCAGATAATCCAGTTCACCCCATTCCACCTGTCGCAGAAATTGCTGGGTATAACGAGTGACCATCGGTCCGCGCAAAATCGCCGGCGAAGTGTCATCGAGCAGAAATCCCATCGACATCAGCCGCAACCCGTATTGCTCAATCGGGACGATTTTATTTTCTTCGGTCGCCATCGGCCGCTCCCGCGTGCCGAACATCAACGAAATGCTCGGGCCATAGATGTCGCAATCACACAAGCCGACGCGCGCGCCCGTTTGCTCCAAAGCGACCGCCAGATTTGCCGCGACAGTCGATTTGCCTACGCCGCCCTTGCCGCTGGCCACCGCGATCACATGCTTAATCCCTGGGATCCGGGTTGCGCCCATGCCGGTGCCGGCGCCTGCTGGCGGCGCATGAATGTCGATCAAAACTTTCGCACTCTGAACCCCGTCGATCCCGCGCAGCGCTTTTTCGGCATCGTTCTTGATTGTTGCGGGAACGTTCGGATCATTCGTCGCGAGAGCGATCTGCACTTTGACCTCTCCATTCTCGATCTGGAGCGATTTCACAAGTCCGAATGAAACAATATCGCGAGTGAACCCCGGATATTTCACCGACTTCAAAGCGTTCTTCACCTGTTCCTCAGAAATCGACATACAGGAACCTTACGCACACGACGCGCCGGGTAAACCGCACTGCCGTCGTTATCGATCCTGATAATCCATCTTGTAACGAATCTGATAATCGTTTCCGCCAGAGAGACGCGAAGGTTGCTGGTCTCCTTTCGCTACAAAGTCCGGGTTTTGCCAGTCAGACCAGCCGCGGTACTTCTCCTTCATTGGATTGGCGGGTAGCTTGAGCCGGAAAATTTTGTCCTCCTGACCAGGAAATTTGAGCACGAAAAGACGCTGCGAAGTCCGGAAATAAAGCTCGACGTAACCTGTGCGCACGCCTTGGTCTTGAGGCAGATCGGTGTGCCAGTAACCTGGCATTACATTGCGATCTGTATCGAGCTCAGGCTGGGCATCAGCCAGACTTTCCAGGGACTGCCCAGCCGGTGGCTTCACTTCAAACTGCAACTGCGGCGTGGGCCCATTGGTGTTCAAAACATGCGGCTGACCGGCATACCAAATTCCAAATCCGGACACCGCGATGATTCCAAGAGATGCACAAGCCGTTATCAATCCAACAAAGAGCCAAAATCCTCTTGTGCCGCGCCAGTAGAGCGTAAGAAGAATCAGGCCAGGCGCGACGATGCATGTTACCAGTAACGCGATGGCGACGGCAAAATAGCCGGCCTCACCTTCAAACGAGGAGACATGAAAAGCGGCTGCCAGAGCCGCTCCCAAAGCGAAGCCGAGAAATAACCCGGCCGCGATGCCGATAATCCCCGCGCCAATTCCGAAGAGAATTGCGCTGACGGAAAGTTTTCTTGTCGCGGGTTGCACGAGATTGATCAGCGCGAATTGGCCGAAACAGCATCCTTGAGGAGGTCGATCCGCTGATGTGTCTTAGCAATGTCTACGATCAGGCCAGAATAGTTCCATCGGCCAAGCGATTTGCTCGCAGCTACATAAATCGTCCCTTTCCCATTTGGGCCGGAAATGGGGATGGAGAGGTTTGCTTCTTTGGATGCGCCATTAACGTTCGTGTTTCCTGAGAGTAGAAATCCCTCGGTGATAGGAGAGCCGAGAGCTTCCACTACCGCAGAGTTCGCTCTGGCTCGCGCCAAGGCATCTTTGTAAACGTCAGTAGATTTCATCGCGCTGAAGACGATCAACGCGATCGAGCCAACAAAAGCGACGAACAATACCAACATGCTGAAGCAGCCAACCGGCACGAACCACTTCCAGTTTCGCGTCCACCAATTGGGCCTTGGCGTTACAGGAACCGCCGGATTTTGCTCCAC
>DATBEX010000218.1:0-5025 GCA_036558805.1 Candidatus Udaeobacter sp.
GCAATCCACAGCGCATCGGGGACGAGCACCACCTTCATCAATCCTTACTACGGCACCGGCCAGTTCAATTACGCCGTGAAGCATAACCCGATGGCGCTCTTCGGCGACACGTGGGTCCAAAATGTTTATCCACTAGCGCAGTTGTTTGACGACCTGAACCACCACCGAGTCGGGCAATACAATTGGATCACTCCCAACCAGTTTAACGACGCGCACAGCGCGTTAAACGGCGGGTTTACCTACCACGGCACGCATTTCACCGGCGACCAGGCTGGCATTGCGCAGGGTGACAACTTCCTTTCCATCGTTGTTCCGCAAATCATGGCTTCGCGCGACTATCAAAACAACGGCGTGATCATCATCTGGTGGGACGAAACCGAGGGCGGCGACGACGCCAGCCGGACGATTCCTGAATTCATCATCTCGTCGTTGGCCAAGGGCAACGCCTATGCCAGCTCATTGGTGTTCAGCCATTCTTCCGATCTGAAAACGATGGAAGAAATTTTCGGCCTGCCGCTCGTTAATAATCCCATTCCAATAGGCGAGAGCAACAACTTCGGCGGTTTCAACAACGTCGCGACCGTAAACGACTTGAGCGACCTGTTTGTGCCCGGCGCCATTCCCGCTCCGACGAGCGCATCAGTGACTAGCGAAAATTTTGTGTTCCACCCTGACACACAAACTTACTCCCAGGAGATACACGTCAGGAACGACGGAACTTCGCCGATACCTGAGCCGCTATGGGTCGCGCTGGATAATTTGAGCGACAACGCCATGCTCTTCGATGCGAACGGAACAACGGCAGTGCTCGCGCCTCTCGGCAGCCCTTATGTGAGTGTTCCGGTTGGCGGTGACGGCATCCTGCGTCCGCACGAAACAAAGACGCTGCAACTTGAATTCCTCAACCCGAGTGGCGATCCAATTACATATGCCACGCGCGTCCTCAACGTCACGCCCGCGCCTTGATCCGGGAATTCAACTCCACATTGCCATCGAGACAAGCGGCCTTCGGAAACGGAGGCCGCTTTCGTTTCGGAAATCTGACCCTGGCGTCCCCAAACCCTTACACCATCGGCCGGAAACGCCCGACCACTTCCTGCAAACGGCCAGTGATTTGGCCTAACGAACAGACTTCCGCGGCTTCGAGCAGCATCGGGAAACAGTTCTCGCCGCTTTCGACAACATCGGCCAACTTATCCAGCGCGCGCTTGGCTTTCTCGGCGTTTTTCTTTTTGAATTTCGCCAGGCGATCAACCTGCAACTGCTGTTTTTTCCGAGACGTGCGCACCAGTTTCACTTCCGGTGTGTCTTCCGCGCCGTCGCGATAACGATTGAGCCCGATGATTGGGCGAACGCCATCGTAAATTTGCTGCTCATAACGATGCGCGGCGTTCTGGATCTGGCTACGTTGATAACGGTCTTCGACGGCTGCGAGCACGCCGCCCAGTCGTTCGATCTCCCGGAACTCATCAAGGATGGCTGCTTCAACCGAACGTTCGACGGCTTTCATCCCAGGCGAACCGCTCAACATGTTCATGGTGTGTTTGAAAATGCCGGATTCCTCGAGCAAGATCGCCTGCCCGTGCGCAGCCAGCCGAATCCACTCCTCGGTTGGCGTTGTGAACGGTTCATCCGCGCTGTTGGAATGACACGAATTCGTGGCGTTCATATAAGCCAGCATCAGCTCGGCTGCGGTTCGGGTTAGATTATTTTTGAATTCTGCAGCGATAAGCGAGCGACCGCTGGTCTGTGTGTGCAATTTGAGGAGCTGCGCTCGCGGTCCGGCGCCAAATACATCCCGCATTCCGATTGCCCAGATGCGCCGCGATACGCGTGCAAGCGCGATGTATTCGACGTCGAGACCACAGTCGAGAAAGAACGAGAGGCGCGGGCCGAATTGATCCACTGAAATTCCCCGCGCTGCGAACATTTCGGCGTATGCGAAACCGTTCGAGAGCGTGTAAGCGGCTTGTTGCACTGGAGTCGAACCCGCTTCGCCAATATGATACCCGCTGATCGAAATCGGATACCAGCGCGGCATTTCCCGCGTGCTGAATTCAACCATGTCCGTGAGAAAACGCAGCGAGGCTTCGATCGGGAAAATTGTTTCGTTCTGGGCCTGGACTTCCTTGAAAATGTCCGCCTGGATCGTACCACGCAGCTTGGGAACAACCTTCGGGCCGAACCTGCGTTTCGCCGCAGCGATGTACATGGCCATGATGATCGGAGCCGGACCGCTAATGGTCATCGACGCGGAGAAATTCGGCGAGCCGAGATCAAAACCGTCGTAAAGCCGGACCATGTCCTCGACTGTGTCGATCGCCACGCCGCCTTCGCCGATTTTTCCAAAGACACCGTCCGCGTCGCTGTCGATCCCGTAAAGTGTAGGCCCATCGAAAGCGGTGCTAAGCCGATGCGTGCGCTGATGCGCGGTCAGAAAATGAAAGCGCTCGTTGGTGTCCTCGGCGAGCATTAAACCGGAAAATAGCCGCGTCGGCTCTTCCGCAGGTGCAACCTTCTTTGCCGGCTTGCCGTTTTTCGTGTGGCCGTTCTTCTCCAGGCTTTCGACTTCGCGAATCGGTTCAAGATACATCTCGCGATAAGCACCGTTCAGGTACGGAAATTCTCCAGGCAATCCTTCGCCGAACAAATAGCGCGCAATCTCGCCCGGCTCGTCAATTTCGGGCAACGCGAGACGTGGCAAGGGAATCCCAGTGGGCGTCCGCGTGGTTGGGATTTTTGCTTTGACGTCGTTCCAACGACCGAGCAGGTCGCGCCCGAACTTTTCGTCGGTTCGCGCGCGCTTCACCTGGTCGAGAACGAATCCGTTATATTTCTCGATCGATTCTACGACCTGTCCAAGCTTGCTCATTTCGATCCCGTTGAAACTAGCGCGAACAATTGATCCACGCCAGAGTCGCGATGCCGTTTTGCAACGGTATCGATCAGCTCCTGATTACGTCCGCTCGCGGCGAGGCTATGGCGCGCAAGCCGGTTTTGCCCCAAACGTTGCTCGATTTCGGTATACGCAGTGCGGGCACGCTGAAGATCGCTTTTGTTAACCACCACGATATCGGCAAGATCGAGCATCACGATTTTTTGCAATTGCAATCTGCTTCCGTAGTCAGGATTCATTACCAATACAGTCTGATCAACGATGCCATTTTTTTGAAACGGCATTGCTTCCTGGCCAGTGCCAACGGTTTCAATGATCACGTAGTCAAAGCCTGACCGCGCCAGCAGCGCGAGACAATCGTGGGTAGCAGGCGAAAGCCCACCAGCCTGGCCGCGCGTTGCCATGCTGCGCATAAATACGCGATCATTTTGCGAATTGATCATCGTGGCCCGATCACCCAACAAAGCTCCTGCGCCGATTACGCTTGGGTCGTGTGACAAAATCGCGACGCGCGATTTTTTATCACTGTTCAAAAAACGAAGAACCAACTCGTCGATTAATGTCGTCTTACCAGCACCGCCCGGACCCGTGAATCCAATCACGCGCGTATCTGACTTCGAGCGCGGTCGTCGAGCTTTGGGTGTTGAGTGTTTTCTGTTTTGGTTGGCGTCTTCGATCTCGGTTAACTTGTGCGCGAGCTCCTGGTCCGAAGATTTTGGCTTTGGCCGTTTGGATCGCAGTTTGCCGTAACGCTGATGAACAAATTTCACCATCTCATCGAGGGACGTTCCCGCGAAGAAGATTTCGTCCACGCCCTTGCGGCGCATAATCTTCGCATCGTCATGAGTGATTGTGCCGCCGCCCCCGCCGAAAACTTTGATGTCGTCCGCTTCTTTTTTGTGGAGAAGATCGACAACCTCCGCAAAGAATTCAATGTGCCCGCCGTTGTAACTGGAAATTCCAATCGCCCGAACATCTTCCTGAATCGCAGCGCGCACGATATCACCGACCGATCGGTGATAACCAAGATAAACGACCTCGATCCCGTGCCGGATGAATTCCAGGTTGATAGTATTGATCGCGCTGTCATGCCCATCGCAAATGGGGACTGCGGTCAGAACTCGAATCGGTGAAGCCATTGGAAAAATGTAGCGTCGAACCGTTAAATCGTTAAATCGTTAAATCGTCAAATGCCTAACCCACTTGATTTCAGCGGCAAAGTTGCGCTCGTCACCGGCAGCTCGCGCGGGATTGGCGCGGAAATGATCAAGGCTTTCGGTAAATGCGGCGCGCAATGCGTGGTGAATTATGTGGCCGACCCGCAGGGGCAAAATATGGCCGATGCGACCAGTGTGGCTGGTGAACTCAATGAGCCCCTGGTCATCGAATGCGACGTGACCCAGCCCAGGCAGGTAGAGACGATGATGAAGCAAATACAAGATCGGCATGGTGGGCTGGACATTCTTGTAAACAATTCGGGTATCATCCGTGATCGCACGATTAAAAAAATGGCGATGGAGGATTTTGAAAACGTGGTGCGGGTAAATCTCACCGGCATATTCACAGTCACGCAAAAGGCCGCCGCGATTCTGCGGAACGGCGGGCGGATCGTTAACATGTCATCCGTCAGCGGACAACTCGGGTTGTTTGGCCAGGCAAATTATTCGTCCAGCAAAGCGGCGATTATTGCGCTTACGAAGGTTTCGGCGCGCGAGTTTGCGCGTCAGAACATCACCGTGAATGCCATCGCGCCTGGCTTTATCGACGTCGGCATGAGTAAAGGTATGCCTGACGAAGTCACCCAGAATTTCATCAAGCAGATTCCGCTGGGTCGGCTTGGTGATGTAAGTGAAATTGTTAGCGCGGCGCTATTTTTAGCTTCGCCGATGGCTTCATATATCACCGGACACGTCTTGAACGTAAACGGCGGCTTCTACATGGGCTGATCCGTCTGGCCAACGCTACCCCTTCGCAGCCGCGACGTGGAAAGTAACTAGTCCAGCTTCTGCACAAGCAGCCAGACCAGTGCCGAAAGCATGGCGGCAAATGTCGATAACACGAATGTCGCGCGCTTGGTCTGCTTCACTTTGAAAGCGGGCTTGGGAATGTCGTCGTGAATATGACTCGCC
>DATBEX010000219.1:0-11911 GCA_036558805.1 Candidatus Udaeobacter sp.
TTGGTTAGATCATTCATCTTCCATTGGTTCGCGATACAATCTTGGAGGCCCAGCTGTCTGCTGTAGCTGATTGATGTAATTCGCAAACCCCTCCTCACTGTACCAATGCGAGCGTGAACGCCACCAAGCCTGAACTCCAGGATATGCGTTGATGTGGCGCATGGCCGCTTCCCAACTATGCCACACACGTGCATCGAGATGCCCATCCAACTGTCCATAATACGCGTCCTCATAGTTTCGAAATAGCTGTGACATGATTATGGTGAAGCGCACAAGCTCTGCGCCTTCGAGAGATTCGAAGTCGTGGATACCGCGATAATATAACTCACTTAGATGCGGCTGCTCTGCGAGTTGTTGAGACCACCGGTTGAATTTGTCCGACAGCGAATGCATCGAAGCTACTCGCGTCTCGCGAGCATTGCTGCGGACTTCCCTCGCCAAATAAATCAGAGAAATGACGACGGCAAGTGCGCCGACGATCTGGCCGATTGCACTAATCGCTTCCCAATTCACCGCATGATTCATGTCATCGCGGCAGAGATTCAACCACAACGCGCCGGGATATTGGAAGGGCAATCGGCAATCGGATCAGCGCCGCGATGATCCCGGCGCTCACTTCCTGCGCGGCAGCAGATTGACGATCACGGCGGCGGCAACGGCGAAGATAATCGTTTGAAAGAAAAGCTGCCGTACGGCGATTTGCTGCGGCATGATGAAAAACGGGCCGTGTACATAATTCGCAAATCGGAGCAGCCCGCGTCCGGTGTGCGGCGCAAGCATCATTGAGATGAAGACGGCGATGTTGATCGCAAGCAGCGTTCGTTTCATTCACGCGCCGGAATTCAATCACAGCGCGCCCGGATAATGGAAGGGCAATTCATGCGCCCGGCAATCACAAAGCGCCGAGCGCAGTAAAGCGTGCAGGACTGCGAATGAGAGCGCCGGACGTGCGCGGCAAGAGTAGCAATCCATCGACGCGATATGCGCGATTCTTAAGGGTGCGATTTTATTTCCTCACCCGGGACGGGTGGGCCCGAAGGTTCGATGGTTGTTGCCGTCTCGTCGGGTGCAAAGGGGTTAAATGCACTTGGAATGCTCTCGCACGAACCCAGCATCATCGCCAGTAAAGAGAGGGCCGACATGAAAATGATCGAGTTTTTCATACCAAAAAAAATGTCGTTTGACGGCGCTGGGCATTCAATCACACCGCGCCGGGATATTGGAAGGGCAATCGTGGGCCGCGAGACTGGGGGAAAGAGACGCACCGGTGAAAGACTCGATAAGCCGCATGCGTCCCCAACCCATCACTCAGACTGCCGTCCGTATTGCCGTGTTCAAAGTGTTGCCCAGTTGTCACATCACGGACACGCGATTCGGGTTAGACGGGATCGTGAAGGGCAATCCGCACGGATGTCCGCGCGATCGTCGAATTCGACAACGAATTGACAGCAGAATTTCGTACACCTAAGTAAACCCCAGCCCTCTCAAGGCTGGTACACGGGTTCGACTCCCGTACGCGCTGCCACTATTATCCTTAGTACAAACCCCGAGGACGTCGGGTTTGTATAACAATCAGAATTGGCTTGCTGAGTCGAAAGCTGCGCGCGACGCTTCGATTAAAGAGACCCGGGAGAAAGCCGCGCAATGAGCAAACAATCTGCACAGGCCGCACTCGGCAAATTCGCTGAAGCCGTCAACACAGGGAAATTCGAGCTCTTCGACGAAGTGGTCGCGCCTGACTGCGTCGACCACGACCCGGCCGACGGTCAGGTCGCCGGCCCTGCCGGCTATCGAATGTTCTTCTCCGGAATGCGCACTGCATTCCCCGACATGAGCGTGGCCCCCGAGATCGTCGTGCAGGACGAGGATACCATCGCCTTTGCCTACACGCTCACCGGCACGCACACGGGACCTTTTGGGAAAATCCCGCCCACCGGTAAGAAGGTCAAAATCCGCGGAATGCAGATCTCCAAATTTAAAGACGGCAAGATGATCGAGCGTTGGGGAAGCTCCGACGAAAAAACTCTTCTAAAGCAGATCGGCGTCACCCCCGCCTAAGCTCGGTTACCCGCGAGGCGGGACAAGCGGTGGGTCTCTTACGCGCTGCCAGTGCAGTGCGATAGATTCTCGTGTTGGGGAAACACGCAAAAGCGGCCCTATCAACTTTCGCCAAGCGGACCTTTTTTTCACGCCGTTTGCGTTTCAATCTTTGTTATGATTATCAAGTCAATTTGGATTGGTTTTATTGGTGCGATGCTTTGCGTCGCAAGCACATTGGCGGCCAGCTCCCAACTGGAAGGAATCGTCAAGGATGCCCGAGGACATCCGATTCAAGGCGCAGATATTCGGATTGAAACGAAGGACGCCGGGAGATTGCTGACGACGGTTAAGACAGATGCAAATGGCCATTACGTTTCAGAAGGTCTGCCGCCAGGCGATTACCGAGTGACATTGCTTGTGAATGGCGCCGTGAAGACCTCCATCAATAATACGACCGTCGTGCCGAGTGAATCGACACGGCTGAATTTTGATCTGAGGGCAGCGCGGCCGGCGTCGCAAGCATCTGTAACCGCAAAGAAAGGGCGCCATTGGGTTTGGGTACCCGCGTTTACCGGAAGTCGGCTACCCGGGCGTTGGGTCGAACTTAATGACAGTGGAAGCTGGGCCGCGGAGGCTAACACTTTCAACGTCGCACGCGTCAGCGGTGAAGACCTGCAACGAACAAGTCGCAACAGCTATACCCATCACCTGCCAGGTCATTAAATGGAACCCGGGATGATACCGCACTCCAGGGAGTCCCAGCGATTTCGGCAAAATTCCAGATCGTTTCAGACCGCCGGATCGCTCGCCTCAGCCGAAATCTAAGGGAGCAACGACTGCACCGGGCTCAAACGGTGCGGAGAGGCGCCTCTTGGAGGGCGTGCTAATTCATAAATCACCGGCTGGGTTAAGTCCCCGTATAATTCCTGGCTCCGGGCAGTCGTTGAGCGCAATTACAGAATAGGCCTAAACTCTGTGCTTTTGCATCGGGGACACCTGCCGGCGGCTTCCAACGAAACAGGTTTCGTGAAATGCTTTGTGTATTGGCACTGTTTGCATTTCCATCGCGTCGAATGCTCCTCCTGCGCCTGAGCCATCTGGTTCAACGCATTTGCCGCAGCGTCTCGAATCGCTTCGAGAGCTCCTTTCAGCGTCTTGAACGTCGGGTCCATAAGTTCAATTCCAACTGTTGAGGTTTTCCGGTTATCCTGCGCGATATACGCTACCAAAGGCGAAGTAATATGCGTTTCATGTTCGCATGAACATAGTCCAAGGCAAAACACTGTCCATGCCAAGAACGGGCTACAAATTGTTCTTTCGCGAATGCAGAACGCCTGGATCCAACAAACTGCGAGGGGCCAGGATTCACGGGGACTTGGCCTGGCACGGTGTATGAAAATCAGCACGGCCTCCGCCTTCCGCCTCTCCGCACCGGTGAGTGCTCGCAGCCTGCGAGCGAAAAACGTCAACGCGAATCGGCTGCTTTGTCCAAGTGAAAAGCATTATCCCATGCCTGAATAACAGGTAGGATGCGCCCGCACATCATTGTCGTTCACGTTTACTCAATCAAAAAGGCCTGGTTGCGTGGTCGACCTTTGAAATGATGCGCAAGACAGTTTCGGCCGCTCGCACATTCGGTTGCGCCGACAGGAGACGGCAAACATCGAAGCAATTTGCTCCGCAAAAATGCCCTCTCCGGTCATGCGTTTGTGCCACTGCGAATTATTAAGCCGGTTTCCTCGCAAATCGCGAATACGTCCGAGGACTTTCTCTTTTCGGTCAGGAAAATGTTCCTCGAGCCAGTGTTCGAATAATGGCGCGACCGCCCAGGGAAGACGTACAATGGTGAATGCGGCAAATTGCGCGCCGGCTTTTGCGCAGGCCTCGAGAATTCCTGGAACTTCGTGATCGGTAAGCCCGGGGATGATTGGTGCAACCATTACGCCGATTGGAATTCCGGCGCTGCGAAGTTGATGGATCGCGTCGAGGCGCGCATGAGGTGTTGACGTGCGCGGCTCTAAAACCCGCTGCAAATTCGAATCCAGCGAAGTCACTGAAATATTTACCGCCACCGCCCTGGCTGTCGCGAGGTCGGTCAAGATATCGATATCGCGAGTGACAAGACGGTTCTTGGTGATGATCGCCACCGGGTTGCGATATTTCGCGAGCACTTCGAGACAGCTGCGCGTAATGCGCAGCTTTTTCTCCACCGGTTGGTACGGATCTGTCACGCCGCTCATCACCAGCGTCTGCGGCTGCCAGCGTGGCGATTCGAGTTCGGCGCGCAGTAGCTCGGGCGCATTCGTTTTAACCATGATTTTTCTTTCGAAATCGAGACCAGCGGAAAAACCGAGGTACTCGTGCGTCGGCCGTGCGTAACAATAAATGCAGCCGTGCTCGCAGCCTCGATACGGATTCAGGCTCGTTTCGAAGCCAACATCCGGACTGCTGTTACGGGTGATGATCGATTTTGTTCCGTCGCGAAAATATTGCGTTTCGCAACGCGGCCGCTCTTCGACTGCAGGGTCCGCGTCGACAACATCGTGGTCTGTTAAATCGACGTGCAGCTTTTCGAATCGATTTGCCGGGCTCCAGGACGCGCCACGGCCGCGAATGGCTGCGCGACTTTGCGGGTTTTCTTCGACAATAGCTCGAAACTTCCTGGCCATCATACAAGTTCACATGAACATATCATATGTCGAGTCGTATCTTCGGTTGCGTAGATCGATACCGCCGAGCAGAGCCAGCAGTCGGCTTGCTCAAGGTCCGACCAATGGCACGTTGTAGCCGCGGTCGTTGACCGCGCGCCGGCGTCAACGCCGCCGGTTGCACTCCCGGAGGGGTGGCAGAGCGGTTGATCGCGCCGGTCTTGAAAACCGGAAGGCCGAAAGGTCTCGTGAGTTCGAATCTCACCCCCTCCGCTGTCTTGAAAAGGTAACTAAATCGTAACCTAATTTGACCGGCCATTATTCGGCATCGGTGCGACTCTCCAAACTATGAATACAATGAAGAGTCTCTCAGCATCACTATTCAGCACGTCGACATTAAATCCGAAAGCGCCGAAACGCGCCAACAGCTACCGTTCCTTTTTAGGCACGTCACTCGTTGTCCTAGGCGTTGTTTTGGTCATGGCAGCCATTGCACAATCAGCCCAGGCCCAGAACTCGGCGTCGGCCATGGCCCAAAACCTGGTCAGGTTCGATCGAGGGGTCGGTGTCATTCCCACTGGTTCAACGAATACCACGGTACGAGGCGTCGTAGCCGCTGGTCAGATCTGGACGATCCGGGACCTTGCAGCCGACGTGAAGCAGGACGGAAGGATCCGACTCGACGGCCGGGGCCTCCTTCTGGCCTCAGGCAACGGTGTCGGAAGCAACGCCAACCAAAGCGTTTTTGCGACGTTGTTCTGCGCAAATGACGGAAATGTCGCGCACAGCTCAAATCCTGCAGGCGTTCCACTTGAAGTGAATGGCGATTTTCGCATTGACGACACCCTTTCGCCTGTACCGCCGAATCCTTGCACGAGCCCGGTGCTTCTCATCCGATCTGCTGGATCCGGGGCATGGTTCGCCGCCGGTCTTCCCAGGTGACAGTATACAGGTGTGTCGCATAGTATTCTTATTAGGCGCCGGGCAGCGCCGCGCCGCTTCGATGGCTGCGCGATAGTTCATCCTCCGTAGCCCGATTGTGCTCTCTATTTCTTGTCGAGCCACGCAGGAAACGTAGCAGCGACAAAACAAACGACGATTATCACCCAAATAATCAGTGGCCACGATGAATGATACCGGAGGCTGTAACCGAACACGATGAGTGTAAGCACGCCACAGCCAAGCAGGACTTTCCAATGGCGGGACACGGCGCTCTTAAAATCTCGCACACTGCCAGCGTAAAACCGGCGCGCATATCCCGCGAGAAAATTTTCACGCCCAAGGCGATTAAAAGCGATTTCTGCTCGCTCGGCGCAGCGTGCGCGGGCAGCGTCGCGCCGCCTTGGTAGGCGAGGTATGGGACACCATCGAGCTAGCGGACGGCAAAGGTCTCTTCATCGAACGCTTCGAACTGATCTGTTGGGCTGCCACGAGCGAGCACTCGTTGCAGCCAAGAGCACTAAAGGCTGACTCCCAACGGGACGCGCAAGTTCTCACGGCATCGACGTTGGCATATTGACGCGTAGAAAAAAATGCGCGACCAGCAGAGCACACAAAATTCCCAGAACCGCCGCACAGACCACGTCGGACAAATAATGCGCGCCCAGGTACATTCGAGAAAACCCGATCAGAATCGGAATTGGTAAACAGGCCAGCCCAATGCGGCGGCGCGCCAGGATCAGGACACCAAAGAACGCGGTGGAAGCTCCAACGTGCCCCGATGGAAATGCGTGATATTTCGTGCTGAAACGCGGGCCGCCCCAGCGCAGCTCCGATTTCACCGACGGGCGAGCGCGTGGAACCGACCGCTTGATGATGGTCCCCGCCACGCCCGCAATCGCCAATGCCAGCAGCATCGAAAAGAAAATGCGCATCCATTTTTGGCTGTGACGTCGCCACGCTATTGCTAACAGGAGCAATCCGAGCACAACATGCGACGGCCAGTCGCCAAACAAACTGACGTTGCGCATGAAATTGCGCATCCCGGGGTTCTGATGTTGCGCCATGAAATCACGCACGGCATCGTCGAAATGGAACGCGATTGCCATCGCTATCGCCGCGACGACGATGGCGATCAGCCAATAAAAAGCAGCTCTGCGTTTCACAATTAAGTTCCCGCCGGATTTACAGGCGGCTATTGTGAGGGCAAAGCTGGAATGCGCAACTCCGATAAATCGTGAGTACAAAAGACGGGTGATCAGTGAATAGCAATCATGACTGCACGAAACGGATCGCCGGGCATTGATCGCCAATCATTTCTCCGGTTTTTCGTTCAACATGCGCTCCTTTTCGTTGGCTGCGTGCTTTTTCACATCGCAGGCACCTGGAGTCTGCCTCTGATCGATCGGGACGAACCGCGCTTTGCCGAGGCATCACGCGAGATGATTCAACGCGGCGATTACGTTGTTCCCTACTTCAATAACCAGCTGCGTCTCGACAAACCTCCACTTACCTACTGGGCGCAAACCGTCAGTTACCGCATCTTCGGTGAAAATGATTTTGCCGCGCGCTTTCCCTCTGCTGTGGCGGCTGCGCTCATCGCGCTGACAATTCCGATCCGTGGATTGAGGATTGGCGACAGACGCACCGGCTGGCACGCGGCGATTATTTTCACGCTTTGTTTGCAAACATTTATCCACGCGAAAGCCGCAGTGGCCGATATGTGGCTGGCGTTGTTTGTCACCACCGCGCATTGGAGCGGATTAGAATTGCTGCGCGACGGCCTGACGAATGCGCCATTTCAAACCTCGAGTATCAAGCCTCGGAAAACTCACTGGTGGTTCCTCTTTTATATCTCGCTGGCACTCGGCTTTCTGGCCAAGGGCCCGATCGCATGGACTCCGTTGCTCACCGTAGGTTCAACACTTTTCTACGCGCGGAATTTGCAGCTGCGTCAGCGATTCAAATTTGTTCGTGGCATCGCATTGACGCTGTTGATTGTTGCGGCCTGGGGAATTCCTGCCTTGATTCAAACACACGGAGAGTTTTTGCGAATTGGAATCGGCCGCCATGTGATAGGCCGGTCCATGGGCGCAATGGAAGGACATGGTTGGAATTCGTTAGGTGGATACATTTTGCTGCTGCCCTTCTATTTCTTGACCGTGTTTGTCAGTTTCTTTCCATGGTCGATCAAGTTGCCCTCGCTCTTGAAACGATTATGGCGCAAGCGTGACAACATTGACTGTTACCTCATCTCCGGAGTGGCCATCATTTTCATCATTTTCTCGCTTGTTAAGACCAAGTTACCGCATTACACCCTGCCCGCGTTTGCCATGCTAGCGCTTTTGCTGGCACGCCACTGGGGCCGCGAGGAGGACTCGGCACAGCAAATTGAAAAGGCGAAGCCGTTAACTTCTAACGAGTCGAACACAGAAACGCCGGTAAACGCGCGTTTCCATTCGTTTTTCAGGCGTATCGCGATTACGACTGCGTGTGTCTGGATTGCTATCGCCCTCGTGGTTCCTCCGCTGGTCACACCGTTCTTTCCCGCATATCAGCTCTTCCAGCAATCACGCGCGCATTTGCAACCGAAGATGCAATTTGCCTCTGTCGAGTTCGAGGAACCCAGCCTGGTCTGGTATTTTCGCTCGCGCGTGAAAGGCTTTCTCACACGACTCAATAAAAAGAACGCAGTCGATTTCATGGCCAGCCCCGGTCCGCGGTTCATAATTATGCCGACACCGCTGGTCCAGGGACTTTTTCCAAATCAGCCTCAAGGTTGGGAACTGTTTCCCACACGTGGCATTAACATCCCGAAAGGCAAGCAGGTTGATCTCACGCTCGCGCTAAAATCGGAGTGACTCGTTGAAGCTTCTTTCCCTTCTGTCATGTTGAACAGAGTGAAACATTTCTGGATTCGGTTGCGGCAGATGAAAGAACAAGCAGAGATTCTTCGCTTTGCTCAGAATGACAATTTAACGATTTAACGTGATCACCTTTCTCGACGGCAAACTCGTCAGCGCTTTGCCGACACATGCCATCATCGCTGTTGGCGGGGTCGGCTACGAAGTTCTTATCCCGCTTTCAAGTTATGACCGGATGCCGCAACCGGGTCAGCCCATTCGCATCCTAACGCACCTGGCTGTTCGCGAGGACGCACACGTGCTTTACGGATTCATGACATCCGCGGAGCGCGATCTTTTTCGGTTGTTGGTCAACAACGTAAGCGGCATTGGCCCGAAACTGGCGCTCGCAGTGCTTAGCGGAATGAGCGTCAATAATTTCAAGGCCGCGGTGGTTAACTCAGATGTGGCGGCGATTTCGAAGATCAGTGGGCTGGGAAAAAAGACGGCTGAGAGAATCGTTTTGGAATTGAAAGATAAGCTGGGAGTGGCCGCAGCATGGGAAGCAGCCAGCGCTGCGCATGCGCCCACGCCCGAGGAGGAGCAGGCCAACGAGGCTGTGCTCGCGCTGATTGCGCTTGGCTACAAGCAAATCGATGCGCACAAGGCAGTGCGCGACCTGCAGGACAAAGGCGAAGCGAAATCAGCGGAAGAACTGGTCAAGGTCGCGCTGAAACGAATGGCCGGGGGAAGATAAAACAGAAAACGCCGGGCTCTGGACGCCCAAAAGCGAATTCAGAAATCTTCATTGGGCGTTGGACGTTGGGCGTTGGGCGTTGGACGTTTCCCTAATGATGCAAGTTCAGGACGATCGGCTTGCTGCCATCCGCGCGGCTTTCCCCAAGGAAGGTCTGTTCGCGGAAAAGGACTGGCTGCTTTCGCCTGACGCGTTTCCGGTCGAGAAGAAATTTCTCGCTGAATTGGAACAACTCGGACATCGGCTTTTTGTTTTTCAGCGCGCCTGTAATCAACTCTATCAGTTAAGCGTTAAAGGCAAACAGCCTTCCTGGGTGGCGCGCTATCTCGATGCCGGTAAACCAAAAGAGCTGATTGAGTTTTCGAGACGCAAGGAGATTCGTGACGATCTACCCCGAGTAATTCGTCCTGATCTGATCCTGACTGAAAAGGGCTACATCATCGCCGAAATCGATTCAGTTCCGGGCGGAATCGGCCTAACCGGTTGGCTTAACCAAACCTATTCGACATTCGATAGCGAGATTATTGGTGGTGCAACCGGGATGCTGGAAGGATTTCGAACTGTGCTTCCAAAAGGTGGCGACATCGTCGTCTCGCAAGAAGCCGCGACCTATCGACCAGAGATGGAATGGATCGCCGCGCGACTGAATCAAACGAATGAAGGGATGCTGGATGCTCGATGCTCGATGCTTGATGAAAACCGCGGTTCGACCTCGGGGAATCCAGTATCCGCGGCCTTGTGGCGCGTTGTCCCCGCTGAGAATTATGAGCCGCAGGACGGACGCGCAGTTTATCGCTTCTTCGAACTGTTTGATTTGCCAAATATTCCCGGGATTGAGGAGACGTTTCGCGCCAATGCCGAAGGTCGCATCACCATAACGCCGCCGATCAAACCGTATCTGGAAGAGAAAATGTGGTTCGCGCTTTTTTGGATGCAGCCGCTCCGGGAATTCTGGCGACGCGAACTCGGTGAGAAATATTTCATCAAACTACAGGAAGTGATCCCCTACTCATGGCTGCTCGATCCGACGCCTTTACCGCAACACGCGGTCATACCACGTCTGGAGATTCATGATTGGAACGAGGCGGTGAAGTTCAGTCAGAGAGATCGCGACCTTCTTTTGAAGGTCAGCGGCTTTTCGCCGCTTGGCTGGGGCAGCCGCGGCGTGGCGTTCGGAGCAGATCTGCCGCATGCGGAATGGGAAAAGCGAATCAATCGTGCTCTTGAGACATTCGAATCATCGCCGACGATCATGCAACGCTTCCACAAGGGTAGCCTGTTCGATCATCGGTACTGGGACCCAGGTTCCGGTGAGATAACGATGATGAAAGGTCGCGTTCGCCTTTGTCCGTACTTTTTTGTAGAACCAGATCGTATTAAGCTTCGAGGCGCTCTGGCGACGATCGCTCCAGCCGACAAAAAATTTGTACACGGAATGAGCGATGCGATCCTGGTGCCGTCGAGGACCAGGTGAGTCTTACGCAGCAGTCAATTTAAAAGCGTGCAAAGGAGACGGCTTTGCTTCAAAAAAGGCCGCATGAACATCACCAAAAACCTCGGAATGCTCCTGCTCGCAATCTATCTAATCCTCAGCGGCTTGATGGGACTGATTGGTTTCAGCCTTGGCATTCTCATGCCGATCCTTGCGCTAGCAGCCGGCATTTTGATTCTTATTGGGAAGTAGCGCGCCGCGCGGCACCTCGAAACCGGATTCGTTCTTTATAATCGAATCGGTCGATTCTGCTGAAATAATGTCAGGTGCTGTTGAATGCGTTTGGCGTCGATTGGGGTAATGCCCTTTATGGTCAACGCCTGCGCCGCATAACGCGTCGCGGAATCAAAATCACCGGTCTCGGCATAAGCAGCGGCAAGTGTATCGATCATGTCTTCGTCCTTCCACTGCATGATGCTGCATGCGGACTTTGCGTCTTTGACTGCCTGTTTCCCATTGCGAAATGATGGATCAGGGCAGGTCGCCTGAAACCAGGCACGATTACTCAGTGCTCTGGCCAATGTCACGGGGCGAGGATGAAGAGAAATCAGATAATTGAACTCTTTTAATGCGTCCGCGTATTTGCCAAGATGCACTTTGGCACTCGCGCGCAACAGGGACGCTTCCACGCACCCGGGATACTGTCGGAGCACTTCGTTACAGTCCTGAATGGCAAGCTCGTATTTACCTTCGCTTCCAAAAATCTGCGCGCGAACGTACAGCGCTGGCCACAACTTGGGATCGATTCGAAGGGCCGCATCAACATTGCCCTTTGCACCGGCAATATCCCCATTTCCTAACTGATGGCTTGCCTTGCTGCATAAGCTCACCGCCGCACGCTGGTGAGCAGGACCAGTAACGATGATAGGGACGTTTCCGTAAGCAGCGCTGAGCGACGTGATAACTACAGTGAAAATTACGAATGGTCTCATGCGGTTATTGGCGTTGAAGGACGCGATCTGTAATGGAGGGCGAATCCGATGGCAAGCAAAAGATCATCACTTCCAATGTCGTGGCAGCACTCTAAAATGCGTGAGCTATGCAGAGATCAAGCGACTCCTCCTGCGCTCTTAACCAAGCTGCGAACGCACAGTCGCTATCGGCGGTCACTCTGCGCAAGGTGACGTGGCGCCTGATCCCATTTCTCTTTGTGCTTTACGTGATCGCCTGGCTGGACCGGGTGAACGTCGGT
>DATBEX010000220.1:0-12836 GCA_036558805.1 Candidatus Udaeobacter sp.
AGTCGCACCAGGTCCGCCCCGTGTTTCTCCACAAAATGACCGACATCCATCGGTTTCTCATACGCGGCAGACTTGGAAATTTTCTTCCCGTCGAGGTCGACGACGAAACCGTGGGTTAAGCAAATCTTGTACGGCGCGCGATCATTCAAAGCGATGCTGGTCATCAGCGATGATTGAAACCAGCCGCGGTGTTGGTCGGTGGCTTCCAGATACATGTCGGCCGGATCGCGCAGCTCCGGGTGCAGTGCGCAGACTACCTTGTGCGAAACGCCGCTGTCGATCCAAACATCGATTGTATCGTTACGTTTCGTTGTGCCGGGCGGAAGACCCAGTTTCCTGGCAAGATCCGCGTCGCTCAATTCAAACCAAATGTTTGAGCCCCGCTCGGCGACGAGATCTGCAAGCTTTCGGATAATTTTTGCATCGAGAATTGCTTCTCCGTCCTTCGAATAGAAAACCGGCAGCGGCACACCCCAACTTCTTTGCCGCGAAATCACCCAATCCGGACGCGATTCGACAGTGCCGGCGATGCGGTTTTCGCCCCATGCTGGGATCCATTTCACTTTGTCGTGAATTGCGTCGAGCGCTTTGCCGCGCAGTTCATCGATTCGAATGAAGAACTGCTCCACATTCCGAAAAATGATCGGCGTTTTCGAACGCCAGCAGTACGGATAGGAATGATGAAAATTCTGTTGGCCGAGCAACATGCCCTGCTTCTGCAGCAAATTTATGATGTCCGCGTTGGCGTCGAACACATATTTCCCAGTGAGATCCGGCAAACCGGCTTCGGCAGTAAAGCGTCCGTGATCGTCCACCGGAGACAGAATTTCCAAACCGTTGGCCCTGCCCAACCAATAGTCGTCCTCACCGTGGCCGGGTGCGACATGCACCAAGCCTGTGCCGCTATCCATGGTTACGAAATCGGCAGCAAGTATGATTGATTTTCGATCGAGGAATGGATGCTGCGCGTGAAGGCTGACAAGCTCTTTGCCAAGGCGAAAAATCGAGTCTTTTAGAGGAACAAACCCAGTTTGTTGAATGAATTGTTCGCGAAGTTTGCGAGCAACGATTACTCGCTCATTTTCATTGCCAAGGATTTCATATTCAGCGACGGGATCGACCGCGATCGCAAGGTTCGCGGGTAATGTCCAGGGCGTGGTCGTCCAGATCGCGACGCTCACCGGCTTGTCAGTTGGCAAATCGATTTTCGCAACCTGGTCGGGAGAAAGCGGAAATCGCGCGTACACCGTGGTGTCGTCGCGCTCCTGGTATTCCACCTCGGCCTCGGCAAGCGCGGTTTGCGCTCCCGTGCTCCAAAAAACGGGTTTTTTGGATTGATAAACAAGCCCTTCTTCGACAAATACGGCGAACGCGCGCAGGATTTCTGCTTCGTATTTGGGATCCATTGTCAGATAGGGGTTCTCCCAATCGCCGAACACGCCGAGCCGTTTGAATTGCTGGCGCTGGATGTTGATAAACTTCCGCGCAAACGCTTCCGATCGTTTACGAATTTCGAGCGGCGAAAGGCCCCTGGATTCCTTTACCACCTTGTATTCGATGGGCAGCCCATGACAATCCCAGCCCGGTACGTACGGCGCACGTTTGCCCAGCATGGCCTGCGATTTCACCACAAAGTCCTTGAGGATCTTGTTAAGCGCGGTGCCCATGTGCACGTCTCCATTGGCGAATGGCGGCCCGTCATGAAGTACAAATAATTCGCGACCCTGTCTGGACTTCTGGATCTGCTGATAGAGTCGCGTCTCCTCCCACACTTTGAGCATTTCTGGCTCGCGCGCCGCGAGGTTTGCCTTCATCGGAAATTCCGTGCGCGGCAAATTAAGAGTATCTTTGTAGTTCTGACTCATGGAGAGGCGGACGAGGCTACGTAACATCCACCATCACGCAAATCAACGCATCGAGAGACGCAGACACGTCATGAATGACAAGAAATCAAACGAGAGCTCGCGCATCTTCGTCATGGCGGACACGCACGATCGTTTGCCCGAAAAAGTGAAAGAAATCGCCAAAAACGCAGACGAAATCTGGCATCTTGGTGATGTTTGCGCCGAAAGCGTGCTGGACGAGCTTCGCGCGCTTGGGCGCCCGGTCACGGTGGTGCGAGGAAATTGCGACAGCAATTACGAATGGCCATTGGTGATCGATCTCTCGCGCGGCGGTTTAAATTTCCGTCTCCAACACATACCGCCTGATCATTTGCCCGATAAGGTTGACGTTGTACTCCACGGACACACGCACGTCCCGCGAAATGAAAGGCGTGGCGGTGTGCTTTTTCTAAATCCCGGTTGTGTGACGCGAGCCAACCAAGGCGAACCTCCCAGCGTAGCCTGGCTGCGAATTGCGAATGGAACGATCAACTGGGAGCTCGCGATACTCCGGCGATGACGCGAAAGAAACCGGGGAATACCGGGGCCGACAAAGTCACGCGATTGCCAACCGCAAACCCGCTACTTGTTGATTGACTCCAGAGCTTAAGACGATTGCGCTGCGGGCTCTTGTCAGGGGCGTGCGGGAAGGCGAAAGCCTCAGCGACGTAGCAGGGTTTGCGTGAAGCACGGGCGGGAGTTCCCTGCGACACAAGGCGTGGGCACCAAGAATCACCTGCCACAACCCCGACGCGCCTACACTTTCGCCTAATGCCGGCTTCGCAGTGTAGGTAACTGCGGCCGGCATCACCTGCTGCATTGCTCCCTGTTCTGCTTGATCGATAAACGTGCCGTTAGCGCTGGAGATCAGGAAATCGGTCTGGCCATCGTTAAGATCACGCAGGATTCTCTTCAGAATTTCCTCTGCTTCCGTTCGCCTCCCATAACACCCTCCCGGATGAGCTCGGTCGATTTTGATCGTTCCGTTTCTCGCGAGCAGAATCGCTCCGGCGCCTTCGCTTAAAATCGTCCCTCGTCTTTGCCTACCGAATGGCTCAATCGGAGGCGTCGAACGAAGCAAACGCCAACGCCGATAAGCGTCGCACAAGAGCCAGTCGATCTCTTCGGTGCCGACGACCAGACAATAGTCCAGCGAGCTATCCGCCATCACGTCTTCTGCCATTTTTATCGCCGAAAGGCCCACCGCTCCATCGCCGACCAAAGTGTAGGTCTTCCCAGTAACACCAAGAATTGCTGCGAGATGGCTTGCCGGAGCGTTAAAAACCGTTTCCGGAAACAAGAGAGGGCTGGCCGACTGTGCGCCGGTTTCGACGATATCCCGAAAGAAGCGTTTGGTGTAGATCACGCCGCCATTAGAGATCGCGAAGATTAGCGCTATTCGTTCCGCGTTCTGGGAATCCACCTTCACACCGGCAGCCTGCAACGCCTCCAAACCTGCCGCCGCAGCAAATCGCGAAATCAAACTGGCCCGGCGAAGACGCGGATGCGCCAAACCATCCAGCGCCGATTCTGGTACTCGGAACGCGCTGTACGATCGATTGGCAAACTTTTCAGAAATCGCTGTTGCCACCGCCTCATCGCCATGAAGCAGTCGCTCCCATACTGGATCAACGCCATTTCCGAGCGGGGTAACCCACCCCATTCCGGCAATTCCCAAACTCATGCTTAAACACTGCGCATCAGAATCGAAGCATTCGCGCCGCCAAAGCCAAAAGAATTCGAAAGCGCCGTACGCACCGCGGCCGGTCGCGATTCGTTCGCTACGATGTTTAGGTCAAGACGGTCATCCAAAGCGCCAAAATTGATGTTGGGAGGGAGAAATTGATGGCGCAGCGCAAGCAAACAGACAACCGCCTCGATGGCGCCCGCGGCCCCCAGCGAATGACCCATCATACTTTTGGTCGAACTCACAGGAACGCCGTTAAACAAATGCGTGATCGCCTTTCCTTCAGCTGCGTCATTAAATATTGTGGCTGTTCCATGCGCGTTGATATAATCCACTTCTTCGGTTGAGATGTGCGCATTCTGGACAGCTCGTTCCATTGCCTGTCGCGGTCCAATTCCGGAAGGATCTGGCTGCGTGATGTGAAAGTTATCGGTGGAAATCCCGTAGCCGATAATTTCTGCCAGGACGGGCGCACCGCGTTTTCGAGCGAACTCTAAATTCTCGAGTACGAGAACCGCGGCACCTTCTCCGAGCACCATTCCGTTGCGCTTTCGATCGAAGGGGCGGCATTTCTCGGGTGTCGAGGCTTGAAGTGAATCGAAACCTGTGAACACCAGCTCCGAAAGAGCGTCGTAGCCTCCAGTCAGTACACGCTGGTAGCGCCCCGATTGCACGCATTGGAATGCATGGCCAATTGCATTTGTGCCTGAGGCGCAGGCGTTCGCAATCACCTGACACGGAACAGAAACTCCGAGGACCTGTTCCTGCGCGTCAACGACTGGCTTTTGGGGTGGGTAGTTAGCAATCCATGTTGGGGCGTGTCGCAGGTCCCCTGAATGATACAGCGCTCGGTAATATTGTTCGCCATAGGACATGCCACCGCTTGTCGTTCCAATCACTGTTAGCTCGGGTTCGAAGTGAGGCACTTGCGTAATGGCTTCTCGCAACGCGTGAATCATCATGTGCGACGCCCGATGCATGCGTTTGACGTTGAGGTTCTTGTTCTGGCCGGCAAGGAGGCGGTCATCCGGGACCTGACCCGCGGTTTTGCAGCGGCAGGCAGCCACCGAAAATCGTGTTACGTCGGTGACGCAGTCCCGTGCTTGCCGAAGCGAATTGAGTGTCTCGGCCAAACCAAATCCGAGTGGACTGACTACCCCGGCAGCGACAATTGCGACGCGGGCAGATGATGCATTTTCCCCGACTAACGTAACGGATTGGGTCATTACTTGGACGCTAAGATTGGGGGTGCGATTTTCTATTGCTTTCCTACAGGAAGCATTTTACAAGTGAGCCGAACCGGAAACGGAAGCCTGGAAGTTGGTGGATTGTCAGTTGAGTTTATTCAGTGGCGATTTGAAATCCGATAAGCGGGAACAGTGACCTGGCGGCCTTTTCCAGAATAAACTCAATGGGAACTAAACTATACGTAGGCAATCTTTCCTTCAACACGACGGAAAACGAACTGCAGGAACTTTTTTCACAGGCTGGTGCTGTGCAGGAAGTTACCCTTATGCAAGACAAATTCACCGGCAAATCGCGTGGCTTCGCGTTTGTCACCATGGGTTCCGAGGAGGACGCTCAAAACGCCATCTCGAAATTCAATGGCCAAACTATTGAAGGCCGGCCATTAACCGTGAATGAGGCTCGCCCGCGTGAACCGCGGCCGCCTGGCGGCGGTGGACGCGGCTACGGTGGCGGTGGATACGGCGGCCGTCGCGAAGGCGGTCAGCGCAGAGGGTACTAGTAAAGCGCGCGCGTTCCCTCGCTCGTCTTGTAATCACGGCGCCGTGTCGCCGTGCCCGTTGTTGAATACTCCCAAGACCGCCTCGCCGCGGCGAGGCGGCCACAACGCATCAAGATTTGGACGAAAGTTTGGGCAGGGCTGGATTCGAACCAGCGAAGGCGTAAAGCCAGCAGATTTACAGTCTGCCCCGTTTGGCCACTTCGGTACCTACCCGTTGTTAGTACCACGAAAGCTTTCCGCGTTGATATAGCGCGCGCCCTGCGACTCGCAAGTGGTTTGGCAACCGGTTAGGCTTTCAACGGAAGAACTCGGCAATTGCGCTCACGACGTATCGTTGCGCCTCGCGAGAAATCTCGGGATAAATGGGCAGCGCGAGCGTTTCGCGAGCGGCGCGTTCCGTCTCGGGGAAATCCCCCTGCTTGTAGCCGAGATGGGCAAAGCATTTCTGTTCGTGGAGTCCTAGCGGGTAGTAGATCGCCGTCTGGATCTCGCGTTTGTCCAGGTGCTCGCGCAAAGCGTCACGCATCGGTGTGCGGATAACGTATTGGTGGTAAACGTGATGATTCGTTGCGCCGGAGTCGCGATACGGTTCGGCAGGCACGGCGACCTTTTCAGTCAATCCCGCACGCGCAATTTCCGCCTTGTAAAAATCGGCCGCCGAACGTCGTGCGGCCGCCCACTTGTCCAGATATGGAAGCTTAACCGACAGGATTGCCGCCTGTAATTCGTCGAGACGAAAATTGCCTCCAACGACATGATGAAAATAACGCCCCTCCATTCCGTGTTCCCGGCAGCCACGCAGGGTTTTGGCCAACTTCTCATTCGGGCAAACGATCATCCCGGCATCGCCCGCAGCTCCAAGATTCTTCGAAGGATAAAAGCTAAAGAGCCCAGCCTCACTCATCGTTCCGGCTTTTGCGATCCTTTCGCGCCACGGAAATTCGGCTCCAATCGCCTGCGCCGCGTCTTCAATCACATTAAGCCGGTAGCGCTCCGAAATTTCGTGGACCGCGTCCATGTGGCAGCAAAGGCCAAACAAATGAACCGGGATAATGGCGCGAACTTTTTCCCCATTTCTTGTTGTCCATTCGCCATTTGAATTCATCTGACAATTTTTCTCGATGCATTCCTGAATGGCGGACGGCCGAATGTTGTACGTTTCAGGATCGATGTCGGCAAAAAGTGGCCTGGCGCTGGCGCGCACTATGCATCCAGCTGTCGCGAAAAAAGTGTAAGGCGTAGTAATAACGGCATCGCCGCGCCCGATTCCAAGAGCCATCAAAATGGCCAGTAAAGCATCTGTTCCCGATGAAACGCCGATGGCGTGCGGCGCATTACAATACGCGCATATCGCCTTCTCGAACGCCTCCACTTTTGGGCCAAGGATGAAGCGGCCACTGGCCAGGACGCCGTCAATCGCCTCGCGAAATGAATCGCCCAGGACACGATATTGTTCGCTAAGATCGAGCAACGGGACGCGCATGGCCAGATAGCTTGGCAGTTTCGCCATGCCATTCAAGACGTTGTCGCTCCCTCACGTGGTATTGATCGCAGTGTCCGCGCGCGTTAGCCTCTTTTTATGGCGCTGGTGCGCGGTCTTTTTTGGTTCGTTCTCTTCGTTGTTCTCACTTTTTGTTTCATTGTGCTGTTTGAGTACGGGCCGCACGATTTCGCCAATGGCTTCCAGAAGGAGTATGCCCGCGTGAAATCGTTCGTTGTAAAGAAAGCAGAAACGATCGGGAAACCGAAGAAGAGCCGTTGACCATCGGGCTCGGGCGGAGGAGTGAAGGGTCGCGCGGGAATGTCTCTGTCAAAAATCCGGCGAAACTGTCTCGAGAATTTCTACCGGCAAGGGAGCAAGAAATTCTTTTGCATTCTCAATCTCCAAAACCGGATCCGCCAGATGTGCTGTAAGAAAACCAGTGTCAGGCGTAGCACCAATCCCCGCTTGAGCACGGATTTCGCATTTCGCTAGTTGCTCGATAACACGCAAAACTTTTGGCTTTAGGTCGCGCTGGTCTGTAAATTGAACTGTACAAATCCCCGGGGCGGTTGATTCAACAAATGGGCTGAGCGTAAACGCGTAGTGAAGCAAAATTTCTTCGATCGCTTTCTCCTGCTCACGAGCTCGCACTTTGATTACCACTTGCAAAGATCGCGCCAGAGCCTGACTGGGAGTCATTCCTTTGCAGATCCCGGCCTTTTCTGCCGCTTCATTTAGTTGAATGATCACGGGTTTCTTTTCCTGCTCTTCAATTAAAGCTACCGGTTCTTCGCAAAGTCCGGGCTGATGCCGCATTGCAGCCTGCAAATAAAAGTTCGGCAAATAAATCGTCGCAAACATTAACGGACACCGAGCCGGGAATGAGACGCTGAAGTCGCTGCGGCGACACCTCGCAACGCGCTGTCCCCAGCATCGCCGTTGAGATGCGATCGTTTTATAACAATCCGCAGTTGAGAAATCGCATTCTGTTTTTCCAAAATTTCCAGGTTCCAGAAATTTTCGAGAACAAGCTTCAGTTGCGCGCTGCTGACCATTTCATGCCGGGTAAGGACCAGACAGGCTGTGGGCACTGATTCCACCAGTCGCTGCAAGCGGTACCAGGTTGTTTGCGGAATTTTGCGTAATTCTTCAGGAGAATTGAAAACCAGATCAATAATCACCAGCGGAAAGTTGCCATCTCTCAAGAGCAGATCCGCCGCTTTGACTGCTTCAAGGGCTTTAGTGCAACGCACCCAAAGCAACTGACCCAGAATGAAATTGGAAAGCGCGCAGGGATCGAATGAATTGCGCCCATCGACCAACGCCACGAAATACTGATCACGATATGCGCTATGGATGAAGGCATGAACGAGAGACGCGCTCCCCGCGCTTCCGTGTGGACTGATCAATTCGGTAATCTCCCCTTTGGGCAAGCCGCCGCCAATGGGTTGATCGAAAGAAGGTAAACCCGTAACGAAACGCGTTCCCGGAGGCATGGGCGCCTGTGGGAAACGAATCGCAAGAAGGTTGCGCAGATCGATAATTTTCCCGCTCATGCTCATCGCGGAAACATGGCATAAGCATAATAAACGTTCAAATGAACATTAAAAATCGGCGCTCTTTTTGTTATCGTCATTTCCCTGGCACTTCTTTCGAAGACGAGAACGATCTCAACTGGTTGGCTTAAAGGCCAAGACTACGTCCAATCTCCGGCCGCCCCTGACTTCTGACCTCTCGACTCAATGCCGTTTCCGGCGCTCCTGTTTCCGCACCAGCGATACCATCACGCCTTGAATCTTGAGTTCGCGGGCCGGAACCAGATCGGGATAACGCGGGTTTTCGGCTTTGAGATATGGTCGCCCGCGCTCCACGACGTAACGCTTCAATGTTGTTTCGCCGTCGATCAACGCCGCCACAATGTCACCAGCGTGCACATCTTTGGCGTCTTCCAAAATCACAATGTCGCCATCGACAATGTGCGCGCCGACCATCGAATCGCCGCGGACGCGCAAGGCAAATGTGCCGCGATTCTTTTGCACATTAGCGGAGCGCGCATCGAGCGACACGTGGCCTTCAATGGTCTGCTCGGTCAACGTCGACATACCCGCCGGGATCTGCCCGTAGATCGGAACATCGGTAATCCGCACCTTCATGGCCGGAGTGATCAACGCCCGGGCTTTGCGCGTATGTCGATCGAGAAAACCTTTTCGCTCCAGCACAGCGATGTATTGCATCACCGACGTCTGACTGGCGAATCGGAAATGGTGTTGGATTTCGCGAGTGCTGGGCGTAATCCCTTTCTCGCGTTGCTCGCGCTGGATGAAATCGAGAACTCTCCTTTGCCGCTCGGTCAGCATTTGCAATGATCGCGCGAACTCCCGTGAAGGCAAGTTCAAATGAACACTAGCACACTCGAGCTGTCATGTTGAGCAAAGCGAAACATCTCTGGATTTCGGATTTTGTTCTCGTTCCAGAAAGAATCAGAGATTCTTCGCTCCGGTCAGAGTGGCAGTACGACTGCGTTGAGGTGTTTCTAAACCGCTGATGCGACCGAGAGATCCCTCGCTTCAACGGGGATCGACAGAAGGCGCTAGAGTCGCACGAGATCAACCAGAAACTGACACCAGAGATAAAACATTCCGCGCCAGGAATATTTCACCTCGTCCGGCGACGTTTGTTTGAGAACACCTTTGTGAATGTTGTGCGCGATCTGGTCGCGTAAGTCGTTCTCCATTTCTGTTTGAATCTGTTCCTCATCAAGCGGGTCGATTGCAGCGGGATTTACACCGTTTCGCCGAAGAAATTCGCGATGGCTTTGATAAAGCTGCCAGAAAGATCGGTCCGGCCGCTGCCGGTTGACGCGAAAGAAAGGAGTGATCTTTAACCCATACGAGAGCGGATAATTCCACGTCGTCCACACCGTGCCGCCTTTTGCGCGTGACGAAATGCGCAGATAATAAAACGAAAAATCACGTTGTTCGTTCAGACAGATGGCAGCCTGGGCGCGATCCTCTTCTCTATAAAACAATCGGAAAAATTGCCGGTAATCCTCCCAGTCCCAACCTGCGTCACCGACATGGATGAACCCTTCGTCCTCGATCTCGCGCGTGATTTCGCTCAGCGCCGGAAACGTGTCCGAGGACGGCGGGCTTTTCGGTCGAAGGCGTTTTTCCCTGGGGAGCCGAAGCGCTCGGATGCGAGTGAGAATTTCCAGCCACGGCAGGAAGAGCCAGCTCATCGCGCCGACAAAACCCCACATCCAGTTGCCGGTGATAAAATAAACACCAAGAAAAGTGGCAGCGAGTATTCCAAGCGCACCGGCCTTCTGTGCAAATGAGCTTTGGAAACTACGCAAGCCTGCGCTGAGCACGGCTACGCCAAGCGTAAGAAAGAAGCCAAAAAGCATCAGGACCTGGTTTCGCGCGGATTGATCTGGTGCTCGGTCAAAAATCTCTCGAGCTGATTCGTATCGAAATTGGCCAGAACCTTATCACCCGCGACGAACGTCGGCACGTAAGTTTGCGAGGAAAGCTGTTTCATTTCCTCATACGCTTGGCGGTCTTTGCCGACATCAATTTCCTGGAAACGGTATCCCTTGTCGTTGAGATAATCCTTCGCGTCGATGCACCACGAACACCACTTGCGGCTGTAGAGTGTCAGTTCCATCGGCAGCGCGGAAATAAACGAAGGATGATCGCGGCGTCAACTAACATGCTTCTCAAAAATCATGATGCGCTTCAGGCCCTTCAGTATGATTTCGCCCAAACAACGCGTCGCGCACTCGGTTCACCTGTGAAAATGCATTTCCCGGGCCCATGCGAATCATCCAGCGGAACAACACGAATCGTGACCTTGAGGTCGTTCTTGATTTGTTCTTCCACTTCCCGTGAACCGTTCCAGTACGCGAGGGCAAAACCGCCATGGACTTCGGGTTTCGCGGGATTTTTAGGCGTGAAGAAATCGTAAAAGTCTTTCTTCGACTCGATTACGCGCGTGTTTGCCTCGCGGAATTTCTCCGCCCGCTCGAGAAGGTTCTGCTGAATAGCCATCAGGATCTCCGGCGCGGTGGCAACGAATTCCTGGATTGACATCGACTCTTTGGCTTTGACCGGCTGATCGCGCCGGCTGACGACAACGGCGTTTTTCTCGAGGTCGCGTGGTCCGATTTCGACGCGGATCGGGACGCCTTTCTTGATCCAATCCCAGTTTTTAACGCCGCCGCCCATATCGCGCCTGTCGACTTCCACTTCCAGCGGAACCTCGCCAAAGCGCTTTCCCCGCAATTGCAGCGCAAGGCTATCGCACGCTTCCATGATTCGGGAACGCGACTCTTCCTTTGTCGCCACAGGCACTATCACGATCTGCGTCGGCGCAATCCGCGGGGGCAAAACGATCCCGTCATCATCTCCGTGCATCATGATCAGCGTGCCAATCAGTCGCGTCGTCATTCCCCAGCTCGTGGTCCATCCAAATTCCTGTTTGCCCTCGCGATTTTGAAATTGGATGCCGCTTGCCCGCGCAAAATTTTGGCCGAGAAAATGCGACGTGCCGGCCTGAATGGCCCTTCGATCCTGCACCATCGCTTCGATCGTGAGCGTCCGCACAGCGCCCGGGAACTTTTCGCTTTCGGATTTTTCGCCAGTGAAAACCGGAATGGCCAGGTGATCGCGGACGAAACGCTCGTAGAGATCCAGGATCAATTTCGCTTCGGCGCGCGCTTCAGCTTCCGTCTCGTGAACCGTATGACCTTCCTGCCACAGAAATTCTGTCGTTCGCAAGAACAGGCGCGGCCGCATCTCCCAGCGGACGACGTTGGCCCATTGATTGATGAGGATTGGCAGATCGCGATACGATTGAACCCATCTGGCGTAGCTGGCGCCGATGATTGTTTCTGAAGTAGGCCTGACCACAAGCGGTTCCGTTAACGGACTGGCCGGCTTCATTTTTCCATCGGCATCCATCTCCAGCCGTGTATGCGTCACCACTGCGCATTCCTTGGCGAAGCCCTCAACGTGTTCCGCTTCCTTCGCGAAATAGCTCAGCGGAATGAAAAGCGGGAAATAAGCGTTGCGATGGCCAGTGGCGCGAAACATGGCGTCGAGTTGGCGCTGCATGTTTTCCCAAATCCCGTAACCCCAGGGTCGAATTACCATGCAACCGCGCACGTCCGAGGGCTCAGCCAACTCGGCCGCGCGAATCACCTGCTGATACCACTCCGGAAAGTCCTCATCCCGCCGTGGCGTGATCGCAGTCTTTGCGGAAGTCTCTTTGGAATTTGCCATGGGAAAAGCAGAACAATTAAACTGGCACCGCGCAATTGACCAGTAGCCAGTTTGGCTAACCAGTGCTAATTATTTGGCTCGGAAATTTGACACTTTGAAGCGCGTTCCGTAGGTTTCGCGCCTTTTCCGCCCTATGAAAACGTTTTCTGCCAAAGCCAACGAAGTCCCACGCAAATGGTGGGTCATCGACGCCAGTGACCAGGTACTGGGAAAAGTGGCGGTTAAGGCTGCCAATCTTTTGCGCGGCAAGGAAAAGACCGTCTTTACGCCGCACGTCGATACAGGCGACTTTGTGATCGTCATCAATGCGGAGAAAGTGCGACTCACCGGAAAGAAGGAAGAACAAAAAACGTACATGAGTTTTTCGGGATACGTGGGCGGCCACAAATCTGAAAATGCCCGGGCTCGCCGGGTCCGGCATCCCGAACTGCTGGTCGAGCGCGCTGTGCGCGGAATGATTCCGCACAATCGACTCGGTCGCCACGTCTATCGCAAGCTGAAGGTTTATTGCGGCGATTCTCATCCACACGCCGCGCAGCAACCGGAAGCGGTCAAACTCCAGAAATCCTAATCTTATGCCAGAAACTGAGGAATTCGTCGCCACAGGCCGCCGCAAGACATCGGTGGCGCGCATCCGCATGACAGCCGGCAGCGGAAAAATCGATATCAACGGTCGCAGCTTCGAAGATTATTTCCCGACCGTGCCTTTACAGAACGTCGTGCTGCAACCGCTTCAAACTGCGAAGGCGGTGAA
>DATBEX010000221.1:0-4675 GCA_036558805.1 Candidatus Udaeobacter sp.
CATGTGTTTCACGTCGTTGTCCAAGGCGTACCCGAACGCGATCATCTCGATCAGTGGTGGGAAAAAAAAGAAGAAGAGCGTCAGCGGGTCACGCCAGACGATGATGAATTCCTTGAAGAGAATGGCGCCAAGCCCACGAAAGGGGTTGTGTTTCATTGCGCAGCTTTTTGTCGTTCAGCAGCATGTTTCGCCGAGAGCTCGACAAACACGTCTTCGAGCGACGGACCCATCTCGTGAATCTCGGTATGAGTGACGCCTACTTTACGCAGTTGTTCGTCAATCTGCGCGCGTTTTACGCTTTCATCGACCAGTAAGTGCATCGACTGACCAAACACGGTCGCGCTGCGCACTCCGGACATTTCATGCATTGCGCGCAATGCCGTGGTGACATGATCGCAAGTCACATCGAGGCGGCGCGTTCCAGGCGGATTTACTTCTGGCAGTTTCTTTAAATCGTCGGGCTCACCGCACACGATCAACTTCGACAGGTAAATGTAGCCCACGTGATCGCAGCGCTCGGCTTCGTCCATGTAATGGGTCGTCACAAAAAGAGTCATGCCCTTACCGGCGAACTCAAAGAGCAAGTCCCACAGTTCGCGTCGCGCGACCGGATCGATGCCAGCAGTCGGCTCATCTAGAAACAACACCGTCGGCCTGTGCATGAGGGAGCAGGCCATGGCCAAACGTTGTCGCCAGCCGCCCGAGAGCTGTGAAGCGCGCCGGTTGATGTAAGGTTCAAGGTGCGTCGTCGCGATCATCTCGTCGCGACGCTGATCCAATTCGCGGCCGCGCACGCCATAAAGTTTCCCTGCAAAGATGAGGTTCTCATCTACGGTCAGCTCGTCGTACAAGGAAAATTTTTGCGACATGTAGCCGATCATTTCCTTGATTGGCTCGATATCTCGCACAACATCGTGGCCGCCAATGCGAGCCGTGCCCTCAGTCGGCTCCAGAATTCCACATAGCATCCGGATCACAGTTGTCTTTCCGGAGCCGTTCGGGCCGAGAAACCCGAAGATGGAACCTTTGCCGACCGAAAATGAAACATTATCGACAGCCGTGAATGTGCCGAAGCGCTTCGTCAGGCCCTCAACTTCAATCATCGGTTCTGGCATAAATTAAAACCGAGATCGTGCAGGAAGCTGGGTCGGCTTGTTCCCAAGCCGATGAATCGGGGCTGTGACAACGCGTATTGGACAACGCGTTCCAGCGTCACTAATTCTTCGATTACTCATTTCACATTTGGGAAATAAACGTCGGCGGCCATTCCGGCACGCAAACGATCGTCGTCGCTGGGTAAACGAATCTTTACTCCGAACACCTGTCTGATCCGGTCCGCGACGGTTTGCACGTTGCGTGGAGTAAACTCGGCCTGTCGACTTATCTGCTCGACAACTCCGTCGAAATCTTTGCCCGGAAACGAATCGACGCGGACGCGAACGTGCTCGCCCAGCTTGATTAAACCCAGCCAGGATTCGGGAACGAAAACACGCACCCAGAGATATCCGGTCAGGAGCAATGTGGCGGCTTCGCGATTTGCCGGAAGCACATCGCCCACCTTCACGCTGAGCACCTCGAGAACGGAATCAGCCGGCGCAACGACCTGCATTTCCGCCAGCTGCGCATCGATATCGGCAAGTTGCGCGCGTGCCTGAGCGACACGCATTTGGGCTGCCGCGACATTCTTCTCCTGCGTTTGGGCTGAGCTAGCGGCGCGCTCGGCATCACTCGAAGAAACCACTTTCCGCTGAAGTAAACCCTGCTGGCGCTGCGCTTCATCCCGCAGGAACACCAATTGCGCTTGTTGCGCGTCCGCGTCGTGGACTGCAGTGTCAATTTGAGCGACCGCAAGATCGCGGCGCGCTCGCAGTTCTGATGCATCCAGTTGCACGATCAATTGGCCTTCTTTCAAATGGTCGCCTTCCCGCGCGAAGATTTTCTCCACGCGTCCACCGGCGCGCGGACCCACATGAGCTGCGTCTATTTCGATCGTGCCCGAAACCGCCTTGCCACGACTCCCGCAACCGGCGAGCAAGAGAACCAACGTCAAAGCCCCCGCTGCGCGCAACAACTCCGAATGAAGTCGCGAGGCGCGATTATTTCGGAGCTGTCGATTTTTCCTAACGAACGATACATTCACGTTTTGCGTCCCTTTGCTGTCAATGTGCCTTCAAGAATGATCTTAAGGATCCCGGCGAACCCCTCCTTCGGCATCATCCCAAGCTCCTCCATCTTTGGCGGATTCATGATCGATTGAACCATCGCCAGCAAAATCTCGATGATCAGTTTGACCGGAACATCCTTCCGCACCATTCCCGCCCGCTGACCCTGAATGAAAAATTTTCCGATGTAGCGCTGGATGATCGCGGCCCGCCGGCGCTCGACGAGTTTGAAGATCTCCGGTGCCTTCTGGCGCATATCGCGCACGAACGGCGGCTTAATCTCATCCAATTCGCGTTGCGTACCGGCCAGCAACTCGCGCAACGTCGCTGGGAAATCGTGCGGATGCGCGCGCGTAACTTCCTTCAACGTCACTTCGACGCTTGTTAATTTATCAGCCAGAACGGCCTCAAGCAGATCGAACTTTCCCGGGAAATGTGCGTAGAGCGTTTTCTTACTAATGCCCAGTTCCTCCGCCAGATCATCCATGGTCACCCTGCGGAATCCGTGATTGAAAAAGTGAATCCGGGCCGCATCGACAATTCGCTGCCGGTTCGGATCACGTTTTCGGCTTCGCGGCTGCCGTTTATGCGCAGATTTCATTTGCGCGACAGGTTAGCACAATGAGGAAACTAATCCAGTATATTTAGTTTCCAACATTTGCGGGACATCCTGACCGAGCCCATGCGATCCTAAGCTGCGAAAATGCTTCGGGTTGGCGAAAGGCCGTCTTTTGTCATATCGAGCGGGCAACGTGACGTTGGATCCAGTAAATTGCGGCGAAGCCGTCACTCTGCGAGCCTGCCCTGAGCGAGCGCAGCGAATCGAACGGGAGACATCTCTTGCCTCCTATGCCCGTTCGCTGGATTGGACCCGAGATTCCGCGACTTCGCTCGGAATGACAGACGTTGTCGACAGAGCAGTGCTAAATAGATAACAGGATAATCATGGCTGGTTACTCGGGAACACCGTTACCACAGAAGCTCGGAATCAAGGCAGGCCTTACCGTCGTCACACTCAACGCGCCGGCAAACTACCGTCGACTGCTCGGCACCTTGCCTGAAAACATAATGTTCGCTAATCGCTTGAGGCCGGGTTCGGATTTTGTCCACGTTTTTACCAGGAAGCGCGGCGAATTGGAGGAGAAGTTATCCGTCTTGCGCGAGAAAATCGCGGACACCGGAACAGTTTGGGTCTCCTGGCCAAAGAAATCGTCCGGCGTGCCAACCGATGTGACAGAAGATGTGGTCCGCGCTGTCGCGTTGCCACTCGGATTCGTCGATACAAAGGTGTGCGCGATCGATGAAACCTGGTCCGGATTGAAATTGATGGTCCGCCGTGAAAACAGAAAACTACCAGTCAAAGAATGAACGCGACTTTCGTCGGGCTAGTCGCTCTCCGATCTGCTTCGTGGCTGCTCGTCGTCTGAAACTCAAAAGCTCAATCGACATCCCGATAAAAAGCAGAACCGTGGCGAAAAAGGTATTGCCGTATAGCTGTGCACCCCGCGGCAAGGGAATGCCAAGAGCGAGGAGAGCAAGCGCTGGCAGGCTCCAACACAAGACAACGGCATTTTTTCCGCCGAGTAATCGGTGCGTAATTACCGCAAACGGCAGCATCAGCCAGGAATAGAAGTAACCGAACGAAAGCGGCGTGACCACCAGCATCAGCAAGAGCAACAGGGCAAACTCGATCGCATCAGTTTCTGCGGTTCGCATATCGCGTGGAGGCATCACCGCGATAAACAAGAGGCCGAGTGCCACCGCGACGGTAATAATGATCGCGTTGACGACGGTAAACCTAAGGTCCGCGAAGTTTACGTAAACAGGTTGATGCGGAGCTGAGGCAGCATCAGCATCAACGTGCCGAAGCAGCCGATTGCTTACACCGATTAGAGATTGATTCATCCACGTGTAACTGCGCATCGGGCGCTGACCAACGGTGACGTCACTGTATTTCAACATTCCAGCGCTCCACTTTTCCAAGTCGTTCCGCTCTCCTTCAAACCCTCGAACCGGTACCGGCAAAATAAGAAGTAGAAATGCCAGTGTGACTACAAGGCTAGCTGCTGCTGTCCAATACCTTCGGTAAACCAGATAAATGATGGCAAGTATCGGAAACGCTTTGATCGCGGCGGCAACTGCAATTAGGCCACCAGCGATGATCTCATGTTTCACGCGCAGTGCGACAAACGCACCAAGCATTAGCGCAAGTAAAACAAGGTTCGGCTGACCAAGATGATAACTCGACCAGATATAAACAATCACCAGCAGACTTGGAATGAGATACAACCCGGGATTTGCTGTGCGTTCGTCGCCTCGAGCAAGAATGGCACTCAGCTTTGCGCTGCAAAACCAGGCCGCGGAATTGATCGCCACGAGCAGAAAAATCAAGCCTCCCTGACCAAGCAGACTCGCTCCTGCCAAAAAAAGCGCGCATGGCGGCGGGTACATGAAGTCGTACTTCCCGCCGCGATAGAAATAGATCCCATCGCCAGCCAATACATGCCGCCCGG
>DATBEX010000222.1:0-7902 GCA_036558805.1 Candidatus Udaeobacter sp.
CCTCCGGCCTTTCCAGAGAAACAAACAGAGACCATGGGCGCAATCTTGAGGTGCTATGTAGCGACGAAAGAGAACCGATCGCACAAAGCTGTTGCGATTACGGAAGAGATTTCTCAAACGCACGAACTTTTTGCGTTCCGGTCGGGCGAGATAACTCTTAAGAGGTTCGATTGCAAAAAAACCTTCGGGAATGTGTCGCGTCCACCGAGCGATTACAGGCAAAGCTGGATTACGCCGAAACGTGAGACCGATCACGCAGCGCGGTATCGCGGTTGAGAGCACCAGTTGCGCGGCTCGCCAAAAAGAGTTGATGTCCATGGCGCGATGCAGATTGAGTAAAGGTCGTTCGAGCGCCGGATCGATTACCGGCTCCAAATCGCTTCCCACCCTGGGATTTTTCTTCGATCGCAACACGTCCTTGCCCTCGCCCTCGCGCAGCCGCTGCTTCGTTGTTTCACAATTAGACAACACGACGTTCCAAAAACGTTCAAAATAGAACATCAAAAAAGGAAACCAAAGTTACCTAGCAGAGCCTGAGCAATTCGCGACGTTCTCGCTCATACAAGGAGGGAAAAAAGGCAAAATGAAACTAGAACTAAACGTACCAGTAAGCGGCCTCGACCTGGCAAGCCTGCTCGATGGTGAACAAGGGTTATTCCTCTGTCAAAACAGAGGACAAAACTACATTACTGTCGCCAAGGCTGGTCATTCGATCGCCTTCGGGCCGACGCCAATTGGCAAGCCCATCCAAGAGCAAGTGACAGTAAGCGTCGGACCGGAGCCCTGGTTCGTCACAAAGATCAGCAACTCGACGGAGCATGCTGAATTTCGGGGAGCATTCCCCGGGAGAGAGCAGCGCTAGAACCTAGGCCGAGGGAAAATCGAAAGCCTCAGTTGGGCCGAAAGCCCACTGAGGCTTTTTTTTATTTATCCCCAATTTTGCCGCGGCCCATAACCTTCTGGTCGCCGCACTGCATCGGTCTTTTCGGCAGCAACACGGCGCCGTGGCCACAGTTTGTGGTGAATCCCGTGCGATTCACTCACGCTTGTTTCCAACCGTTGCCGTTTCCATCTGGCGCAAGAGCCGGCTCGTATTCCGGGGCGAGCTCGCGATCTTCGGCAACACCCTCGAAGTCCGGATCCATCAGAGATTTTTCGTGATGTTCCTTCGCGATGAGCATGTACAACGATGGCACGATGAAAAGCGTGAATATTGTCCCAATCGTCATCCCGCCAACAAGCACGAGACCAATGGAATTTCGTGCTGCCGCCCCGGCACCAGTCACGAGCGTGAGCGGAAAGTGACCAGCGACAGTCGCGACGCTGGTCATCATGATCGGCCGCAATCGAATTCGGGCGGCTTGCGCTACGGCCGCAAGTTTCGCCAAACCCTCACGCTGGAGCTCGTTCGCGAACTGGACAATGAGAATGCCGTTTTTGGAAACCAGACCAACCAACGTGACTAACCCGACTTGAGAATAGATGTTGAACGAAGTCGTCCAACCGTCGGTGAAGAACTTGCCAAAGGGCATCTTCAAAAACATGAATACCGCCGCGCCGAACAGCGCCAGCGGAACCGAGCCGAGCAAAATAATCAACGGATCACGGAAGCTGTTAAATTGTGCAGCAAGGACGAGGAAAATGAGCAGAACCGCGAGCATGAAAACTCCAAGAAAACTACTTCCTTCCAGCCGAAGTTGCCGTGAACCGCCCGTATAATCGATCACATAACCCGCGGGTAGGATCTTGTGCGCTTCGTTTTCCAAAAACTTGAGCGTTGAATCGACCGAACCCGTCGGAACACCGCTGATTGTGACGGCGTTGAGCTGCTGCATTCGATTGAGCGAACGCGCGACCGTTTTGCGTTCGATCCTGGCAACCGTACTTAACGGTATGAGCTGGTTGTTCGGCCCGGTGACATAAATGTCGTTGAGCTGCTCCGGATTCAGCCGGTCAACCCGTTTAACCTGAGGAATAACCTTGTAGCTGAGGCCTTCCATATTGAACCAATTGACGTAATTCCCGCCGACGCTGGCCGAGAGATCAGCGCCGATCTGCTGCATGTTCAGTCCCATCGCCGAAATTTTGTCATGATCGAGAACGATCTGCGCCTGGGGTTGGTCGATCTTGGTGTCGATATCGCCGAACTGAAACATGTGCGCTTTCATTGCCCTTTGGAAAATCTCCTTGGCAAACTCGAGAATGCGCTCCTGATCAGCTGTGGAAGCAATGATGAAGCTAACCGGAAAGTTGTCCGAGCCCGGCAGCGCTTCAGGCATGATCGGAAACATTTGAATCGCGGGGATCGCTGCCAGTTTTTGTTGAATGACTGGCAGATAGTTTTTCGTCGGGACCTTTCGCGTGCCCCATGGTTTCAGCACCATGCCTCCAAAACCGCTGCTTGGTGAGGTAATTTGAAATGTGAACCGGGTGTCCGGAATATCGTGGAAAACTTTCCCAGCGGCGTCCGCATAACGGATCGTGTCGTCGATTGTAGCGTTAGCCGGCGCGGTGATAATTCCAAAGATCACACCCTGGTCTTCCTTGGGCGCCAGCTCCTTCGTCGCCACTTTGGGTATCGCCAGGAACATCAGCAACGCGAGAACTGAAATTCCTGCCCAAACAACGTAAACAGCTGGGCGGGCTTTTAATGTCCGCTCCAAATGTTTCCCATACCAATCGCGCACGCGATCGAACGTCCGATCAACCCAGCCTTTGAACCCGTGCTCGACATGATGGGGCGGCAGGAGATAGGCCGACATCATTGGTGAGAGAACCAGCGCGACGACCCCGGAAATGAAGACAGCGCCGGCAAGCGTGAGAGCAAATTCGCGGAACAGCGCACCGGTCAGACCACCTTGCAATGCTATCGGCGTGTAGACTGCGGCGAGAGTGATCGTCATCGCGATGATCGGACCAATCAGCTCGCGCGCGCCGACAAGCGCTGCGTTCATTCGCGACAGTCCATCCGCGATATGGCGTTCTACGTTTTCGACCACAACGATCGCGTCATCGACCACCAATCCGACCGAGAGAACGATCGCGAGGAGTGTGAGCAGATTCAGCGTGAAACCGAACACCTGCATCAAAAACAATGCGCCAATGAGGGAAATCGGGATGGCAACGACCGGCACAATGACGGAGCGGAACGATCCCAGGAACAAAAAGATCACGATCATCACGATGATCAATGTGTCGATCAGTGTCTTTACGACCTCGTGAATGGCATCGTTGATATAGGCGGTGGCGTCGTAGGCCATTTCCGCTGTCATTCCAGTCGGCAGCTCCTTCTTGATTTGATCGAGCTCGAAGCGAACGCGTTTGATTACATCCAACGAGTTGGCATTCGGCAGCACCCAGATGCCCATGAAAACGGCTTTCTGTCCGGAGAACCGCACTTCCGTATCGTAATCTTCAGCGCCGAGAACGACGTCGGCGATATCGCCAAGCCGGATCAACGTATTCTTATCCTGCCGAACCACTAACTGCTTGAACTCCTCGGCCGTATGCAAATCGGTATTTGCCGTCAGACTGACCTGAAGAAGCGAACCTTTGGTGTTTCCAACCGCCGCCAGGAAGTTGTTCTTCGCCAGGATATCGCGAACTTGCGACGAGCTGATGTTTAGCGCAGCCATCCGCTCCGGTTTCATCCAGATGCGCATCGCAAAAGTCCGGCCGCCAAGAATGTCTGCTTTTTGCACACCCGCAATTGCGGTCAAACGTGGTTGCACGAGGCGGACCAGATAATCGGTCACCTCGTTCGGCTCAAGGATGTTGGATGTAAAGCTGAGATAAGCCGAAGCGAATTGTGAATCTGCCGCTTGAATCGCAATTACCGGAATCTGCGATTCCGGCGGCAGATTGTTACGAATCGCGTTAACTCGCGCGCTGATATCCGACAGCGCCTTGTTTGCGTCGTAATTCAATTTGAGACGCGCCGTGACAAGTGATTGTCCCTGCGTGCTTTGCGATTGGATGTAATCGATCCCGTCCGCAGCCGCCATAGCGCGCTCGATCGGAGTGGTAATAAATCCTCGAACCAACTCGGCGTCGGCGCCGACGTAAATCGTGGTCACCGTGATTGCAGCGACGTCGCTGCGCGGGTATTGCCGCACATTCAGCGTCTTCATCGCCTGCAAACCAGCGATGAGAATGACGAAGCTAACGACCATGGCAGCCACCGGCCGTTTGATAAACAGATCCGTAAATCTCATTTTCTGGTTCGGGCGCGTTCTCCCGATCTCCTTGTGTTTATTCTCGTTGTGTCGGATTGCGACATAGACGCCTCCGCATTTGCCATTACGAATCCATCGGCTTTGGATTCAACTGCGGCTTGGGAGCCAAATCGTTATTGATTACAACCGGCATTCCGTTGCGAAGTTTGAAGACGCCGGTGCTGACGACCACGTCGCCTGCTTTCAATCCTTCCGTAATGGAAACGAAATCTCCGCGCGCTTCACCGATTCGCACAAAAGCCTGTCGTAACGACTCCGACTCTTTGCCGGTCTTCGGATCTTTCTTCTTCTCGATTACAAAAACAGAGTTGCCATACGGAGCGTACGAAACAGCGCTGCCCGGAATCACAAGTGTTTTGCTTTTGTTTGGCAACAGGACGTCGACTTTGACGAACATCCCCGGACGCAATGCGTGGTCCGGATTTTCTAGAGTCGCCTGAACGCCGACGTTACGGGTCACCGAGTCGACCATGGAATTAATGGCATTCACTTTCCCATCAAACTGGTGGCCGGGTAACGCGTCCGCATGAACGCGTGCCTCGTATCCGGTGCCAAGCTTTGGAAGATTCTGCTGCGGTAACGCAAAGTCGACATAAACCGGATCCAGTGCGGTCAGTTGCACGACTTGTTGACCGGCATTGATCATCTGCCCAACATTCACCTGCCTGATACCGAGCATTCCATCGAATGGCGCTCGCACCTGTTTTTTCTTGATGAAAGCGCGCATGTTATCCACCGCCCCTTGCTTTTGGCCAAAGAGTGACTGAGCAGCATCGAATTCCTGCTGCGAAACAACCTTTCGCGCCGCCAAACTGCGTTCTCGTTCAAGATTCGATTTCGCCAATTCCAAATCGGCTTCCGCAGTACGCAATTGCGCTTCCTCCGCCGAGCTGTCGAGCCTCATCAGGACGTCACCCTTTTTTGCGACGCCGCCATTTTGGAAATCGATTTCGGCAACAACTCCACCCAGTTCGGTGGAAACGACCGCGCCTTGAACAGCTGAAACCGATCCAATTGCGGACAGCGTGGGCGCCCAATCCTCTTCCTTGGCGACCACACTCGACACGGTGGTCGGTGGCATCACCATCGGCGTACTCATCATCTTGCCGATTTGCAGCACCTTTATTCCGAAAACAAAGACTACAATCGCAATAAGCAGACCTATTGCGAGAGTAAGACTCCGCCAGCGGCGCCGCGGCCGTGCAGTCGACTGAGCTGGAGCCTTTGAAATACTCTTTGCCACGTCATGCATAAGCGACTTCTCCCTTTGGTTTGAACAACAAGCGCCAGAGCCTCCTTGTGACTTGAAGCTGTCGCTCGCGTCGTTCAGTCGCAGTCATCTGCTGCGGACGTAACACGTCCAGCATGAGCATTCCGCGCGCGACAGCGAAGATTAATTCCGCCAACTCAGCGGGCTCGAGGTCGTTCCCCGCATTTTGCGTTTCCGGCGCACGCGCAATCAGATCCGTCACGCCATCAATCGCCGTGTCCAAAACGTCGCGCACCAAATCGGCCACCTGCGGATTTCGCGAAGCTTCGGCGTAAAGATCGACTACGAAGGCAGAGACAACTTGCGGTGCGTCCTCGCAACAATGTGCGGTGAACAGGATCTCCAGCGATTCAAGCAGTGTCGGCGCCTGCCGTGCACGCTCGAGTACTTCGCTAATCTCCTTCTTATGTCGATCGGCCATTGCTGAAATAACAGCTTCTTTGTTTTCGAAGTAGCGATAGATAAGCCCAACACTGATCCCAGCCTCCCCGCTGATATCATGCATGCTGGTTTGGTGGAACCCGCGCTTGGCGAAGCAGACCAGGGCGGCCTCAAGGATCTGGGAATGGCGATCACCATTCGAAGAGTCTATCTGGGGTTGCGACATAGTCTGGAAAGATGAATGAACGTTCATTCATTGTCAAGTAATGATCGAAACCCGATGCATTCGCCTTACGCCACGATTCAAATTCGGTGGTGGCTACCGCCCGCGGGGACCCCCGCCTATCGTGGCGTCAAACGCGGCCGTGGCAGCCCAGACAGAACTCGGTCGGTCCTCAAATCAACCTAGGATTTCGTGTCCGGTGCTGTCTCGTGATGCGACGCAACCGGCGTAGGTTGAGCCGATGAATCGAAGCCAGCAAAAGGATCCGGGATCGGTTGACCGACGAATTGAAAGATGGCGATGACCACGCTCAAAATACACATGATGTAAACCGCCGTTTCGATGATGGTTCGACCCTTCTCCTCTGAATGGACTAGCAGTTCGTAAGTGGTGTGGTTATTCATATCGTTTGAATCCTTTCCTATAAAGACGCCGCGGAACCTCCGCCTTTGTCTAAAGTTCGTTGATCGTTCATGATTGCTTTGAAGGTTGGATGCGGCAGCGCCATGAATTGGATTCAGGAAATTTTCATGTTGAGCGGAGCGAAACATCTCTGGCCTCCGCTGACACGCTGCCGGGCAGGTGATCGGAGGTTCTTCGCTGCGCTCAGAATGACAGAAAATCGCCCATGAAGTCATTGAACATTACTTCACAACTCAGTCGTGAATTCCCGTCTGATGGGCGCTATCTGGTTGGGGTTTCCGGAGGGCGCGATTCCGTCGCGCTACTGCATTGGCTAACCACTCTCGGCTACAGGCACTTGATCGTTTGTCATTTGAATCATCAGCTACGTGGCAGGTCCAGCGACGCGGACTTGCGCTTTGTGAAAGGACTTGCCCGCAAATATGGACTCAATTTTGAGTTTGCCGCGGCAGACGTGCGTGCGCTGGCGAAGAGAGAGAAGATGTCGATCGAAACTGCAGCGCGAGCGGCGCGCTATTCGTTTTTCGCCAACGTTGCCAAGCAACGCCGCTGCAGGACGATCCTTCTTGCGCATCATGCCGATGACCTGGTCGAAACTTTCTTAATTAATCTTTTTCGCGGTACCGGCAGTGCAGGCCTCGCCGCCATGCGCGAGGTTTCGACTCGCTCTATTGATGACGTTGAGTTGACAATCGCGCGACCACTTCTCGGAATTTGGCGAAGGGACATCGACAAATATGTGCGCAAGCATCGCCTACCTTTTCGGGAGGACGCTTCGAACAAAAGTCTCAATGCATTGCGAAATCGGATCCGGCATCGGCTCATTCCGCATTTTGAGAAAATCGCCGGTCGAAACATTCGTCCCGCCATTTGGCGTGCTGCGGCAATCGCCGGTGAAGAAGAAGACTGGATCGAAAAACAGCTCCCGGATTCAGCCGACGCCCGGTTCCCGGTCGCGCGGATCCGTTCACTGCCAGTGGCACTTCAACGCCGTACAATTCTAAGATGGCTGCGGGCACAAGAAGTTTCCGGGATCACATTCGACGTCATTGAGCGCGTGCGCTGCCTTGCCAGTCAGAATGCCACCGTCGCCAAAGTAAATCTTTCGCAGGACCACCATGCCCGCCGTCGCGCGGGGAAGATTTTTATCGAATGATTGTAGCCCTGTCTCTGCGAAACGCGCGGCTTGCGACACGCACCCGAAAGCGCTTCGCACAGCGAAGCGGCTCCAGCAAGCCGTGAAAATCTGTCTGCGCCGCCGTAGCCTAAGGCGAAGGCGCGTGTAATCTCTGGTTAATGCCTTCTGACATCCGCGTCCGTTTCGCCCCTTCGCCGACCGGCTATCTGCACATCGGCGGTGCGCGCACTGC
>DATBEX010000223.1:0-12496 GCA_036558805.1 Candidatus Udaeobacter sp.
GTCGTAATCGGCGCGAGCTTTATCGGTTTGGAAGTGGCGTGGTCCTTGAGAGAGCGCAAGCTTCAAGTCGCAGTGGTCGGAAGAGATTCGGTGCCGCTGGAAAAAGCTCTGGGACGCGAACTGGGCGGGTTGGTTCGCGAAACGCACGAGGCAAATGGGGTACAATTTCATCTCGGTCGGACGCCATCGGCAATTCAAGATCGTTTGGTGCAGCTCGATGACGAGACGAAATTAGATTGCGACTTGGTAGTCGTTGGGATCGGCGTGCGCCCAAACATCGCCATAGCCGAACAAGCGGGCATCGCCACCGACAACGGCGTATTGGTCGACGAGTTTTTGGAGACGAACATGCCTGGGATTTTTGCGGCTGGCGATATCGCACGCTGGCCCGATCCGCGCGCGGGACGCATCCGGGTAGAACATTGGGTGGTGGCGCAGCGCCATGGCCAGACCGCCGGCCGTAACATTCTTGGAGCGCGCGAGCAATTCATCCTGCCGCCATTTTTCTGGAGCAATCATTTTGATCTGCACATTCATTATGTGGGCCATGGCAGTGGCACTGATCAGACGATTGTGTATGGCAATTTGAAGGAAAAAGAGGCCTCGGTGGTGTTCAGAAGGGGGGACAAGCTAGCCGCTGTCGCCAGTGTCGGTCGAGACCTCGAGAATCTTAAGGCTGAAGTAGCTCTCGAACGCGGCGAAAAATTCTCGTCAGGTTGAACATATGATCACCGGCGCAAGCGCGCAGGCATTATCGCACAGGTTGTAATAACCAGATACAGCAAAAGCGGGGTGGCGATGTAGTTCCCGGATTACAAGATAGGCTTGCTTTTGGCAAGGCTTCCGGCTTCGATCGTAGCGTGCTGGCGAAGGATAACGGGGCTTCATTGAGCACCTTAGACGGACATACGCGTAATGGCAGTGCTTTATTTGCGACCACACATTGGAGTATGGTCGTCGAAGCGCAGGGTGACTCGCCTGAAGCGGATAAAGCGCTTGAAAAACTTTGCCGCACTTACTGGTGGCCTATTTACAGTTTCATCAGACGACAAGGTGCCGCGCCAGAAGAAGCAAAGGATCTTACCCAAAGTTTCTTCGCGATGCTGTTCGAGCGCAGAGACCTGGAAGCCGTCCGGCGTGAGAAGGGACGTTTACGTTCCTTTTTCTTTGCCTCGCTCAAGAATTTCCTCGCTAAAGAACGGCGTTACGCTGCGGCTGCCAAGCGCGGTGAAGGTCGAGCGCCCATACCGCTGGACGAATTGCTCGCGCAGAAGCGCGCTGACCTTGAACCAGCAAATACGTTGAGCGCCGATCGAATTTTCGAGCGCCGCTGGGCCCTGACAGTTTTGGAACAAGTGCTCACGCGATTGGAGGAGGAGTACCGTGCGGCTGGCAATGCCGGACTCTTTGGGCAGTTGAAAAAATTACTCGCCGACGACGGCCAGCGCCCTTCCCAAGCGCAGATTGGACATCAATTCGGAATGACTGAAAACGCGGTGAACCAAGCCTTCTATCGCCTGCGCGAGCGTTATCGGGAATTATTGCACGAAGAAATCGCTCAGACAGTGATCGCACCCGACGACACGGAAGATGAGCTGCGTCATTTGATTGCTGTCCTGCGCCCATAACTTCGGCGAGAATTTCCCGGATAACTCTATTGAGTGGTTGGTTAACCACGAATGAATACGAATAGACACGAACGGTTTCGCGGCGAAGCCGCTTTGGACTGTGGCGGCTTGACGCCGCTTTCGAAGGTCAGGCTTCTTCAAGCAAAAGCTTTGGCGGATTTGGCGGATAGATCCGTATGAATATCTTAGGGGTCTGCGAAAAATGCGGGGCGGAATTCTTCTCCGATGCATCGCAAGAATTTTGCAGCGCGTGCCTGTTAGAGACCGGCCTATTCTCAAATGTATCCGTAGCCGCCGGGATAGCTGTAGTCGCTGGCGATGACTGTAGCGTCCCCGGCGAGAACGGCAAGACGACGCACGCTGCCCAGCCAGCACACAGAGTCACGGACTTTGGAGATTATGAACTCCTGGAAAAAATTGGCCGCGGCAGCCAGGGCCTTGTCTATCGTGCGCGGCAGAAGCGTCTCAATCGCACAGTGGCGTTGAAAATCGTTGGTCTCGGTCAATTCGCAACGAAAGCGCATTTGCAGCGTTTCCACCTGGAGGCTGAAGCTGCAGCCAGCCTGGATCACCCTTGCATTGTTCCCATCTACGAAATCGGCGAGCGCGATGGTTCCTGCTATTTCAGTATGAAACTGGTCGAGGGCGAAGCTCTCGATGAAGTTGTGAGACGTGGTCCGCTACCAGTTCGCCATGCGGCGGAAATCATCGCGAAGCTCGCGCACGCTGTTCATTACGCTCATGAACGCGGCGTGCTGCACCGAGATATCAAGCCAGGCAACATTTTGCTCGACGCAAAAGGCGATCCGCATCTTACCGATTTCGGCTTGGCGCGATTAGTTGAAACAGAGAGCACCGTCACTTGTACCACTGATGTTTTGGGCACGCCGAGTTACATGGCGCCGGAGCAAGCGCGTGGTCAAAACGGACAAGTCACGAGCGCAACCGATGTGTACGGACTGGGAGCCGCGTTCTACCACCTTCTCACCAGTCATCCGCCTTTTGCCGGAGGAACAACTTACGAAACCGTTCGCTTGCTGTTGGAAACCGAGCCGCGACAGCCGCGTTTGTTAAACCCGAAAGCAGGTCGGGACCTTTCGACAAGCTGCTTGAAGTGCCTGGAGAAAGATCCAAAACACCGTTACTCCTCCGCACTTGCATTAGCCGAAGACCTTGAACGCTGGCTTCGCCGCGAGCCAATTAAAGCGCGTCGCTCTGGAGTCGTCACCTGCGCTAGGAAATGGGTGCAAAGGAAACCGGCCATCGCTGCCTTGATCGCGTCGCTGGTCGCTTTGGCAGCAGTCACTGGATGGAATATCTGGAAAAGCGAACTCGTTAGGCGGCCGGCAACTACTGGGATCGCAGTGCTTCCATTTGAAAATCTGAGCAACGACAGGGAAGACGCCTCCTTTGCCGATGGGGTTCAAGACGATCTTTTGACGAAGCTCGCAAATATTGCCGCTCTCAAAGTCATCAGCCGCACTAGCGTGATGCAATACCGTGGCAAGCAGAACATACGTGAGATCGGCGATGCACTTCGTGTCTCTCATGTGTTGGAAGGCAGCGTCCGCAAGACCGGCGCATGGCTCCACATCAACGCACAATTAATCGACACGCGCACTGATTCGCACATGTGGGCGAAGCAATACGATGGCGATATAAAAGACCTTTTCACCATCCAGAGCCAGATTGCACAAAATGTCGCCGAACAGCTTCACGCCAAAATCTCCGCCGAAGAGAAAGTGGCAATCGAGCAACCGCCAACAGCCGATCTTACCGCTTTCGATCTTTATAGCCGCGCGAAAAATCTCATTCTCACCTGGAACTACAGCGCTAATGAGAGAGGCGATCTGTTGAAAGCGGCCGACTTGCTTAACCAAGCTGTAGCGAATGATCCGAGTTTTTTCCAAGCATATTGTCAAATTGCCTGGGTTCAGGATCACCTTTACTTTTTGGGATTCGATAGGACAACCGAGTGCTTGGCTCTCGCCGAGACTGCCGTCAAGGCTGCGTTTCGGCTTCGTCCCGAGGCCGGGGAAGCTTACTTGTCTCGCGCGCTGAATCTTTACCTGGGACATCGCGACTATGACGGCGCATTGGCTGCGCTCAAAATTGCCAGCAAGTCTATGCCGAATGATTCCCGATTATTTGAGCTACGTGGCTACATTGAGCGGCGGCGCCCCGGCGGGAATCAAGAACAGGCTTTACGTAATCTTGAGCGGGCGATCGAGCTCGACCCGCGCAACGTATTTGTGCTCGGACAAGCTGCGCTTAGTTATGCCCTTCTTCGGCGCTATGCCGACGAAAAAGCCCTGGTGGATCGCGTATTGGAAATCCAACCGGGCGACGTCGTAACCAGAGTCGAGCGTGCTTTTGTTGAATTTAACTGGAAAGCCGACAGCAGGCCGCTCCATCAATTGATCGATGAAATCCGTGTGAAAGATCCTTCCGCTATTCAGAGTGTCGCATTTGGATGGGTGACCTGTGAATTAGCAGAGCGCGATCCGGTTGCTGCTGCGAATGCGCTAGCGGCTTTGGGCCAAAGCCCTTTCGGCGAGGATGTGCAGTTCCCACCGGAATTTGTTGAAGGTTTCATCGCACGTATGGCACATGATGAAAATAAAGCGCGGTCCGCTTTCATCGTGGCGCGCACGGAGCAAGAGAAAAGTGCCAAAGCTCAGCCGAACTACGGCCCTGCGCTTTGCGCTCTTGGTTTAATTGATGCTGTTCTTGGGCGAAAGGAAGAAGCGCTGCGCGAAGGCCGGCTGGCAGTTAAGCTTCTCCCTGTAGAAAAGGATGCACTTATCGGCCCTCTTATGATTTCCTATTTGGCGATGATTAGTGCCTGGACCGGCGACACGGACCTCGCTTGTGAACAGCTGGCCATCGCCATTCACCACCCAAACGCTCCAAGCTACGGGTCTTTAAAACTAGAACCGTTTTGGGACCCCCTGCGCGGCGACCCGCGCTTCGAAAAAATCGTCGCCTCACTTGCGCCGAAAGAGAAGTAACCCGCCTCCGCCTTGGCTTCGGCGTGGCAAGCCACGAATTCCCCGGAACGCGCGGATCGGTAGCGCGCAGAGCGCCGGGCGCGCCGAAATGCCTTCATTACCGCGTGTAAAAATTCTGAAACTTCCGTGTAAGATTTCGCCGGATTTCGGTCTCGTACATCAATAAGGCCCGAAGTGTCGGGACTGCAACTTCCACAAATGCTCCTCTATGAAAAAGCAAATTAACCCCACCATTAAAGCGCATCTTATTCGCAGCGCTTTTTACATACTTCTGTTGTTGGCAGTCTGCGTGATCCCATTCGCGCTGGCGCAGCGAAGCACGATCAAGCGAAGTACAGCCCAGCCAAAGGCGCCGGCGTCCCTATCTGGCACGGTAGATCGAGAGCTGCCTTATGACCGTCGCGCTTTGTCAACAAAGGCTCGTCACGCTGGGCCATCAAATCTCTCGCCGTGGAGCATCGTTGCAGATTATCCGGAGGCACTCGACTCACCTGCTGTCTGTAGTGACGGCACATTCGCTTATTCCGCTGGCGGCGAAAACAGCAACGGGCAGGCTACCGCTGGTTTTTATCAGTACGATCCGGTCGCTAACAACTGGACCACCTTGGCGCCGCTGCCACTGGCCCTAATAAGCGCGCGTGCGGCCTATGCTGCCAGCGTCAATAAGATCTATGTTCTAGGAGGCTACGATAACGACTTCAATGTCCTTAACAGCACCTACATTTACGACATAGGCACCAACAGTTGGACCACCGGAGCTTCAATGCCCGAGGGTCGTGCCGATTCCGCCGGCGCCTACTATGGTGCTAATGGAAAAATTTACCTTATCGGTGGCTTCGATCCGAACTTCATTGAGCAGGGCCAGACTTGGGAATATGACCCGGTCACCGACACTTGGAACACCTCGCTGACCGCCGCACCCCAGACAATTTCACGCAGCGCCACCAGCATTGTTGGCCAAAACATTTACTTGTCAGGTGGTTCTGGTGCCGGATTCGGAACAACTCTCCACTACCGTTATGATATCCTGGCCGATTCCTGGACGCAGATGGCGGATGTACCTCTGCCTGTTAGGGGTGCTGCCGGAGCCGCCATCGGAACAAACACCTACCTGATAGGCGGCGATAACGCGTCTATTTCTTATAACAGCACATACATTTATGATACGCTGACTGATACTTGGACCGCTGGACCGCATACAAACCTGACGCATTCGTTTACAGGGGGAACCGCAATTGGTAATCTCCTCATTGTAGTCGCCGGATTCGATTGGGGGACTTTCACCAGAATTAACACAGTAGAGACGGCTGTTGAAATGCCAGCAACTCCGACTCCAACACCAACAACGCCCACTCCAACGCCGACGCCGGCGTGCACGCCGATCGTGATCAACGGAAACATCGACGACGGCGATCCTACGCAAACGGATCGACTCTTGCGAAGCAATATCCCACAGACCTGTCCTGCAAGTAACACATGTGAAACATTTGCTGATGGCTTGCAGCACCATTACGATGCCTACACCTTTACGAACACGACTGGGGCGACTCAATGCGTCACGGTGAATACGAATACTGCATGCACGGGAAATAATTTCATCTTCGTTGCAGCATATTTAGACAGCTTTGACCCAAACAACATCTGCAATAACTGGATCGGAGATTCAGGTTCCAACCCAAATCCGGAGCAAGCGTTCTCGCTGACCATGGAAATCGGGGAGACGTTCGTCATTGTGGTAAGCGAAGTTACTCCCGATGCGGGTTGCCCGAGTTATACGATGACAATAAGCGGCTTGTGCGGAGGAGGAGGTACACCGACCCCAACGCCGTCGCCGACATGTACACCTGTAGGTACTCCAGGACCATGGAGCCAGGCCAGTCCGTACCCAACTACGATCGCTTTCTATGGTTGGGCTCAAACTGCTACCCATTTCTACGTCTTTGGTGGCATCTCTGACGACGTTGTAGTTAACAACGTCTATAGAATGGATATCGCGACAGGAGTCTGGGAGCCGCGGTCGCCGATGCTCTTCACCAGTGTGGCGCCCACCTGTGCACTAATGGCGGATACGGGTATCGTTTACTGCACAGAGGGAAGTGGCGGGAACAATTTCGCGGGCTATGACATCGCCACTGATAGCTGGACATTTCTGGCTGACATACCCGGTGGAGACCACCGCGGGTCTGTATCGGGTGCTTTCAATGGGAAGGTGTTCGTAGGTGGGGGCAGCGACTTCATCACCGACCTGGTACAGGTGTATGACGTAGCTACGAATAGTTGGTCGGCCGGGACAGCAGCGCCCAGCGGGTTCCTTTTTGCAGGGTACCAGCAAGTGGGGCAATTTCTATACGTAGTAGGCGGATTTGACATAAATTCACCAACGACGAACAAGACAACCACCTGGCGTTTGGACTTGATTTCTGGAGTTTGGTCCGTTGGGCCGACGTTTACGCCGGGCAGAGCAAACTTCGGCCTGGCCTATGACGCCGGAACGGGGAAGTTATACGCGCTGGGTGGAGACGCGCCGGGTGGTGACTTCTACGACATGACTAATCTGGTCGATGAGCTGGATGTGTCAGCCTGGCCCGGTGGAACTTGGAATCCCTCGCCACCAGATATGTTGATTCCAAACCGCCTGGCTAACCAGGCAGGCTTCTATGGAGCGGGGCAGATCTGGAGTGTAGGAGGAATAGACGCGCCACCACCGTCCTTTCATTACCTCTCCGAGGTACTCGTTCGTAGCAATGGCGTCTGCGGAGGGACGCCGACACCAACACCTACCGCAACGCCTACACCGACTACCACGGTAACTCCGTCCGCTACACCGTCCTTAACACCTACGCCGACTCCAACCGCGACAGCTACCATTACGCCAACGCCAACAGTTACTCCAACTCCGACATCAACGCCCACCGGTAGCTCTACGCCAACGCCAACTGCAACACCTAGGCCCACTCCTACACCAAGGCCGCGACCAACGCCGTTCCCTCGACCTACGCCGTGAATGCAAAGGGATTATGAATCGCTGAGCACCTTCCTTCCCTATGAAAAAGCAAATGAATAGCACGGTTAAAAGTTATCTGGTTCGGAGCTGTCTTTACATACTTCTGTTGCTGGCAGACTGTGTGATTCCGTTTGCCCTGGCGCAGTCGAGCAGTCGCGGGACAATCGATCGAAGCGCAGCCCAGCTAAAAGCGGGAGTGCCGGCGTCCCTGTCTAGTGTCACTCACCGCCCACAGCGCGAACCCGGCAGCGTTTATCGAGAGTTACCTTATGACCTTCGCGCTTCGGCTACACAGGTTCAACATGCAGGGGTGCCAAATCTGTCACCCTGGAGCATCGTTGCCGATTATCCAAAGGTACTTGAATCCCCCGCCGTGTGCAGTGATGGCAAGTTCGCATATTCAGCTGGCGGCGATAACGACTCCGACCCAACCGCGGGTTTTTACCGTTACGACCCTGTGACTAACGCCTGGACAACCCTGGCGTCGTTGCCGCAGCCCCTGTTCGCTGCGGGGGCGGCTTACGCTGCCAATGTCAACAAGATCTATATCTTTGGGGGCATCGATGCCTCAAGTGTACTCAACACCACCTATATTTACGATCTAGATACTAACAGTTGGGTTACGGGTACCTCAATGCCTGACGCCCGAGCCTTTCCCAACGTGGCCTACTACGGTGGCGATGGAAAAATCTATGTTATCGGCGGATTCGATGGCGTTACCTTTTCTGAGCAGAGCCAGACTTGGGAATACGATCCGATTGCTAACACTTGGAGCACGTCGAGGATATCGGCGCCGCAGCCAATGGGAGGCAGCGCCACCAGCATTGTTGGCCAAAACATTTATCTGGCTGGTTCCTACGGTGGCAGCGCTGGGACAACCCTGAATTATCGTTACGATGTCTCGGCTGATTCCTGGACGCGAATGGCCGACATTCCAATGCCTGTTTACGAGGCTGCCGGAGCCGCCATCGGAACAAACACGTACGTAGTAGGCGGCGGTAATCCAGCGCTTCATCCGCGGGCTTCGAAGCATGATCGTATTACAGCTTTTATAAGAGCGCCGGTCATTTCGTTCAGCTCGACCTACATTTATGATACTGTCACCGATACTTGGATCGCCGGACCGCAGACAAACGTGCCGCATGCGTTTACAGGCGGAGCAGCAATCGGCAAGCTTCTGATAGTAGTCGCCGGAGCCATTAGTAGCAGCGACTCTAATACTGTTGAGACTGCTACAGAGGGCCCAACTCCGACGGCAACGCCGCCGCCGACTCCAACACCAACGTCGCCGCCATGTGCAGAGCCGTGGACTCAAGCCAACCCGTATCCGACACCAATCACCCGCTACGGTTGGGCTCAGACAACGACCCACTTCTATGTCTTTGGTGGCGTCGCCAACGGTAACTCGACGAATAACGTCAACAGTATGGATCTCACGACGGGAATCTGGGAACCGCGCGCACCCATGCCTTTCACCAGTGAAAGTGAAGCACCTACTTGCGCCTTCATGGCAGATACGGGTATCGTTTACTGCACACAGGGGGACCTTGGCGACCAATTTGCAGCCTACGACACCGTAACTGACAGATGGACCGTACTGGCTGATGCGCCAGGTGATTTTCACTATGGCTCTGCCTCAGGTGCTTTCAATGGCAAGGTGTTTGTAGCGGGTGGAACCTTCCAGGTTACCAACCTGGTACAGGTATATGATGTGGCAACAAACAGTTGGTCACCGGGGACACCAGCGCCAAGTGCGTTCCTACTGGCAGGATATCAGCAAGTGGGTCACTTCCTCTACGTGGTCGGTGGATGGGACTTATTTTCGCCGTCGCTGAACAAGAATACGACCTACCGTCTGGACATGAGTTCGGCACCTGGAACGTGGGAAATAGGGCCAACGTTCACTTCGCAACGAGCAGACTTTGGTCTCGCCTATGATGCAGGAATGAACAAGCTGTACGCGTTAGGTGGCGACGCCAACGGTGGCACTGGTTTCTTCGACTCTACTAACTTGGTTGACGACCTCGATCTAGACACCTGGCCCGGTGGAACCTGGAACCCATCGCCGCCCGAATTACTTCTGCCCAATCGACAGGGCAACCAGGCAGGCTTCTATGGATTGGGTCAAATCTGGAGTGTAGGAGGATTAGACGGGCCGCCACAGCCCGGCCAGTTCCTTGCCGAGGTACAAGTCCGCACCAACGGCCCTTGTGCAACACCAACGCCCACAGCGACGGTTACACCAACAGCCACTCCGACTGCGACAGCTACCATTACGCCAACAACTACACCTACAGCAACCGCAACCGCTTCGCCCAGTGCGACCCCGACACCGATCCGACTTACGCCGACGCCAAGGCCGCGGCCCACGCCGTTCCCTCGGCCGACGCCGCGTTAGTCGTTAGCCAATTGTCGATCCGCCGTCGTCGAAGCTATGACGTGACAAGTAGCTGATGGTTGATGGTAGCAGTAAGAAACTGAAATTCGAAATCCCCCGGGACGCAGAGGAGCGAAGTGGATGGCAGGGACAGTGCATCACTGTCCCTGCCTTTTTTGAGAAAGCAGCCTGCGCATGAACACTTCGCAAGTATCGGCGTGATGTTCGAGTTCGCAAGACCTAAGAATGGAATCTGAAATGGACAAAAACAACAGCGGGATCCTCCTTTTGGGTGCGGGCAGAATGGGCAGTGCGCTGTTGAGGGGATGGATTGCTTCCAAAGATTTTCCTACCATCCACATCGTCGAACCTGCGCCTTCTGAAGCCATTCTCGCGTTGGCTGATGGAGGACAGATTAGGCTGACCGCGAACTTCGAGTCCACGCGGGTGAAATTCAAAGCTGCTGTCATAGCGCTTAAACCTCAAGTGGTGAAAAACGAAGTCCGTTTACTAAGAGCACTCGGCGCTAGAAAAGCTCTTGTTGTTTCTATTGCTGCCGGAATCACCACGCATTTCCTGCAATTCGCATTAGGGTCGATTCGGATTGTGCGAACCATGCCCAACACGCTAGGCACCATTGGGCGCGGCATTACTGGGTTGTATGCGCCGGAAGCAACGTCAAAGCAAGATCGTGCGCTCGCTGAATCTCTCATGACAACGCTTGGCGAAACGGTATGGGTTGCCGATGAAGGATTGATCGATGTGATCACGGCTCTTTCTGGTTCAGGTCCAGCTTACGTTTTCTTGCTGGTGGAAACCATGACCAAAGCCGGTATTGCCATGGGCCTTTCACCGACTGTCGCAGCGCGTCTCGCTCGGACGACTACCGCAGGCGCGGGTGCGTTGCTGGACGCCGATCCTCGCCGCCCCGAAGAATTGCGCCGCGATGTGACTAGCCCTGGCGGTACCACTGAGGCAGCGCTCCGTGTTCTTATGAGCAAGAATGGGTTAGAGGATTTAATGCAGCGCGCTATCGCTGCTGCAGCGCGATGCAGCAAGGAATTGGCAAGAACATAGATAGGAAAGATGCGTAGTCTGTCGATGAATGCTCTTCACACGTTTGCACAAATACGATTAGGCTCAGCGACATGGACGATTCGAAGTTGCTTTTGTTTCTATTTCTTTTGATAGGCAATTATTTTTTCACGCTTCTTATCGTCGGTTTGGTCGCCGCCTGGATATCGCTGGCAAGGAAGCCTAAACCACGAAAAATTAGTACGATTGCCGAGGCATTCGTGTCTTACTACATGCTTTTTCCCATAGGCATAAGCAATCTCATCAACTTCATTTTCCATGTGTTTTTCGGTGATATGGCGGCCAAGTTTATTGGCTGGGAAAACAGTCCATTCCAAGCTGAAGTTGGATTCGCCAGTCTCGGTGTAGGCATAGCAGGAGTCTTTGCTTACAAGGCAAGCTTGCCGTTTCGAGTGGCTACGTTTATTCCACCCGCCGCGTTCTCGTTAGGAGCAGCCGGAGGTCATATCTATCAGATGATAGCGGCGCATAATTTTGCTCCCGGGAACGTCGGACTGGTTCTTCCGAGCGATATAATCATTCCGATCATTGGATTCGTGTTTCTGTGGCTTTCATATAGGCATCCGAAAACGGGAGCGGAGAATCAGAAGCTAACCTAGTCGGAATGTGTCTTGGAGTCGTGGTGCGCTGCAGGCGCTTCGCTTGCCCTGCAATATTTGTTTCGACTAAGGTTGACACCATGCAGCACAGATCATTTTTTGTCTTCCGCTTCCTTTTACTCTTTCTCTTATTAAGACCATTAGCCTTCGCTGCGTCGCCGGTCCGGGAACGAGCCGACCGTTTCCTTGCGCTGGCCAATGCCGGGTATCAAGCGCTATTCCGTGTGAACAGCGAAGCGCAATGGCTCGCTGTGACTGACGTAACTCCTCAGCACGATGCCGCCGCTGAAGCCACAGGCAAAGCCTATGCCGCATTCAATGGAAATCCCGCGATCATTACTGAAGCGCGTGAGTTACTCACGCATGAGAAGGAGCTCAACCAACTCACAGTCCGCCAATTGAAACAGCTCCTGCTGAACGCAGCGGAGGGTCCGATGACAAATCCGGATCTCGTGGCGAAGCGAGTTGCCGCAGAAACAAAGCAGGCGTCGATACTCAACGGTTTCGAGTTCAAGCTTAATGGTCAGCCAATCAGCGTGAACCAGATCGACGACAAACTCGAGAAGAGCCTCGACCTAAGCGAGCGAAAAGCTGTCTGGGAAGCATCGAAAGAATCCGGGCCCGCGCTGAAACCAAATCTGATTGTCTTGCGCGATCTGCGTAACGGCGTCGCCAGGGAGATGAAGTATCCTGATTATTTCTCGCTACAGGTCGCTGCGTACGGAATGACCACCGACGAGATGCTCAAAATGCTGGACGATTGGATGACGACGCTGCGTCCG
>DATBEX010000224.1:0-8275 GCA_036558805.1 Candidatus Udaeobacter sp.
CCACGTAACGTCGCATGCAGATTGTCGACCTTGTCTGCACCGTTCAGGAGCCACTGGCGCGGGTACCAGCCCGCATAAAATTTTCCAGAGCTGAAAACCGCCTTCGCACGTTCGGACATTGGCAACTGCGTGTTGAAAATCGCGCCGCCAACTTTCAAGTGCGGATCGAGCGCTTCACGCGCGATGAACAGGCGCATGATTTCGCTCGAGCCTTCGAAAATGGTGTTCACGCGGCAATCACGCAGAAACCTTTCCACGGCAATCGGTGGTTCACCGCGTCCGGCCAGCGATTGCGCAGTCTCATAGCCGCGGCCACCGCGTACTTGCATTGCGTCGTCAGCAATTTTCCATGTCATTTCGGTGGCCCACATTTTGCACATGGCAGTTTCGATGCGCAGATCGCCCGACTTGCGATCCAGCAGCGACGACGTCAAGAATGTCATCGCTTCCATCGCAAAAACATTGCCGGCCATCTCGGCAACTTTTCCAGCAATCGCGGCGTGTTTGCCGATCGGCACACCCCATTGGATGCGTTCGCCCGCCCATTTGCGCGAGATTTCGAGCAACCGTTTGGAAAGGCCAACGCACGCCGCAGGCAATGTGAGTCGTCCGGTGTTCAGAGTCGTCAGGGCAACTCTTAACCCGGCGCCTTCCTTCGAGATAATGTTTTCGCGCGGTACATGCACATCGGTGAAGTTCACCACCGCGTTGTAAAGCGCGCGCAGTCCCATGAACCGGCAGCGATACGTGATCTCGAGTCCCGGTGTATCGACGTCGACAATAAAAGCCGAGATTTGTTTGCGTTCTTTTCCGCCCACCATCTTCGACGGCGTACGAGCCATGACCACCAGCACACCGGCTTTCACGCCGTTGGTGCACCAGAGTTTTTCGCCATTTAGAACGAATTCGCTTCCGTCAGCAGTTGGTTCAGCCTTCAGGCTCATCGTCGCCGGATCAGACCCGGCGTGCCGCTCCGTCAGCGCGAATGCTGAGATTTCTCCGCCTGCGACACGCGGAAGATATTTTTGTTTTTGTTCTTCCGTTCCGAACAGGAGCAACGGCTGCGCAACGCCGATCGATTGGTGCGCGGAAACCAACGCGGCCACGTTGCCATCCCAGCTTCCGAGCAAAACCGCGGCACGGCCATAATTGGATTGTGATAGACCGAGCCCGCCATATTTCTTCGGAACCTTGATTCCAAACGCTCCGATTTCGGCAAGGCCCTTGAAATTTTCCGGTGGAATTTCACCGGTGCGATCGATCTCGTCCGGATCGACGTGCTCACGCAGATAAGTCTCCAGCTTCTGCAAAAATTCTTCGCCCGCGGCACGATCTTCTGTGCTTTGCGCGGGATATGGGTAGATACGATCGAAATCGTAACGACCGACAAACAAATTGCTGGCGAAACTGCCGCGATCTTCGAGCGGATCGCGCGCTGCCTCGGCCAGCTCCAGCGCTTCGCGCTGGCCTTTGCCCATCTTTGACGTGTCGATGACGGCGGCAACCGGCTTCTCTTGCTTCGCGCTGGGTTCCCCGGTCTCGCGACTGCGGGATTTTTCCGGGGCTTCTAGCGGTGAGTTCATTCCTTATAAAACTTTGTTCCGTCGCGAGCGTGCTTCCTCATTATCTCGCACGGAGAAAATTTGTCTTCAGTTTGCGCAAGGCGTTCCAGTTCATCGACGACTTTTTTCAATCCAAAATGTTCCGCGAACCGCAATGGCCCACCTCGGAACGGCGCGAAACCGGTTCCCAAAATCATCCCATAGTCAGCGTCCTCCGGCGAATCGACGACTTTCTCCTCCACACAACGCGCGGCTTCGTTGACCATTAGAAAGATTAACCGGTTCGTCAGCTCCTCAGCTGTAGCTGTCGACCGTGACGCCGGTCGGGTTGCTGCGTTGCTTTGGTTCCCGCCGGAGTCAGCGCCCCGGGCTACAACGGACACCTGCCGCCATTGTAATAGCGGTTCGTTGGCGGTTTGTGTTTTACCCTCGTATTTGTAAAAGCCGGCGCCCGTCTTTCGACCAAGCATCTTGCCATCGCGCAGCCAGAGCAGAACAGTGGAGACGTGATCGCGCCGTCCGTACGCCTTTTCCAGCGTGTTCCCAATATCGATGGTAATATCGACGCCGATTTCATCGATCAAACGCAACGGACCCATCGGCATACCCCATTGCACGAGCGGATTGTCGATCTTTTCGGCTTCCAGGCCGCTTTCGAAAAGTTCCGCGGCATCAAGCAAATACGGAAACAAAACGCGATTCACCAGGAAACCAGGACTATCGCGCACGATCACCGGCAGTTTTCCAACTTGTCGGACGAACGCCAGGCTGCGTTCGCGCGTGTCGTCTGACGTTTGTTTCGCGATTACCACCTCAACCAGTTTCATTCGGCTGACCGGGTTGAAGAAGTGAAGCCCAATTACGTGCTCGGGCGAAACGGTGGCGTCAGCCAGCTTGCCGACTGGAAGCGCAGATGTATTCGTGGCGACGATTGTTTTCGGGCCGGCTTGCATTGCCAGTTCGCGGAAGATCTCTTTCTTTACCTCAAATTTTTCCGAAGCAGCCTCGATGACGAATTGCACGTCGCGCAATTCCATCGGCGCAGTCGAGGCGACAATCCGTGCCCGACCTGCCTGCGCTTTTTCCTCGCTCATCAAGCCGCGCTTTACCGCGTCCGCGTAGGTTTTCTCGATGCTCGCAAGACCGAGATCGATCTGCCCACGGGCGATGTCACGCAGGATAACGGTCACGCCACGGGAGCTGAGCCATTGCGCGATGCCTGAGCCCATCACGCCGGCCCCTATGACTGCCGCGTGCACTACCTTTTCTTGCGGCGCTTTCGAAGTGCCTTTCTTGTACTTTTCGGCCAGGAAGAAATTGCGAATCAAATTCTGCGTCGATTCCGATTTGCCGAGATCGACAATCGTATCCAGCTCCATCCGCAAAGACTCGTCTGGCGAAATCGACAGAGTCTTGTTGATGATTTCCCAGGCGCGCTCTGCCGCGGCGTTTCCGCGTTGTTTTGGAATGGGGACCTCCTGCGAAGCCGATTTCCCCGGAGCTCGCCTGTCTAGGTTGCGTTTTCCGTCGCGCAATTTTTTCCGTGCCCGGTCGAGCAGCTGATCGCGCGAGACGACTCCATCGACCAATCCAAGCTTTAGAGCCTCTTGCGCCGAATAAAGTTTCCCCTTGCCAATCACTTCCGCGGCTGGCTCGACCCCAATCAACCACGGCAGGCGGGTACAACCGCCCCAGGCAGGAATCAGGCCCAGCGTTGTTTCGGGCAATCCGATTCGGGTCGCCGGGTCATCCGACGCGAAACGGTAGTCACATGCGAGAGTGACCTCGTAGCCGCCGCCGGCTGATGCGCCGTGAATTGCGGCGACAGTCGGAATCTTCAATTCTGCCAACCGGTTCAGGACGCGTTGCCCGTGCGCAATGAACGCCCGCATATCGCCACTTTGCGCCTCTTTCAATAGAGTCTTCAGATCGGCGCCAGCCACGAATATGGATTTTTTCGCTGACGCGATGATCAGGCCACGCAATGAGGCATCATTCTCAACGAAGTCGAGATGTTCATTCAACTCGTCGAGCGTAGCCTGGTCGAAGATGTTCGCGCCCGACTCCGGACGATCAAAGACGAGCAGGCAAACGTGATCGTCGCCGACCTCGCGCCGGACCAATGGACCTGTGGCAACTGCAGGCATGAAAATTATCTTGGCTCTTTTTCGCGCAATTCCAAGCGGAGAGGAAGTCCCCGCTGGTAAAGACGACAATTAGAGATTCCTCGACTTCGTTCGGAATGACAAGCTCCAGTTTTCCGCCGAAAGCCAGGCGGGGAAGAGAGTTAAAAGAGTGAAGAAGTAATGGTTACAGCCTCTAGCCTGATGGCCTTTTTAACTTTTTAACATTTAGCCGGTTCGCGCGTCATTGCGCGCAACCGCCGCGAATGTTAAAACGCCGACATGGTCGGCAAACTTCTCGCGCCAGAAATAAAGAGTATGATCGACGCCCGCGACTTCGGGGCGCTGCGGGAACTGTTTCGCGAATGGCCGCCGGCTGATGTTGCTGAAGTAATCCTCGACCTGCCGGAAGACGAACAGGTGATTATCTTTCGGGTTCTCCCGGCAGCGCTCGCTGCGGACGTTTTCGAATACATCGGAATCGAGGAACAGCAGAACTTGTTGCGCGCGATGGCACACGAACAGGTGGTAGCCATTCTGAACGAGATGTCGCCGGACGATCGTACGGCGCTGCTCGAAGAACTGCCCAGCGCCGCCGCGCGGCAGCTGATCCGTCTGCTCACGCCGGAAGAACGGCGCGTTGCCACGAACCTGCTCGGTTATCCGGAATACAGCGTGGGCCGCTTGATGACGCCGGATTTCATCGCAGTGAAGGAGGATTGGACGGTGCAACACGTTCTGGATTACGTGCGCCAATACGGACGCGACAGCGAAACGCTAAACTTTGTTTATGTGGTCGACGACCGCGGGAAATTGATTGACGACGTGCGGATGCGCGAGTTCCTGATCCGGCCACTCACGACAAAGGTGAGCGAGATTCGCGATCGAAACTTCGTATCTTTGAGTGCGACGGATTCGCAGCAGGATGCGCTGAATATTTTCCGCAGGTACGACCGCGCCGCATTGCCGGTACTCGACTCAAGCGGCGTGCTGGTCGGCATCGTGACAAGCGACGACATGCTCGATGTCGCCGAAGAAGAGGCGACTGAGGACATCCAAAAGCTGGGTGGTATGGAGGCACTCGATGAGCCGTACACAACGATCCCGTTTGTGCGAATGGTAAAGAAACGCGCCACATGGCTGATCATTCTGTTTCTCGGCGAAATGCTGACTGCCACCGCGATGCAGGGCTACAACAGCGAAATCGAAAGAGCAGCGATTCTGGCGATGTTTTTGCCGTTAATCATTTCCAGCGGCGGCAACTCCGGGTCACAGGCCACCACGCTCGTGATCCGCGCGATGGCTCTCGGCGAATTGCGTTTGCGGGATTGGTTTCGCGTTGTGCGAAAGGAATTACTTTCAGGATTAGCTCTCGGCCTGATTCTGGGGACCATCGGTTTCTTCCGCATCTCGCTGTGGCAATACTTGCACATATTCGATTACGGTAAGTATCATTGGCTGGTCGCTTTTACCGTCGGTGTCGCGTTGGTGGGCGTAGTGCTCTGGGGAACGATAAGCGGTGCCATGCTTCCATTCTTGCTGCGGAGATGCGGCCTCGATCCAGCGGCGTCATCCGCTCCATTCGTTGCGACATTGGTGGATGTGACAGGATTGGTAATTTATTTCAACGTGGCGCTTCTCATTCTGCGCGGCACGTTGCTCTAGCTGCGACTGCCTGACCACTGCTCGCGCGACAAGCAAGTGGACCCCCGTAGCCGCGAGCGCTAACCGGGGCTTCCACCGCCTCAGTCTCCAGGATTGCCGAGGTTGATGCGCTCGGCTACAACTGAGGAAAGTCATGCTGTCGATCCAAAAAATCTTCGGACGCGACCAAAAGTTCTACGATTTACTGGAAAAAAGCGCCGAAGAAGCGGACGCGAGCGTGCACCATTTGATTTCGCTGCTGGAACGGCTCGAACAACACGAGTCGCCGCAGAGTTTGGAACAATTCATCCTCAGTCGCCGCAAAGACAAAGAAATTACTCAGGAGCTTACCGAACAGCTTTGCAAGACATTCATCACGCCGTTCGAGCGCGAAGACATTCAATCGCTGGCCGGTGCGCTATACAAAATACCAAAGACAGTGGAGAAAATTGGCGAGCGCGTTTTGATTTGCCCGGAGGACTTGCACGGCCGCGATTTCCGCAAGCAGGTCGAACTGCTCGATCAAGCGGCGGAAACGGTGATGGCGATGGTAAAACAACTGCGCAAAGGCACGGACGCGGCGACGGCGCGCGAGATGAACGCAAGACTGCAGTCGATCGAGGGCGAGGCCGACAAACTTGAACTCGATCTGTTGCGCGATCTTTATCAGGGCGATTACAAGACCAAACAGGTGATTTTCCTGCGTGACCTATTCGCATTAATTGAAAAGGTGATAGATCGCTGCCGGGACGCGGGCAACATCATCCTTCAGGTGGCACTGAAGTACTCGTAGCTGCTGCTTGCCACGGCGATGTTCACATTCCTCGTCGTCGTAGTTGCAGCAATCGTTTTCGAATACAGCAATGGCTTTCACGACGCCGCCAACGCAATCGCAACTGTCGTTTCCACAAAGGTTCTCACTCCGCGCCAGGCGATCGCAATGGCCGCTTTTTTTAATCTTACCGGCGCGCTCCTCGGTGGTGCTGTGGCAACGACAATCGGCAAAGGCCTTGTGGACACGAACGTGGTTACCATGCCCACGGTTCTCGCCGCTGTTGTTGCTGCGTTCGCCTGGAACATCACCACCTGGTGGTTTGGTCTACCATCCAGTTCGAGTCACGCACTCATCGGCGGACTTTGTGGAGCCGCGCTCGCCACCGCGCGCGGCGATTGGTCCGTCATAAAGTGGAACGCGGGCATGTGGCCGAAAGTGGTGGTGCCCATGATCACCTCACCGGTCGCTGGATTCGTTTTCGGCGCGCTACTGATGTTCTTGCTTTTCTTGGCACTGCATCGTTTCGCACCGCACTTTGTGAACAAGCTTTTCGGAAAACTGCAAATCTTCAGCGCGGCGTGGATGGCCCATAGCCATGGCTCGAACGACGCACAAAAAACCATGGGTATCATTGCGCTGGCGCTCTTCACCGGCACGAAAACAGGGAGTTTTGATCGTTTGCCCGGCTTCCTAGCTTTTCTGAGGACGCCAACCTTCATGCTCCCCGTGTGGGTCGTCGCTCTCTGCGCTTTAACGATGGCCGCCGGAACAGCTGCCGGAGGCTGGCGTATCATTCGAACGCTGGGGCATCGGATGGTAAAATTGCAACCGGTGAACGGCTTCGCCGCCGAAACAACGGCGGCAGTCATCATCCAGGCAGCGAGCTATTACGGTATTCCTCTTTCAACCACTCATGTAATCACAGCGTCAATCATGGGCGTGGGTGCAGTGAAGCGTATCAGCGGCGTGCGATGGACCGTTGTCGAACGAATCATCTGGGCCTGGATTTTCACTCTCCCGGCCAGTGGACTCGTTGGTTATGCTCTGGAGCGCGTTGCCGCGGCAACGTTATGATCTTTGCCTACAATTTATCCAAATCTTCGATCACCTTTTGCATTCCGCTAACTACCAGCGTAAATCGCTCGTAGTCGAGTTTATCCGGCGTGTCATTGCCTGAATGATAGTACGGGTAACGAAACGGCGCTGTGTCAGTGATCATGATGCCAGGATAACCGTACCTCCAGAATGAGCGCTGGTCGGACCAACTCACGCCGGGAATGAACGACGGAAGCGCTGCTCCTTCAGATGGGATCTTTGCGTGTTGGCGAAAAGCAGCGATCGAGTGGCGTAGCAGGCCTCGTGAGCGAACGTTGCCTACGAAACCGATAAAGTTGCCCACTTTCGGATAAAAAATTCCCAGCCCGGGCGACGGGTACGTTTGTGAATTCGGAGCATCAGAAAAATAACCGATGGTTTCAAGACTGATCATCACGGGGATTTTGTCGCCACGGGCTTTGCATCCGCGGGCGTACACATCGCTTCCCATTTCACCCGACAAAAAATAGGGCGGCTCCTCGTTCACGAACGCTACAAATCGCAAAGTGTGTTGATAGGTTTTCCCGGCGAAACGCCGGGCTAACGCCAGAAGCGCAGCGACACCACTCCCGTTGTCATTTGCACCCGGTGAACCGAACACCGAATCGTAATGCGCGCCGATTAGAATGATCTCGGGCTCAGCACCGCGAATTTCGGTCTCGATATTGTGGCAGGCCTGGCCGCGAATTTCGTATGTATCTCGTCGCGACGAGAGCCCCGCCCTGGAAAGAGAACTCTCGATGAAATCGGCGGTTGCATTCAGTTGGGCATAATGCCACATGTTTCGCTCGCCAATTTCTCCGGCAAGCTTTTGCACATCGGCACGAAGCTCTTCTCGCAGCATGACCTCGTCCGGCGAAAGCGGCTCTGTCTTCGAAATGTTTTTGCCGGGCATTTTCATTCCAAACCACCAGAGTAACGCAATGATTGCGGCTACAGCGAGAGCAACGCGAAGTCCGCTGAAAAAAATGCGTTTGGCTCTCACGCGATCCTTTTTCGAAATCGCAACGCGCAGAGAACAAAAAGCAAGTTCGCCATCAGAATCAAGACTAGAAGATTCGGCCAGTATTCTAAAA
>DATBEX010000225.1:0-14865 GCA_036558805.1 Candidatus Udaeobacter sp.
CGCAGCACCAGTTGCGACCCGTGGCACCCATGCCGCATTGCACTTCGTCGAAGATGAGAAGGATGTCGTTTTCGTCGCAAATCGTCCGGAGTTTTTGCAGCCATTCGCCGCGGAAATGGTTGTCACCGCCCTCGCCCTGGATGGGCTCGATGATGATGGCGCAGATGTCGATGTTACGTTGGTCGATGAACTCGCGAATTTCGCGTTCCGCCTTTTGTTCGCGCGCAATCACATCGGCTTCGCGCTCGGATTCCGGCAGCGAAAAATCGATGTGTGGACATGAGACACGCGGCCAATCGAACTTGGCGAACAAATCCGTTTTGCGCGGATCGGTGTTCGTGAGGCTCATGGTATAGCCGCTCCGGCCGTGGAAAGCCCGGCGGAAGTGCAAGATCTGCGTGCCGCGTTCGCCACGGCCCGCGGCCATGTTCTTGCGCACCTTCCAATCCATCGCCGCCTTCAGACAATTCTCTACAGCCATCGCGCCGCCTTCGATGAAAAGATAACGCTCGAGTGGACGCAGTCCGACTACGCGTTCGAACGTTTCGACAAACTCCGCATAGCCTTCCGAATAAACGTCCGAATTGGCGATCTTAACTTTTGCTGCACGAAGCAGATCGCGCTGAACCGCGGGATCATCAAAGTATGGATGATTGAAGCCGATCGGATTTGATCCAAAGAATCCGTATAGATCGATAAGCGGTTTGCTGGTGACGGCGTTATATAGGTACGATCCTCGACTCTTGTCGAGATCGACAACGATCTTGAAACCATCGAGCAGGACATGTTGCTCGATTTCTTCGAGAACCTTCGACGGCGATAGTACTTTCTGTTTTTCGCTCTTTATGATGCGGCTTCGAGATGAAGCCGCCTCCGTGAGCACGGGCGGCATACTCATCCGTGAGATTAGCCGTGACGAAATGGTTGGTCAACTGAGGCGCGGTATTTCAACGGCATCATAATTGACAGGCAAGGGATGCGAGACTGGGAGAATTATGGAAACAACAATCCCACGACGTGGAGGCCTCTTCGGCACGATGCTGGTAAACGCACCGTTGCTCAGCAAAAAACTGTGACCGTTACCGTCGCTGTCAAAATAGGGACCGACGATGTCGCCTCGCGGGTTGATTGAATTCGCAATTGTTAGAGAAGCTCCGGGAACGTCGATTTGGGTGAACGTCGTCGGATGGCGCGAGTCCCTAGCTGGTTTCACTGCTAGTGAAAGCGAAAAACCGCTAACTACCAACAGAATTGTTCCGAATGTAATGTTTGATTTTTTCATTTTAGCGTTCTCCTTTTGTTGTTTCGACCTTTTTTGACTTCTCCCTGGCCACTGTAGCCTTGGCGAAGGAGGCACTGTGAGAAATCAATTTCTGGCCGTTCACCGGTGTACTGCGCGACATATGGCTGCCTGTTACGCGCAAGCTGCTGGCTTCGCGCTAAACCGTCGACTCGTGAACGCCTTTGGTGAAGAATTAAAGCGGATAACACCAATGTCATCGATTGGGTAAATTGTAGCCACGTCCTTGTGGGACGTTATCTATGTTTGAAACGCGATCCTCCGGACGGCGCACAGCGCCGTGACTACAGCGCTGTGCGTTTGACCGTGGCTTCTACAACGTCGCTCTGGTTATTCTTTGTCGGCGACGGTTCGTGTTGCGCCTTTGGATAGCTCAAGCTGCGCACTCACGCGCTGGATCCGCGACTCCTGTTCCTTGAGTTCGGCAGCGACGGTGTCCATCCCTTTCTTGAGATCGCCGATTGTGTCCTTCGCCTCCCGAATTTCACGCGACTGTTGCTCGACCCTTTTGTGTTCCTTGAGGAATTCATTGAGCAGCATCGCGTTCACAGCGTCATAGCGCACAGTATAGATCTCGCCCTTGTTATCGCGCACCACGAGATCCGGATTTACCTCGGCAACTTCCTCGGCAATCAAACCGAATTGCGGTGTATTTGTCTTGTCACTCTTGTACCGAAAGCTCACCGGCTTCAGCGCTAGGATTGCTTCGCTGGTTGCCTTCATGGGTTGGATGTTGTCTTTGAATCGCCGGGACGAGCTTGCCGTGCCAAGCTGGCCGGCGCCGTCTATCAGAACCGGTATTGCGTTTGCCTGACCTGTTGTAACACCACGTGTCGCGGCGAGAAACATTCTTGTATGGGTGCCGTCCCCCGTGCCAATCCGCACGGTTCTGGACTCGCCCGCAACGCCCTGGTTGCCAATATTGACGTTGTAAGAGCCCGTGGTATTTAGGCCCGCATTGAAGCCAATAGCGGTATTGAAGTTGCCAGTCATGTTGTTATAGAGCGCTTGCACACCCGTGGCTGTATTCGCGTTACCGCTGGTATTGCTGTACAAAGCAGTGATTCCAATGGCGGTGTTGTTGTTGCTTGCGTTGTTGTTGCTGAAAAGCGTTTGAGCGCCAATAGCGGTATTGTTGGCGCCGGCATTGTTACTAGGAAGCGCTTGATAACCAACAGCGGTGTTGTAAGAACCGCTTGTGTTGAGTTCGAGCGCGTTAACGCCGGTGGCGGTGTTGAAGTAGCCGTTGTTGCTTGCGAGCGCGTTAACACCGTTGGCTGTGTTATATCCGCCGCTAGTATTGCCATACATCGCGTTAACTCCTGTCGCCGTGTTGTAGTTGCCGTTGTCGTTACTAATGAGCGCGTTAACACCGTCTGCCGTGTTGTCGAAGCCGCTGGTGTTACTATGGAGCGAAGAAGCCCCGCTAGCGGTATTGTTGTAGCCGATATTGTTGCGGAAAAGCGCGAAGGCTCCATCCGCCGTGTTGCCAGTCGCAGTAGTGTTGCTAAAGAGAGCGCTGTCACCAGTAGCCGTATTGTTGCTGGCGGAGTTGGAGTAAAGTGCGTTAGTACCAATGGCTGTATTGCTAACACCGATTGTATTAGCGCGCAGCACATTGACCCCGAGCCCCGTGTTACGGTTACCGGTCGTATCACTATAAAGGGCGGCCAAACCAACAGCCGTATTGTATGGCCCAGTGGGATTGCTAAACAGGGCGGTAAACCCTTCAGCAGTGTTCGAGTTCGATGGTGGATAATATCCGCCTGGCGGAGGGTTAACCGCTCGCGCTGTGGGCCAAAGTGCAAAGCAGCCAAGGACCAGCAGAATTGCTCCGAATGTAATAGTTACTTTTTTCATTTTAATTCTTTCTTTTGTTGTTTTGGCCTTCTTCGACTTCTCACTGGAAGAAATCAGTTCCGGCCTTCACCGATGTACTGCGCGCAACCTGGAAAGCCGTTATGAGAAAAGATCGAATATCAGAAGGGGATAAATGTGGGCAGTTTCCCGGATGAACCTGCGACGAACGCGCTAGCTGCCGCCGCTAACAGTCACCAGGAAAGTCTCACCAACAATTCAGCAAACCGATCAAAGTTTAGCCTGCACGCGACGTGGGGTGCGCGTTCGTGTGCAGATCCGTTCAACTCCCCACCCTAGTGGCAGTTTTGCTCGAGCGGGAGCGTGCCAATAAGACCCCTCAGTCGCCCGGTTTCATCGTAAGCCTCACCTAGGATTCGGTCGAAGCTATCGTATCCCCAAATGCTCGCGTAGTACACCTGATAAGGATTTCCGAAAACAGTCACCATCCCCCAGTATGTCCCGTCCGGATCTTCAAAGAACCCAGCCAGATCGTTTGAATCGTTGATCGAGAAGAGTTCAGTGAAGATCGAGCCCGGAAATTGAAATGTCGAAAACCTGTTATGCGACAGAACAAAAGAGGTGGAAGCGCCGTTCGGATCCGTGTAGCCAAGACCGGTTATCGAACCCAGATCGTTGATGCCAAAAGTTTCTGACTGAGTTCCGAACGGCGTGTCTATCCGTTGATATTGGCCATTACGCAATACAAATCCGTGAGTAACCGGTTGGAATCCATCGTAAACACCAACAATGTCACCGGCCGCATTGATCCCATAAGCCTCAGTGTCCGACGCGCCCGGAAAATCAATTTGCCTCCACTGGCCCCTTCGGTACGAAAAACCATGCTCTCCTCCTGAAGCGTCCACGAACGTGCCGACGATCATTCCGGCATCGTTGATCTTTAATGCGTCTGTGAGGATCGACCCGGGATAGTCCAGTCTCGAATAGTGTCTTCCATCGAAAGTGAATCCATGCTCGGCGCCGGCGCTATCATCGTAAAAGCCAACGGCCAATCCTGGATTGTTCATTCCAGTGACCACCGTCAAAGTGGCGCCCGGAAAATCGACATAGGTCGGCGTGAACTCGACATGGCCGGTGCAAGGCGCTGACGGCTGCGTGACGTTGCCAAATGGCAATCCGATTTCAAAAAGACTGTATTGGCCATTATACGAACGCGACCGATGCGCTCTCGTGAAGAAATCGATAAACACAACTTCGGTCACGTGATACGCGTACGTCGCGCTGGGAAGGGCCACATCAGATTCAAAATAAAATTCCATTGGGTCCGCAACTTCAAGAAGGTCGCGGGTGACATTCCCACTGTCGCATCGGACGTCAGGAGGCGATGAGAACGGAAAATCCCACCCCGGAGTAAAGTTGTTGTTAAAAGGATCGTTTATCCACTCGGCGACTTCATGGCTAAGAGGGTAAATGTCTTGAGCAAAGATCCCGGAATCGCCTGACGACCCGGGGAAATAGCACGTCTCGATAAAGGTTTGTACTCCATTTCCGTTGAGGCTTGTTACTCCATGAAACGCGAAAGCGCCATAGCCGGTGATTTGTCCCGCCACGATAATCGGCAGCGATCCCGGGGAAATGTTGGCTGTCGTCAGGACAGGATTAACCAGATCAAAAAGAAACTGATCATCCACCTCTGGTTGTGGACCGAAAACCGGATCGATATAATAGGAAAACGAGCCGTATGGAACGTTAACAGTTTGGACTGGTAGCACGCGAGGTTGGCCGAGCAAAACGTGATAGTTGGGTGATCGGGTCCTGACGGAATCCCAAAAATTGGCGCGCTGCAACGCATCACCCCACTGAGTATTTCCAACGTTCACGCCGACGCGGTTGAAATTGTAATTCTGAAATATGGGGGAGTTGATGATTCCCTGGACCGGCGTCTGACCATTGACGATGTCGGTAGTGGCATCGAACACATTGCCATCGGCAAAGACAAAGCGCAGTGGAATCAGCACGGTTGGAATGACCGTGGTGGCTGACCCTCGTTCGGGATCTGTGCCAACCATGGTGTAATTGTAAACCAAGCCGTTGTAGGTGAACGAATCGCTCCAATGCGGAATTGTATTTTGACCCGGAGCGTCTGGATTTACCCTTCCATGAGTTAAGTTAAGCGCGTCGCCTATACGGCGTGATGGACGTCGCGCATCGGTTTGTCCGTTAATCGATCGCAGCGGCATCATCTTGCCGCTGCCAGGGCCGGCAACATTCTTCTGAATATTCTTTTGGTTAGGCTTACCAATTGGGATGAGTGGCCTCTTTCCAATCGAAAAGGCAGCGTCCGGTTCACCCGCGCCGCAATCAATACTACAGGCGACTGATATTATCGATATCAACAATAAGTTCTTAAACAGCGATACCTTGGTAAATGCAGCTCTTGTATCCTGTGCGCTTCCAACCGCAGTGATTGTTTTCATAATTTTCTCGTCAGACTGTTTTGGCCTTCTTTGATTTCTCACGGCGCCGCCTTCGTCCCGCACTCGCGGGCTACGGTGCACCAGGGAGAAATCAGTTCTGGCCGTTCGCTGGTGTACTGCGCGAAATTTCGCCGGCTGTTACACGGAAAATGCTATTTACGCAGCAGAAAACCATGAATACTACCGTTGCCATCGAAGATCGAAGGACCCGCGATCTCAATGGGGACGATCAAAGCACTGGAACTGGTTGCCTACACCAAGATCGATATCGGTGCTGCCGCATTGTCCGACAACGAGATTGTGAAAGGTATTCACGTCGAAATAGATGGAAGCGAACGCAGCGGTCAGGTGTGAAATGTCATTAAAAAGAAAGTGGTTGCCAGCCGCTCGGTCTCCTGGGTCGCCAGGATAAAGACTGAAGCAGGCAAAAGCTGCTCCCGCGTTTCCAAGAATGACGTTGCCCTGAATTGCACCTTGGCTGAACCCGCCAATTATATCGATCCCGTTATATAAGGTCTGGTGAAGATTCATCCAGTTATAGCTTATGACTGCCGAATCAATGCCTCCATTTGCGTCAACGGAATTAACAGCACTGATTCCGTCCGAGCCCGGGCTCTGACTATCAATGAAATTGCCGATCACCCGGTAGTGAGCATCAGAATCGCCTGATATTGCGATCCCGGAGAAGACAGTTCCAGGGCCGATAATGACTGTGTTACCGAAAATCAATACGGTTTTATGACATCTCGCGCCGGCGATGCCATTGCTTTGAACTTCGCCAGGATCCCCTGCGACCGTCTGACCGATCTTGAGGAAGTTATTGGAGATTTCGACATTGGCGCCGATTATGTCGAGTTGAATTCCAATCGAAAAATCTCCGGTGAGATCTCCAATTACATTCCCGGTAATAACAAGACTACCGGTGATGTCCGTGGCAGACAAAGTCCGAGGATAGATATCAATCCCATCGGCTGTGGTGAAGACGCCGTTATCATACGGAACGACATTCACTATTTCATTTCCGACAATGCGAAGGCCCTGGCTGCCCTGGATAAAGATCGCGTCGAGAAGTGGCCCGTCGAACCGAATTCCCTCGATCGATGCGCGCGCGGGATATGTGGGTGACCCGTACACGGGGGCGTAGCCTCCGTGGATTGTTGACCTGCTCGAACCGACCGTCTCACCGATAATTGAAACGTCTCTACTAATATAAACGTAATTGTTTGGAAGCGGCTCCGCTGGTCCGAAATTAAATGCGAGTCGATGTCTGTTTTTGTCGGTCGCCTTGAGCAAAACAGTACCGCCCTTATCAATCGCGGCCTGAACATTTTGGACGTCGATCGGAAAGGTGCCGGTTGGGTAAACGATGGTGGGTTGTTTCGCCGTGGCGTTTTCCACCATAAGCGTCGTCGCCAGGAAAACCGCAAGAGTTGAAGAGACGGTTCGCATAATATTTGAGAGTTAAATGTCCTTTCACTGCTGTACTGCGCGAGACTTGGGGGGGTGTTACGGGCAAAGTTGGAGATTTTGCAATTCTTGCGCCGAACGTGGTGGCCGAGTGAAGCGTATTCCCGGGGTTTGAAAACCTGGCTGCTTGTTACGCAGAAATCGACAGAATAGACGACCGGTTAGCTATCCGCACTTGCGCTCGCAGTAGTCCCGAATTGCGAATTGCAAGTTTCAAAAAAGCTATGTAATCGCGTTCGTGTAGCTCTGAAATGAACGCATCGCCCCCTGCAAATTGCTGGCGCCTCACACTTATGGCGGCATTGGGATGTTTTCTGATTGTCGGGGCAAATACATCTGCGCAGGAGACACCGGCATCGGGTGTGACACAAGTCGAACGTGTCATCGTCACTGGCTCGAACATTCCCACCGCACAAGAAGTCGGCCCTAACCCAGTTGACACGTATCGCCCAACGGACATCGAAAAATTGGGCATCCGCAATGCCACGGATCTGACAACTTTTCTGCCGCAGCAGTCAGGCGCAACGACAAACCTGAATATGGCCAATGGCGGGGACGGCACGGTTCAATTCAATCTGCGGGGCTTGTTGGCCAAGGAAACTCTCGTGCTCGTTGACAGAAAACGCGTCGCCTTTGGTTCTTTGAACGGGGTCGGGTTCAGCAGCGGCGCGGACATCAACCTCATTCCGTTTCCCATGATCGATCACATTGACATCCTAAAAGATGGGGCGTCGGCGGTGTATGGCTCCGATGCGATCACCGGCGTCGTTAATTTCTTTTTGGTTCACAAATTCCGCGGACTGGAAATCGGGGGCAGCTACGGAAACACCAACCTGGGAGCGTCTAACGACATGGGCGAGTGGGAGTCATGGATCAAAGCAGGCACAGGAGACGATAAGACCGAGATGGTGGTCATTGCCGATTTCTGGCAGCGGACCGGCGGCCTATATAGCGCCGATCGTGACTTGTCGAGTAATGCCTTTCAGATCCCCTGGGGGGGAGGAGATAGTCGCAGTGCGAATTTCCCCGGTCTCGTTGCAGCGTTGCCCTTCCAATTCGGGTTAAGCCCAAAAATGTTCTTCGGCCCGGGCGGTTTACCGCAATTCGGCGTGAACACGCCCCTTCCCCATTCAGCGCCAAATGCGGCAAGTTCGCCATTTTATACGAGACCGTATTTCCCTTTTTATCTTTCTGCGTTCGGCATCCCACCGGGCACGCCCGGCTTCATCAACCCCAATGCGTATCCAGGCGCGCCCGGTATCATAGGACCTCATGCCTTCCAACACTTTCCGCAAACCGGCACTAATTATAAGGGCGGGGGCAATTACTGGGCTTATAACTTCGCTGCTGTAACGCCAGATCTTGCGCCTGCTGATCGCCAGGCCTTTTACGGTTCTTTCACGCGCGATGTGTGTGACAAATACCTGACGGTGTTTGGCGACTTTAAATACGTGCGTTCATTTTTCGATGCGTCGTCGGCAGCTGTGCCGTTTTCGCCCGACCCCTTCAAACAACCAGGGACTAACCTGGGTTTCAGTCCATTTGGCATCAGCGTGCCAATCCAGAATCCGTTTAATCCGTTCACGGTCGCTGATGCGACTATTCCAAATTTTTTTCCTGACGGAAGCGGCCTCCCCGTGAATACCGGCGTTGCATTTCGCGGCATTAACGACACCGGTCCCAGGCATGAAGAGTTCACCTATTGGGATTCGTTGTTTGACCTGGGTCTACGCGGCGAGATGGGAGAATTTGGCGAGTATTTCAAGAGTTGGAATTGGGAATTAGGTTTTCGTTATTCCCGAAATGAGGGGCAGAATTTGTCGGTCAACGAGGTCAGCCAGCCAGGCTTGCGTCAGGCCCTCTTGGATACGGACCCGGCTACCGCATTTGATCCGTTTCTGAATTTCAATGCACACAACACCAAGGCCGCCAGAAGCAGGGTTTATGTTACTTTGCACAACTCGGGCGAATATGAGTTACCGATTGGCTATCTCACCTTCAACGGCGACCTGTTCAACCTTCCCGCAGGTCCGGTCTCGTTTGCTCTGGGCGGCGAGTACGACGCGCCGAGGTGGACGCGCGTTCGTGACACGCTTAACAGCACGTTTCAGTCGATTGGCTCCACTGATGGAGAAGGTGCATCGGTGAATCGGGATGTCTGGTCAATTTACCAGGAAGTGCGAGTGCCTTTCACCAGCCCGACGTGGAACTTCCCTGGATTCTATAGTTTCGAAGTAGATTTCGCCGAACGCGAGGAATGGTACAGCCAGAATACCTCTACCGTTCTACCTTCCGGACCGTTCCCCTTGCAACCAGCGGCGCACAGTCAGTACAATGCTCAGAAACCGAAGGTCTCGCTTCGCTGGCAGCCGCTGGATCCAAAATACGTTGGCGTGCTTATCTTGCGCGGTAGCTACACCGAAGCGTTTCACGCGCCGTCCCTGTCGGAGATTTCGCCGGCTTCTTCACAAGACTTCGCTGATGGCTTCGACCCAATACGTAGGGAGTTTGTGAATGTAGAGTCACGCGTAATCGGAAATCCCAATCTGCAGCCAGAAGTGGCCTATGAATGGTCTTACGGGGTCATATACAGCCCGAAATGGCTTAGGGGTCTGACGCTCAGTGCGGACTGGTGGCACATCGATATGCGATCGATTGTCGCCCTTCTCGGCACACAATTTATTATCGACAATAATATCCCTGGCCTGGTCATCCGCGGTCCGTCTACGATGCCTGATTTAGCCGGACCGATCATCCTGGTCATTGACCCTAACGAGAATCTGACTGGTGCGATCTTTGAAGGTCTCGACTACGAAGCGATTTACGTTTTGGACTCTTCAATCTTTGGACACGGGGATTTTGGCAGACTGACGGCAACGCTTAACGGCACTTGGTTGTCGCGTGCTGAGCTTCAGATTGCGCCTGAAACAAGACGCTTCGGGATTGCGGGGGAAGTCATACCGTCAGGATTCACCTTGACCGGTTCGCTGCCTTGGAGCCGCGCCAATTTCAGTCTGTTCTACGACGGTCCAACTGAGACTTGGATGCAGGGTTTGGATGCCGGTGTGGTGGTCCACTACACCGGACAATACGAAGATGACAATCTCAGTCTCACGCCAAATCCGTTCACCGGTGAACCTTCCAAACCACAAACGCCGAGAAGCGGATTTCGTTCCTGGCGCGCACGAAAAGTGCGGGAGTGGACTACGCTGGATCTGATTGCGTCGTACACCTTCAATCTGCCGGCGCCGGCAGCTGCTGAGGTGCCGGGCTTCGCAAAAGATGGCGGGAAGAATGTGCAGATGAAAGATGGCAAGGAGAAGAATGTTGTCCCTGTATCGACAGCCGAGTATGGCTGCAGCAATTGGAAGTCGTGGCTTAATAACATGACGATCACGCTCGGGATGCAAAACGTGTTCGATTCCGATCCGCCATTTGTAGCTGGCGCTGGAGAGAACGGTTACGACGAGTCGCTTGCAACGATCAAAGGCCGATTCTGGTACGCTCAATTGAAGAAACGGTTCTAAGTGGGCTGGTCTTAGTTCGAAGCCATCTCTTTCGGCGTGAGAGAGGTAGCGATTTTTTCGAAGCGCGGATCGCCGCGCAACGGATCCCACATCGGACTTAGACGCAGCTCACCGTAGTCCGGGCCGGCTGGGATTTTGGCGGCAATCTCGAGCTGTTCAATCGCCTTGTCGCGTTCGCCAGTCCACGCACAAATCTTGGCAAAGTAAGTGAGGACGATCGGGCCATCCAGCGAGTTTTTTTCCACAGGGATCAGTTCGACCGCGCGCCGACCTTCACGCAGCGCTTCTTCTTTTCGCCCTAATCCAGCGTCGATCAGGCCAAGCCCGCACAATAGCTTCGTCTCGTCGGGCTGTGCGCGGATTGCTTCTTCCTGTTCTCCACGCGCGATCGAAAATGCGCTATAGGCCCCGGCAGCGTCACCTTTCATCCGAGCTACTACTCCTTTACTAAAGCTGCGGCCCAACCCAGCTTCATCACGAGGATCATTCTCGGGCAGCATCTCCGCGATGCGACCGGCGGCTGCAAAGTCGTGGTTGGCCAAGGCGAGCATAAACATCGCACCTTTCATTCCGTCAGTTTGTGCAAAGGCAGGATCATCCGCTTTGATTTTTTCGACTGCGGCGCGAAACGCCCCGATGTCGGCGCGCCAGCTAAGTGCGTTGAAAGCGCGACGCAACCGCGCGTCGCTGTCATTCGGATTGATGGCAAGCACTCGAGCAAAAGCGTTGTCGGCCTCATCGTAAGAGCGCGCAAACCAGCACGCGCCTGCCAGGCTGTTTAAGAGCAGCACGTTTCGTGGATCCAGTTCACTTGCGCGCTCGAAATTGCGCAGAGCCTCAGGCCAGCGACCCTGCCGACGGTCCATCAATCCTAGCGTATGAAAGATCTGTGGAGTATTGGGTAAAGCCTGCCGCGCCAGAGCAAGCTCGGTGCGCGCGCCATCGTAATCGAAGTAGCCGCGATAGCGATGTATGGCCAAAGCCAGATGGGCTTCGCCGGAATCGGGTCGCAAGCGAAAAGCTGAATCTATCGCGGACTTGGCCAGTGCGAGACGACTGGGTGTATGATCAGGAGTATAGAAGTAAATGCTATCGTGTGCCTCCGCCAGTCTGCAGTATGCGAGAAGGAAGGAAGGATCACGTGTGACTGCCTGGCTAAGTAAGTTCACTGCAGTGGACAGATCCTTCTCCGGGCATGAACTGGCAGGAATCGAGTCAATCAGAGGGATCGCACGGACATAAAAATCGTAGGCCACCAGGTCCCTGGTCGGTCGTTCTTGTATAGCCGCCATTTCGCGAGCTGAAACTTTGGCTCTAAGTCGATTGGCGATGGACTGCGCTACTTCCGCTTCAATCGCGAACACATCAGTCAAGTCCCGGTCGTATTCGTCCGCCCAGATGTCCTCGTTGGTGCGAGCGTCAACCAATTGCGCATTCACGTGCAGTTTCCCGCCAGAACGTCTCACCGTTCCTTCCAGCACGTGCGACACACTGAGTGCGTTTCCGATCTGCTGCACGTCTTGTTTACCGCGGTATTGCATCACGCTGCCGCGACTGATCACTTTCAGGTCGGCGATTTTCGCCAGCTTGGTCAAAATGTCGTCCTGCACGCCGTCCGCAAAGAACGCATGCTCTTTCTCATCACTAAGATTTTCGAATGGCAAAACGGCGATGCCAGTCGTTAGGGGATGCCGGATGAATTCACTTTTCGAAATGATCCAAGCCCCGGCTGCCGCCAGAGCGACCAGGGACGCGGCTAAAAGTGCGCTGGTTGGATTGCGCCGCACCCATTTCCTTCCTCGCGTGAAAATTCCGGTGCGCCGGGCCAGGATGGGCTCGTGCTTCAACCAGCGTTCAAGATCCTCGGCTAACCCGAGTGCCGAGGAGTAGCGACGATTAGGATCTTTCTCCAAGCATTTGAGGCAGACCGTCGAGAGATCGCGATCTATCTTCGGATTCAAAGAGCGCGGTTGCCGTGGCTCTGTGTCCAACAGAAGTTTGATTGTCTCGTACGTTGTTCCACCGGCAAAGGGTGGCTGACCCGTGAGCAACTGGTAAAGAACTGCGCCAAGTCCATAAACATCGGTCACACTTCTGACCAACTCGTTGTTTCCCACGGCTTGCTCCGGTGCCATGTAACTGGGCGTGCCCAATATCTCCATTGTGCGCGTAACCGTGCTTTCAGTCTCCACGAGTCGCGCAAGACCAAAGTCCGTAAGATGTGGTTCGCCTTTTTGGTCGAGCAGGATATTTCCTGGCTTGATGTCGCGATGCAAAATGCGGTGCTCATGAGCGTAGTGCACGATGCGCGCTACCTTCGCGATCAATTCAACCGCTTGCCGGATGGGCATTGGCTCGCGCTTGACCAGCGCGTCGAGCTGTCCGCCCTCAACCAATTTCATGCTGAAGTAGCAGGATCCATCGCGCTCACCGACTTCGTAGATGGGGACGATTCCGGAATGATCCAGGCTTGCTGCGGCTTCGGCTTCCCGACGAAAGCGCTTGAGATGCGCGTCGGAAGCCCAATGCCCGAGCCCAATCACTTTGAGAGCTACGATGCGGTTGAGACTTTTCTGCCGCGCGCGATAAACCACACCCTGGCCACCTCGCCCTATTACCTCCATTAATTCATAGTCCCCAAAGTCGGCGAAGGTCTTGACTGATCCGGGCGTTTTCTTGCGGTGCGGTGATCGCGTGACATCATGGCGTCCGGGATCGCCGATCCCAGCTACAGAATCGTGGGCGAGCAGATTCAGACCCGTTTCAAACAGGCAAGCTGTGCAAAGGCCTTCGGGTGCGTCGGCAAAGATTTCCGCGCCGCACTTTTGGCAAACCCTGGGTGCGCTGCTCATGGTGTGAGAGTCGCCCGCGCGCTCCTCATCATGTACTGCGCCTAATTCTGGCATACGTTACGTGCGCAACACGCTGATCAAATGTCGTAACTCATCTTCGACATCGCTGGCCACGGCGACAGTGTGACTGATTTCTTCGCGCAGCAAGAGTTGATAACGGTGGCGAAACCGGTGGAAGGCCTGTCGAAGGGCATTATCCGTCATGCCCAGCTGTGATGCGATTGCCGCGCGTGGCTGTGCGCCCGGTTCATCGGGCAGCAATTGTTTCAGCGATTCAAACAACGCGGCATTCCCTGCTGTGCAGTATTCGTCCCTCAGTCGGTGCAACACCTGTTCCATTAATGTCAAAGCCCAGCGCCGCTCATAAAGGCGGTCAGCGCTCAGAAGATCGGCTGGTTCCATCGCGATCTCCGAGTTCGCCCTGAGTTCTTCCAGCGGAATCGGCTGTTGTCCTCTACCTCGTTTCAACGTCATCGTACGGCGCTGCTCGCTGGCGATGAAATGTTTTAGCGATGTTAAGAGATAAGAACGCAAGCGTCCTTTCTCCTTGCGGACAGCATCGAAATCTCGGCGTTCCAACAACAACGAAAAAAATCCCTGCGTAAGATCTTCGGCCTGCTCGATTCCAACACCCTGGCGCCTGATAAAGCCGTACACAGGTCGCCAATACGTGCGGCAAAGCTTTTCCAATGCTTCCTGCGCTGCACGCGATTGACATTGCGCTTCCAGCACCACGCTCCAATGCGTTGTCGTAAACGCGATCGAGCCTTTTTGCTCGCTTAATGCAGTTCGACTTTTCGAGGCTTCGTCCTCGTCGACAGACACGTTGCGATCGAAACAAAAATCCGCAGCAGAATCAAGGCTGCAATCCAGCGATTCGCCCCTGATGGCGAATGCCTGTCCGCCAGGGATTACGCGAAACGCGCACCTAAACCATACCTTCGCGCAGAAGCTCGTGTTTTCCCGCGAGCAAATCCTGCACCAAAGCGTAGCCGCGTTTGTCCACGTTGCGCATTGTGCCGGCGAAATAATGATCGATTCGTGTTCTCGCGGAGCGACAGAAATAATCTGCGACGGTTAGGACTTCATCCGCAGGCTTGCCCTGGCCAAGCAACCATTGCGCGTAGGAGCAAGTCGCGCTGATGGCAAACAGTTCCGTTGCAATTCCGACAAAACGCGAGAGCAACAATTGCTCACGATCCAATTTCGGACCGAACCGCGCCATGGCGTGAAACAAACCACGGGCCAAACGCTTGCTCGTGCGCGCAGCATAATCGACATGGCCACGTAACGTCGCATGCAGATTGTCGACCTTGTCTGCACCGTTCAGGAGCCACTGGCGCGGGTACCAGCCCGCATAAAATTTTCCAGAGCTGAAAACCGCCTTCGCACGTTCGGACATTGGCAACTGCGTGTTGAAAATC
>DATBEX010000226.1:0-4222 GCA_036558805.1 Candidatus Udaeobacter sp.
CGGTGATGTTTCCAGCGTTGCCCACCGGCAAAAGATGAAAATCGGGAGCGTCGCCGAGGACATCAACAATCTCGAATGCGGCGGTCTTCTGTCCCGCAATCCGGTCCGGATTGATCGAGTTTACAATGGCAAAATCGCCGCCTTCGCCCAGCTCACGCACGAGCCGCAACGCATCATCGAAGTTACCATCGATTGCGACGATTTTCGCTCCGTAGGCAAACGCCTGGAGCAATTTTCCCGTGGCAATTTTTCCAGCGGGCAAAATCACGACGCATGAAATTCCTGCGCGCGCTGCGTACCCTGCCGCTGAAGCCGACGTGTTTCCCGTTGAAGCGCAAATCAGAGCTTTTGCGCCGTGCTCGATCGCCTTCGATACAGCCACGGTCATTCCGCGATCTTTGAAGGAGCCGGTTGGGTTCAGGCCTTCGTTTTTCACGAAAACGGCGCGGCCGACCCGTTCGCTTAAACGCCGGCAGAAAACGACCGGCGTGTTCCCCTCGCCCAGGGAAATAACAGGTGTCGATTCGGCAATTGGAAGATACTCCCGGTAGCGCTCGATCACTCCTGATTTTGATGTTGTCGTTTCGGGGTGCATTTTTTATTCGAAACAAATCCGTATGATTGTCGATCTGTAAGTGCCGTGTAAGATCATGCCGTATGCCCGCACTCAGCAAGGAAGATAAACTACGACTCCTGACGACGATTCTGGAGAGCCGCCATGCGGACCTGCGCGAACAGAATCTGAATCGTCAGGGCAAGGGGCATTTTCATGTTTCTGGAATGGGCCACGAGGCGCTCGCAGCGGTCTCAATCCAAATGGAACCGGACGATTATATCGTTTCGTATTATCGCGACCGCGGTCTTGTTCTTGGGCGCGGAATGACAACGCGGGAACTTGGTCTTGAATATTTTGCAAAGCGCAACACCGGGAGCGGCGGCCGCCAAATGCCATCGCACTACAGCAATGCGGACCTGCACATTTGGAGTGTGCCAACGCCGACCGGTTCGCAGTTGCTCCCGGCTTGTGGCATCGCCTGGGGGATTCAACTCGACGGCAAGAGAAATCTTGTTGTTACAACAGTCGGTGACGCTGCGACGCGACAGGGAGATTTCTTTGAGGCGCTCTGTTTTGCTAAAGAAAAGAAGCTCCCAATGCTCTTCCTTGTGGAGGACAACGGTTACGGCATCAGCATGCCGACGCGGAAAAACAATCCACTCGTGCTCAAGGTGCTTGAACCCGACAACTGGCGTCAGATTGAAGGACAGGATGTGCAACAGGTTTACGATGCCACCGCGGAGGCGTTCGAGAAAATCCGTGCCGGAGTCGGGCCGTTCTTTTTTTGGATCAAAATGGAGCGCCTTTCCAGTCACACCAGCTCCGACGACCAGAAACTTTATCGCAGCGCCGAAGAATTGGAGACGCTTGAGAAATCGGACCCTCTTAAGTGCTGGAAGGATGAACTGATCCAGCAAGGTGTGATCAGTGCCAAGGAATTCGCACAGCTCGATAACGAAATTAAGGAGCGTATTCGCAATGAGTATTCCGAGGCAGAAAAAGCTGAGGACCCTTCGCCTAGCGAGTTACTTGCCAATGTTACCAAATCGCCTCCAAAGCTTGACGAGGAAATCCTTCCACCTGGGAAATATCGAATTGGGGACACGGTGAACAAGACCCTGCGTGCGGGCCTGAAGGCAGATCCGCGACGCGTGATCTTTGGGGAGGATATTGAGGATCCAAAGGGCGGCGTGTTCCGTCTGACGCAGAAACTCTCAACTGAGTTTCCCGAACAGGTGTTCAATTCACCTCTTGCTGAATCGACAATCCTCGGTGTGGCCTGCGGTCTGGCCGCGTACGGCAAACGCCCGGTCTTCGAACTTCAGTTCATTGATTTTATTTACCCGGGATTCAATCAGCTTGTCACAAACATTTCGACACTGCGCTGGCGAACGTTTGGCAATTGGACTTGCCCCGCGGTGATCTATGCGCCGTATGGAGCGTATTTGCCAGGCGGAAGCTTATGGCACAGTCAGGCGAACGAATCGGCGCTCGCGCATTATCCCGGTTTAAGCATTGTGATTCCAAGCACACCGGCTGATGCCGCGGGATTGCTGTGGACTGCAATGCAGTGCGAGGATCCCGTGATCTTTTTTATTCCCAAACACATGCTTTGGGCGGAGCGCGAATACTCCGAGCCGATCCGCGCAGTCCCGTTGGGTCAGGCACACAGATTGCGCAGTGGCTCCGATGTCACGGTTGTTGCCTGGGGTAATACGGTCGAAAAATCGGTCGAAGCTTTAAACAAAATCGATAAGAACATCAGCGTCGATTTGATCGATCTGCGTTCGATCGTGCCGTGGGACAAAGCCGCAATTGAGGAATCGGTACGTAAAACCCGGCGTCTGGTCGTCGTTCAGGAGGACACCGAAAACTGCAGTGTCGGCCAAATGATCATTTCTCACATCACAAGCAGACCCGATTTGTGGAATGAAATGTTCAGTCCGCCGGTTCTCGTCAGTAAGGCAAACGTTGTGATCGGTTACAATCCGATTTACGAGTATGCGGCGTTACCGGACGTTGAGCGGATCGTCGCTGCAATCCAGCGTTCCGTTCAGACGAAGCACGAACGCGCAGCTGTAGCCGGAATCGCTGATTCCGGACGCGCTGAACCAAAGCCAGAACTTTCACCACCGGGGTCATCGACCCCGGCTACAGGACGCCGCGTACAAATCATTACCGTTCCAGTGATGGGTGAAGGGATCCGCAACGCAAAAGTGGTGTCGCTTTTGAAAAATCCCGGGGACACGATCGCGCTTGATGATGACCTTTGCGAAGTTGAAACCGATAAAGCCGTCTATCCCATTCAGTCGTCTTTTGCTGGCGCAATGGGTGAATGGAAAGCAAAGGTGGGCGACACCGTTGAAATCGGCCAGGAGCTCGGCACGATCATAACCGACGAGCCGTCACTGGCGGATGAATCTGAAGAAGCGGCAAAGGAATCGCCAGGATCTGTAGAGGCGGCTGTCCCCAGCCGCAAACAGCCAGAGATTGCGCCTGAGGACAGGCGCCACTACAAAGTCGAACCTGCGCTATCACCCACGATCACGCGCAAACTCGTTCACGTCATTCCCGCCAACTTACAGATCGATGCGCGGTGGGATGCAATTCGCAAGGCCCGTGATACGGCGAAGATGAAAAATGGGAAACATGCTACGTCGCCTTCAGTGATGATCGCGTGGGCTGTCACGCAAGCCATAAAAAAACATCCACCGTTTCGTCGCTTGATCCTGGAAGACGACCGGATCGTTGAGAACGAGAATTTCGACCTTGGTGTTGCTGTAGCGCTGGAAGGCGATCGCCTCGCAACAGCCGTGATTGTCGATGCCAATAAGAAGTCCTGGCCGGAATTCGTGAAGATTTACAACGAAACTGTTGCTGCGACTCGAGTGGGCCGTGTCGATGCGATGAACGCTCCGGTTGTGATCACGAGTCTGGGCGCGTTCGGGGTAAAAGCAGGCGCGCCGATCGTTGTCCCGCCATCAGTTGGCACGCTTTTCGTCGGCACAGCTCATCGCGAATTGATTCCAAATGGTAAGAAAAACGAAAGCGCCGAAGTCATTACGCTTTCGCTTACCTTCGATCATCGCGTCGTAAACGGAGCCGGCGCGGCAAGTTTTGCGAACGAGATCAAAAAACAAATCGAAGCGTTCAAAATCCCCGCAACAAAGCCCGAGGCGATTGCCAAATAACGTTTGCGAGTCTGTGGGTTTCCTGCTCCGCGAATTTGTTTGCTCGCAGGCAGGACGCTTGCGTTAAATTTCCCGGATGACTACCGCCAACAAGATCACCGTCGTTCGGATCTTGATGATCCCGGCTTTTGTGACCATGGCGATTTATTATGGTGAGAGCATCAAGCGCGGGCAGCCGCTCGAATGGCAGCGTTACGCGGCGATCATCATTTTTATTCTTGCGGCGGTAAGCGACGGCCTGGACGGATACGTTGCGCGCCGCTACAATCAACGCAGCAGGCTCGGAGTGTATCTCGATCCAATTGCGGACAAAGGCTTGCTCTTGAGCGGTATCATCACATTGAGCATCAGCAACTGGAGCGAATCCGACCCTGAATACGGTAGTTTTCCCGTCTGGTTTCCGGTTCTCGTAATCACGCGTGACGCCGTGATTCTGGTGGGCACAATGATCCTGTACTTGCTGAACGGCAAAGTA
>DATBEX010000227.1:0-4206 GCA_036558805.1 Candidatus Udaeobacter sp.
TCGCGCCATCTCCAACGGTCCGTCCCAACTTTGACGAATTCGACCTGGCCAGCGCGGACGGAAACAGGAGGAGGGTTTCTCCTCGTGATTGGTATTGGCAACATATGGCGAACGACCGCAGAAATATCGTCACGAATTTCCTGCCGGTTAGACAAACAAACTCTGCGAGACAGGGTCTGTTTGCAACCATACCTGCGGCGTTAACGTTCTTCTTTCCCAGTTATTCCGGAAAGAAACTCGGCCACCGATTGGAAGATTCCTTGATCGATTTCGATCTGTGTCTCGCCGCTTGTTTGCCGCTGGCGCTTCGGCACGCGCAAGGAATGATCTCCGTCTTCAACCACATGCAAGAAATTTGACGCTTTCATCTCTGTTCGAACCCGCTGCAGGAGATCCAACGGGCAAAGCGAATCGCGCGTACCCTGCACAAAGAGAATTGGTGTATTCAGAGCACGCAACACTTCGTCTCGAAGTCTTGTGCGATGGCCCATCGCACAGAGTGGATAACCGAGACAAACCAGTCCATCTACTTTTTCTTCCACCGAGAGATGACATCCCACGCGGCCACCCATGCTCTTGCCAATCAAAATAGTTGGGACGCGCGGATGTCGTTTTCTCGCGTCACCCAATGCTCTTCGATGCGCCGCGATAAGCTTTAGCAAGAGATCGGGACGTTTCCGGCCCTCGCGCATGTAATCGTAATCGAACGTCTCGACGTCTCCGATCTCGGACAAACGATATTTCCAATTTTGAATCCAGGGATGCGACGACGGCGCGCCTGCCCCGGGTGCGAATAAGAATAAAGGTTTCACGTGACGATTTTTCAACGTTCGACGCCGGCTATGGTATCGCGAGCATCCTCGCTTGCGAGTATTTCGGCGCAAGCCGGAGGCACGCGCTACCTCATTGAACCGTCACCAGCGTTCCGATAGGAACCTCAGAAAAAAATTTGCGAGCAGCTTCCTCAGGCAGTCGAATGCAACCGTGTGAGGCCGGATAATTCGGGACGATTCCGGCGTGCATTCCGAAGTCGAGGCAGCTCAGGCGCATAAAATAGGGCATCTCAACATGGTAAATAGTGGAACGATGGTTCCGTTCCTTGTTGGTGATTACGAAGTCACCTCTGCGTGTAGCGTACCCCTGGCGACCGGTGGAACATTGCGTGCGATATACCGGCACGCCGTTCTTAAAAAGAGCAACTCGTTGCAAAGCGAGGGAAATTTCGACGCGCAATTGATCTGGAGAAGGTCCACTGCCGAGAAGAATTTGCGAGGAACGCCAGTGGCCGGTTTCCGCGGCGATGTCCAGCGCTGACATTTTGTTGCGCCTTGTCAAATTGTTCCGGCTGGCACCCGCCCCGAGAAGAGCGTGCAGATAATCTTCCCGGCCAAGCCCCGCTGCCAGCATCAACACGGTCAATCCATTGTCGTCTTGAACGTAACTGCTGAACGATTTAGAGGGAAGCAGCGCCAGAAAATCACGGTCGCCACGCGATGGCAGAACCGTATTGGGGTCGGCCCCACAAGTCAGAAGCATGTTGAAAAGGGATGAGTCGTTTCGGGCAATTGCATAGGCGAGCAGTGGCACGGTCTTTCCTTCAGGCGTTGGGGGCGCGGTGTGCTTGCTGAGCAGCAGCTGGATCTCGCTTTTGTCCCCGGTCGTCAGCGCGGCTTGCAGAGCACGCTGGGTGCTGCTTCGCCATTGTGGCGAACTGGGCAAACGTTCTACAACCGATCTGACGATTTCGCGATTGCCGCCATCGAGCGCCGCTCCCAGCAAATCGCTGCCATCTTTGCAGCGAGCTTCTGCGCGAAGATTCGTCGAACGCGCGAGCAATTCCCGAAAAGCTTCGAGATTACCGTACGTGGCAGCCGCCATCATCGGCGTAAACCCGTTTTTGTCGGCCAGATCGACAAACGCACCGGCATCGATAAGTCGCTGCGCAGTTTTCCAATCTTGTTGCGACGCTGCGATCAATAGCGGCGTCCGCCCTCCCTCGTCGTGGCCGTTTGGATCGACGTGGTCGATCAGACACAATTCAATGAGCGAGTCACGTTTAATCGTGACAGCCCGAACGAGTTCGCTGGGGGAAATTGAGATGTGAGCAGAAGGCTCGGGGCCAACCGCCGTGGCCCAGAACAGTATTAAAATGACGATGCAAGCGTGAACAACGAACCGCCTCTTGAACGTGCGCCTATTCCCGGGTGGGCCGCCGGGCATGCGGGCGTCGTCCAGCACTGTGCCAGGCAGGGGATTGGACGGCGTTCCTACCTTTGAACAAGCTGTGATTGGACGTATCCAGTTGAACGTTGCATGTTCCGCACTGTCCAAATTCGAACTAATGCGCTTATCCATTTTGACCCTGTGCGTCGCGATCAGTACATCGTCTGCCGCGCAACCGGAGGCTGTCCCCACGGCAACCGTTCCTGCCGCGGTGGCTGAAGCTGGCAAAGATGTCGTTCATCAACTGAATAATGCTTTTGCAAAAGTCTTTGAAACAGTCGCCCCAAGTGTTGTTATTATAGAGGTTTCCAAGAAAAACGATATCGCCGAAAATTCGCCTCTCGATGATTTGTTTTTCCAGGGTCCGCCCGATGAAAGCAATCAACGGCGAAACCCAGGCGCACCACGACCGGTTCAAAGCGAAGGCTCCGGTTTTGTCGTTCGGCCAGATGGCTACATCTTTACAAATTTTCACGTCGTCGAAGGGGCAGACAAGATAGACGTGAAACTAAGAGATGGCCGTAATTTTCCAGCGAAGATCGTGGGTACCGATGAAAAGACTGATATTGCGGTTATCAAGATCGACGCCAAAGACTTGCCCGTCGTCCAGCTTGGCGACAGTGATGGCGTGCGCGTAGGCCAGTTTGCGTTCGCGATCGGCGCCCCGTTTAAGCTTGATTACACTTTCACTTACGGCGTGGTAAGCGGCAAGGGCCGGAGCAAACTGCTTCAGACAGGGGCCTACTCCATCTCCGATTATCTGCAGACCGACGCATCGATTAATCCGGGCAATAGCGGAGGACCGCTGTGCGATATCGACGGCAAAGTGATTGGAATGAACACGCTGATCAACGGGATGAACCGCGGACTGGGCTTCGCGATCCCTAGTAACATGGCTAAAGAAATTGGCACCGAACTGATTGCCGGTCACAAAATCATGCGTCCCTGGCTGGGAATTCGCATCGAGACACTCGGCGACGACCCCACTATCCGCGATTTGTTTAAAGGCACCGAGAAAGGCGTTGTGGTTCGCACAATCGAAGCCGATGCGCCCGCTTCCAGAAGTGATTTGCGACCGTTCGATGTAATTACGCACGTGGATGGAACGGCCATCGAATCGGACTCACAACTGCAGCATGAGATTTTGAAAAAGAAGATCGGCCAAAACGTTCAGCTGACGGTCTGGCGAAAAGGTCAGAGTATTACAGTCCCGGTCAAAACTGGAGAGTTACCCAACGAGATAACGCCAGCATCGAATACGTTGCCAATCCAGCCGTCGCAGCCGAAGCAGGAAAATATCGGCAAATTTGGCCTGCAAGTACAGGAGTTGACCAAAGATGTCGCAGAGCGTCTTCATCTTCCGGTCCAGCAAGGCGTAGTTGTCACTGATGTCGAGGATAACAGCATCGCTGCCGCCCAGGACATTCAACGTGAAGACGTGATTACCGAAGTGGACGGCAAACCGGTGACCAACGTGCAATCATTCCGAGAAACACTTGGTAAAGCCGATCCGAAGCGAGGTGTTCTTCTCTACCTGGATCGGAAAGGCAGCAAGACCTTCGCCGTGCTAAAAGCCGGAGATTAGGTTTTTCGGCTGCCGACGATTACCAGCACAATTCCGCCTACCAGGCAAATGCCGCTCGCCACGGGCGGAAAAGCAATCCCGTGGCTTTCCTTGTGACTGATTTCAAGTGGTCCGAGTTGGGCGTCTTTCTTTTTCGTCGTCCACCCCAGACCGCCCCAGGCAAATCCGATGATGCCGATGACGATCAGGATAATTCCTACGATGCGCATTGGGGGCATTGACTTAATCTAGAGCGACCGGCGACCCTGGATCAACTGGATGATCAGCACCACAATCGCAATGACGAGCAGAATATGAATGAACCCGCCCATTGCATGGAAGCCGATCCAGCCAAGGAGCCAAAGCACCAGCAAGATCACGAATATTGTCCAAAGCATAACATTCCTTTCGGTTAGTCA
>DATBEX010000228.1:0-7093 GCA_036558805.1 Candidatus Udaeobacter sp.
AGCGAAGCTCTGCAGGGCAGGGTTCCTATTGCACTAAAGGCCAATATTCTTATCGCGCTCGATATGGCAATTTGTTAACGCTGCTTTTAAGCAAATCGAAACCAAGCAACCCAAAACATGAAGCTGAAACCCATCATTCAACGGTCCGCAGCGTTGTGCGCGGCATTTGCCCTAACGACCACATCGTCAATTGCTCAGCAAATCACCGGCACGCCGGGCTCCTCTGATGCAACCTCGGTACTGGCTCAGCCGAAACCGAACCCCGAGCGCAACGCCTACTTCGGCGAAACGCACGTCCACACGAGTTGGTCGCTCGATGCGTGGCTGGGTGGGGATCGTCTCACTGGCCCGGCAGACGCCTACAAATACTTCAAGGGCCAGCCGATCAAGCACCCCCTCGGCTTCGACGTCAAAATAGATACTCCGCTCGATTTTGCGGGTGTTACCGATCATTCCGAGTACGTCGGCGTGACCAAGCTGGCGAACGATCCAAACTCGCCCATCAGCAAACTGCCGGCAGCGCAACCTCTCATCCTGAAGAACGAGTCGGTTGCCGAGGCCGACCGCGTCTTCACTTACGTTCTCACCAACATGCTGGGAGGAAAAGTGGACAAAGCCCTTATGTCTCCCGCGGTCGCCAAAACCGTCTGGGATGAGAACACAAAGATGGCTAACGAGGCGAACCAACCCGGAAAATTTACGGCATTCTGTTCCTACGAATGGACTGCGATGCCGAACAACATGAACCTTCACCGAAACATCTTTTTTAGGGATTGTGCCCAGATTCCAGAGATGCCCTTTAGCGCTCTGGATTCTTATCATCCTGAAGACCTGTGGAAGTGGATGGATGGCCAGCGCAAGGCCGGGAACGAGCTGCTCGCTATCTCACACAACGCGAATTTGAGTGACGGCCGCATGTATCCCATCGACGTCGACTCCTTTGGACGTCCCATCGACGCCGCTTATGCCGCGTCGCGTGATCGCAACGAAAAATTGATCGAAATGAAACAGATGAAAGGTACTTCGGAAACGCACCCGTTACTCTCGCCTACCGATGAGTTCGCGAATTTCGAGATCATGTCGTTTCTTCTGGGCGACCCTGAAGGTCGCTTTCCGCATATTGTCGGCAGCTACGCACGGCAGGCTCTCAAGGACGGCCTCTCGATGCAAGATACGCAGGGCTATAACCCTTATAAGTTCGGATTCGGAGCTGCGTCGGACTCACATAACACCGCCGTTCCTTACCGCCAAAACAACTTCTTTGGTCAGGCGGCGAAAGCAGATGGAACACCAAAACTGCGTTTATCCGGTCTCGTGGTAGCTGGTATGGATCCACGGGTCATTGGAACTGGAGGTCTAACAGGCGTTTGGGCGGAGGAAAATACTCGCGCTTCCATATTTGATGCTATGAAACGTAAGGAAACCTTTGGCACGAGCGGACCGCAGATCAAGGTCCGCCTTTTCGGGGGATGGGAGTACGCCGCAGATACGACAAACGAAAAAGACTGGATAAAGACCGGCTACGCCAAAGGTGTACCGATGGGCGGTGATCTACCACCCTCCGCAGCAAAGGCTCCGACGTTTGTGGTCTGGGCCGCAAAAGACCCGACATCAGGTAACCTTGATCGAATTCAGATTGTAAAGGGATGGTCACAAAGCGGGCAGAGCTTCGAGAAGGTTTACGATGTTGTCTGGGCGGGGGACCGCAAGCCGGACAAGTTGACCGGCGTCGTACCACCAATCGGCAGCACCGTAGACGTTGAGAATGCGACTTATACAAACTCAATTGGATCGGTGGAACTCAAGGGCGCTTGGACCGATCCCAACTTCGATCCGAGCCTGCATGCTTTTTACTATGCGCGGGTGCTCGAAATTCCGACGCCGCGCTGGACAACCATCCAGGCAAAACAGATTGGAGTCATGCCTCCGGATGTAGTACCCGCCACACTTCAGGAGCGCGCCTGGAGTTCGCCAATCTGGTACACGCCGAGTTCTGACGCTCTGAAGGGAGTTAAGAGAGGTCCCACCGTCGCCGATCTGAAGAAGCAAGGAGCAGTGGCGCTTACCAGTGAGCAGATCAAAGCCCTGATTGTCGGCAAGAGCGTTTGGGTGCAGAACAACGTCACAGGCGACAAGTATCAGATCATTTACGGCTTCTCAGGTAAAAGCCCATCAGGCAAACCTGCAACTCCCGTCGAGCCTGGATATGTCACCGAAAAGTATGCGGATAACCAAGGCCAGTACCAGGCGCGTTATGTCGGACGCCGGTTTCAGGAACCAAGCGAAGTCGGAGACATAGCGGACAGGAGTTATATCGGCGACTCTGGTTCTTATTTCATCAATAACGGAAAGATTGTAACGAGCATGGTCGGAACACCGATCGAGACCGCAGTCTACAAAGTGGGTAGTAAGTACATGGGTGTGCGCAGCAACGAGTTCGGATACGCCAATTACGAAATTATCCCTGCGGTTGCGGAGCTCAGTCCACTGAAGGTTTTTCAATAAAAGGCGCAGGGCTTGGATCAAAAAGATCGACTGGGAAGGGGCCTCAATGTTCTCTTGCAAGTCTAGTTCGGGACTGTCAGTGAACGAAGTGCCGGTAATGAACGAGCCGCAGCCCGCAAGGCGACATTCCCACGTGCGTTCCTTTCTTACCGCCATGAAGCGTTGGTTGCGCGAACCTCTTCTGCATTTTTTGCTCATCGGCTTGTTACTCTTTGGTGTCTATGTTTACACCAACCGCAGCCGGATCGGGATTGAGTCTCCTCGACAGATTGTCGTTTCGCTCGACGACCTTCGCACGATGGCCGGCTATTTTGAATCACAGTGGCGGCGTCCGCCGACTCCACAGGAGTTTCAGGCCATGCTGGAAGACAAAATAAAGGAGGAGGTCCTTTATCGTGAGGGCCTTGCCATGGGGTTGGACAAGGACGACACAATCATTAAGCGGCGCATGGCGCAGAAAGTGCAGTTTCTTGCTGAGGACGTTGCCGCGGCACACGAGCCTTCGCCGGCAGAACTGAAAGCCTGGTTCGAGAAGAATACCGAAAAATTTGCACTTCCTAGTCGATATAGCTTCCGACATGTTTATTTTTCTCCCGATAAGCGTGGCAAGAATGCTCACGACGATGCCGCGAACCTGCTGGCAAGGATTGCCGGGCAACCCGAAGACTCGCCGCAAATCGCGTCGGTTGCAGACCGGTTCATGTACCAGGATTACTATGGCGATCGGCCGCCCAGCGCGATTGCAAAAGAATTCGGGCCGCAATTTGCAGTAGCTCTTGAGAAATTAAAGCCTGGCTTGTGGCAGGGACCCATTGAGTCCGGCTATGGCTGGCACCTGGTGTTTGTCGATACTGTTATTCCTGGCCGAATTCCGGCTTTTGAGGAAGTTGAGTCGGACGTAAAAACTGCGTGGCTAAGTCAGCAGAAAGCGCAAGCCTGGCAAAAGGCCTACCAGACAATGAGGGATAAGTACACGGTGCTTCTGCCCGCTCCTCCCGAAAAGCGGACTGCGGGTGCCCCGGTACCTCCTCCCAAAAAGAGATTCCCGCTACCTTAGGCGACGGGCTATGACTGGTTCGAAGCAATGCCACCTCTGGTTTGTCGCGATTTTTCTGCTCGCCAGCTTGGCGGCCTTTCCCACAGCGCAGGCGCATGAAGCGCGACCAGCGTATCTGGAAATTAAAGAGACGTCGCCTAAGCAATTTATTGTGTTGTGGCGTACACCGGTTCTCGCGGGCATGCGCCTTCCTATCATCCTAACGATGCCTGGCGACGTGAAGAACCTCAAAGAGCCTGTCGAGCAAGAACTCGCGGATTCGCTCCTTGAACGGCGCTGGATCGATGCCGGACCGAATGGGCTGGCTGGCAAGCGAATCGAGTTCACCGGTCTTCAATTAACGATCACCGATGTGTTGGTGCGTGTCGAGATCCTCGACGGCAGGACGTGGACAACCATCGCCCGTCCTTCCCAGCCATGGGTGGAGATTGCTGCATCGCAGACGTGGTTGGGAGTGGCTGGCACCTACATCGTTCAAGGTATCCGTCATATCCTGTTCGGTCTAGATCATCTGCTGTTCGTGCTGGGTCTCATGTTAATAGTGAAGAACCGATGGATGCTGGTAAAGACAGTGACCGCGTTCACTGTTGCTCATTCTATCACCCTCGCCATTGCGACACTCGGCTACGCGCAGATGCCCGTCGCTCCGCTGAACGCGGCGATTGCGTTGAGCATTCTGTTTCTCGGACCAGAAATCATTCGCTGTTGGCGAGGCGAAACAAGCTTCACGATCCAGCACCCATGGGTCGTAGCTTTTGCATTTGGATTGGTTCATGGCTTCGGGTTTGCCAGCGCGATAACAAGTGCCGGTTTGCCCCGGAAAGATCTGCCGTTGGCGCTGCTGACTTTTAACGTCGGAGTCGAGGCCGGCCAGGTTACCTTTGTTATGTTAATTGTGTTACTCGGACGTTCTTTCCGGCAACTGCAAATCCGCTGGCCACGCTGGGTGCAGGCGTTGCCCGGTTACGCGGTCGGATCGGTTGGCGCGTTTTGGACGATTCAACGAACAGCGATTTTGTTGGGAGCGATCAGATGAGCAGGCAGCGCTTATTTCTACTCTCGTTGCTCCTATGGCCACTCACGGCATTTGCTCACACGCGCGGTGGCGAAGCGGTTGGGTTCGTCAGTGGGTTTGAGCATCCGATCTCTGGTGTTGATCATGTGTTAGCAATGGTGGCGGTTGGGTTGTGGGGCGCGCAACTCGGCCCGCCGGCCGTGTGGTTGTTGCCGGTCACCTTCCCGATGGTAATGGCGTTTGGTGGAATGCTAGGATTGATGGGTTTGAAGCTGCCGGGCGTCGAAGTGTGCATCGCGCTGTCGGCAATCGCGTTGGGATTAATGGTTCTGCGCGAGGCGAAACCAAACTTGCTGGCTGCGGCATTCCTAGTGGGCTTCTTCGCGATTTTTCATGGGCACGCCCATGGAACGGAATTACCAGCCGGTGCAAATGGCTTGCTTTACAGCATCGGGTTTGTGATCGCCACCGGTTTACTCCACGCCACTGGAATCGCGATTGGTACCATTCACCGGTGGCCAAAAGGACGCGTCGTATTACGGGTGGCCGGCGCGGTGGTGATGGCGGGCGGCGCTGTGTTTTTGTGGGGAGCGTTGACATGAAGCGCGTGTTGTGGCTGACCTTGCTGTTAATGATGGGTGTGCCATCGGCGCATGCTCACCTGATGAACACTGGTTTGGGGCCGTTCTATGACGGACTAACACATCTTGTCGTGACTCCCGAGGATTTGCTACCCGTGATTGCGCTGGCTCTCTTCGCTGGGTTGTGCGGACCTCAATATGGACGAGTGGTTTTGTTTGTCTTGCCTGCGGCATGGTTAGCCGGTGCGGTCGTTGGCGCATCGTCGGATACGCCGTTGACGCTGCCTGTGACGACTGCACTCATGACCGTCGCTTTTGGAGTCTTAGTGGTTATGGATCGACAATTGCCGCTTCGGGTAGTAGTTGCTTGTGCGCTCGTTCTCGGAGTTTTTCACGGTAGTCTCAACGGGACTGACTTGAGCCAGCAGCGCGCGCCAGGTCTCAGCGTCATTGGAATTGCCGTTGCGTTGTTTGTGGTGGTGTCACTTCTGGCTGGACAGGTTACCTCGCTGCGACTGGCGTGGGCGCGCGTTGTCGTGCGAGTAGCAGGGAGTTGGATTGCTGCGACGGGCCTGCTCATGCTGGGTTGGGCGGTCCGAGTGCGGATGGGGGGTACAGCCTTTTGAAATGAAAGACCGCGTGCTCGCCATCGCCTCTGCAGGCGAAGCGGCTATGGGCTTGGTGTTGGTCATATAGCGTCCGGTCGTGGTAAAGGTATTGTTTGGTGCGGAGATTGTCGGCGCAGGCGTCGTGCTCAGCCGCATCGCCGGCATCGCGTTGATCGGCCTAGGCGTTGCTTGCTAGCCTGGTAAAAGGCCATCATGCGTGCTGTGTGGAATGTTGACCTATAGCTCTTGCTATGCTTTATTTTGTTTATCTCGGACTCGGTGGCTTTATCGGCATTCTGCTTTGGCCAGCAGTATTCTTGCACGCAATTCTCACGGTGCTGCTCGTTTGGATCTGGTTCAGGCGCCAAGAGGGCGCTAGAATCTAAGTGTTTAGCTCACAAATACCGAACGCGCGTAGGCCCAAAGTCCTATAGGCAGGTCGAGGGGAGGGCAGCAAAATTGTCCTTCGATCAGTGGCAACCGGAGTAAAAATCGAATGAAAACACCAGGACAAGTTATCTTTACTAGTATTGAAGCTTGCGCGTTTATTGCATTAACCACCGCGATCCAGGCAGACCAAATCCAAACCACCGGCACGCCGGGTTCTCCCGGCGCGACGACAACCATCAGCGGAAGGCAACTTCCACCGCCCGATCCGAAATTTGGGGGTGTGATCAAGGACAACGCCCTCCAATCAAAAGCGTGGTGGGCGCCACGCGTCGTGGCGCCCAAACAGGCGCCCAATATTCTGCTCATTATGACCGATGATTCCGGTTTCGGCGTACCAAGCACGTACGGGGGCGTCATTCCGACGCCGGCAATGGACCGGATCGCGAACGCAGGACTTCGCTACACTCAGATTCACTCGACCGCTCTTTGCTCGCCGACACGTGCTGCGCTCATTACTGGGCGCAACCATCATTCGGCGGGCTTTGGCGTGATCTCCGAGCAATCTACCGGTTTCCCGGGTTACAACAGCATTATCGCGAAAGACAAGGCGACGATCGGACGCATCTTGCTGGACAACGGGTATGCTACCTCGTGGTTTGGCAAGGATCACAACACGCCGACGTACCAAGCTAGCCAGGTCGGGCCGTTCGATCAATGGCCAACTGGGATGGGCTTCCAGTACTTCTATGGTTTCGTAGGGGGTGACACTAATCAATGGGAACCGAATCTGTTTCGCAACACGACCCAAATCTATCCATTCGTCGGAAAGCCGCCGGGAACATGGAACCTTACCACCGCGATGGCCGATGACGCCATTGACTGGCTGAACCAGGTTAACCAGATTGATCCGAGCAAGCCGTTTTTCTGCTACTATGTT
>DATBEX010000229.1:0-6387 GCA_036558805.1 Candidatus Udaeobacter sp.
GAAGAATTGCTCATCGACAATCACGAGTTGCAATCGCACATTGAGCGTGCTCTCTCGCAGTCATCCTGAGCGAAGCGAAAGACCTCTCCCATTACTTGCCGACCCACAAATTCGAGAGATTCTTCGCTCCGTTGAGAATGATGTGTTTTCTGTGTTAGCCATGTATCGCACGCACGACTGCAATTCACTTCGCAAAAGCGACATCGGCAGGCAAGTCAGGCTCGCGGGCTGGGTGAATGTCACACGCGATCACGGCGGTGTGATTTTCATCGATCTCCGCGATCGCGAAGGCCTGACCCAAATCGTGTTTCGTCCGGAGGAAAATGCGCAGCTGGCGAAGCAGGCGCATACATTGCGCAGCGAGGACGTCATTCAGGTATCTGGTCACGTCGCGGCCCGACTGGCAGGCACAGAAAATCCAAATCTCCCGACAGGCGACATAGAAATCATTCCAAGCGAGCTGAAGATTCTGAATCGGGCTGACGATCTGCCGTTTCCCGTCGATGCCGAACCACAGAATGAAGATTTGCGGATGACCCACCGGTACTATGATCTGCGTCGCCCTCGATTCGCGCGTAACTTGCGGTTGCGACACACCGCCGCGAAGGCCACGCGTGATTATCTCGACAGCCAGGGTTACGTCGAGATTGAGACACCGATTCTCTCCAAAAGCACCCCCGAAGGAGCACGTGACTTTTTGGTGCCAAGTCGAGTCTCGCCAGGGAAATTTTATGCGCTGCCACAGGCGCCCCAGCAATATAAGCAGCTGCTAATGGTCGCGGGCGTGGAAAAATATTTTCAGATCGCGAAATGTTTTCGAGACGAAGATTTGCGCGCGGATCGGCAACCCGAATTTACCCAGATTGACATCGAAGTGTCGTTCGTCACGCCAGAGGACATCTTCGCGGTCACGGAAGGAATGCTTGCGGCAATCTTCAGAGCAACGCGCAACATCAAGATCACGGTCCCTTTTGACCGGCTCACTTATCACGAAGCGGTTGATCGCTACGGGAGCGATAAGCCCGATCGCCGTTTTGGGATGGAGCTTGTCGATCTCGGCGAAGTCTTTCGCGAAAGCAGCTTCAAGGTTTTTCGTTCCGCGCTCGAATCTGGCGGTGTGCTAAAAGCGATCAACGCAAAAGGGTTTGCCGGCATCACCATTGGGCAAGCTGATGAATTGACGGGAATTGCAAAATTGCGCGGCGCGAAAGGACTCGCATTCATCAAGATTGAGAACGGCGAATGGAAATCGCCTATCGTGAAATTCTTTTCAGACGCTGAAAAGGCAGCGCTGCAATCGAAACTGGGAATCAAGGAAGGCGATTGCGTGTTTTTCGGTGCGGACAAATGGGCAGTCGCTTGCGAAGTTCTTGGGCGATTGCGATTGCGCATTGCAGAGATGCAAAACGTCACCCCTGTTGCTGAAGTCTGGGATTTTCTCTGGGTCACAGATTTTCCGCTGTTTGAATGGAGCCAGGAAGAAAACAAGTGGAACGCCATGCATCATCCCTTTACGCGACCGAAAGCGGAGGACATACCGCTGTTTGACGAAAAGAAATTCGGCGAGGTCCGTGCAGAGGCCTACGACGTCGTTTTGAATGGTGTCGAGATCGGCGGCGGCAGTATTCGAATTTATGAACCGGAGTTGCAGGACAAAATGTTTGAGGCTCTCGGCATCAGCCCGGAAAATCGGCAAACCCAGTTCGGCCATTTATTGCGGGCGCTACATCTTGGCGCGCCGCCGCATGGGGGAATCGCGTTTGGATTCGATCGTCTGGTCATGTTGATTGCGGGCGAACGAAGCATCCGCGACGTGATGGCGTTCCCGAAAAACAATCGTGCCGTGGATATGATGTCGAATTCACCATCTGAGGTGGATGTACGACAGTTGCGCGATTTAGGAATCAGCCTCGGCAGCAGCAAGAAGCGCGAGTAAGCCTGCGTCTTGTTCGGTGGCTGCTGACGCGAAGTGCGTTCAGTTCTTCACTCTTCTCGCAAGAGTCTGGATGGATCGAGGGCAAGCGCTCGCAGCGCTGGAATTGCGGACGCGATAATGCCAAGAAGGGCCATTGTTAGAATTGCGCTGATCACGACCGTCGGATCTCGCGGATTCGCCTGATACACAATGTTCCCTAGCAGGCGACTGGCGAAAACGCCTGACAGCAGCCCTAGCAACGACCCAACCATAAGCAACACGATTGGCCGCCCTACAGCCGTGCTCATCACGTGTCTCGTGCGCGCGCCTAATGCCACGCGTATGCCGAGCTCCTTCATCCGTCGACTGACGTTGTAGGCCGCCATACCGAAGATGCCCGTCACCGCGAGCATTGCCGCCAGCAGGCCCATGGTGCCCAGTGCAACAGTCGCCGCGCGTGCCGGGAACAACATATCGCTGAGCGCATCGGGCCAGCTCTGCACCTTGATCTGCGCATTCGGCTCTAGAGCGCTGACCGTGCGTTCAAGCGCAGCCGTCATTTCGTTCTGGGCACGCGGCGACCGCACGACGAAAATCATGTGACTCTGCTTGTTTTGCGACGACGACAAATACGCCACCGGCTGCGGCGATTCTTGCATGTCGTGGTATTTGCCGTCCTCGACTACACCGACCACTTCCACGAAGTCGATGGGAACGCCTTCCCTTCGCAGGAAGAAGCGTTGCCCAATCGCCGACGTATTGCCCCACATTTTTCGGGCAAAGGTTTGGTTAACGATCGCCACGTGCGGCGTTGTCGCGCTGTCGTGCCATGAGAAATCCCGTCCACTGACGAGCCGAGTATCGGCGGCCTCCAAATATCCAGGCGACATGGTGAACACATAGGACGCCAGCACAGAATTGTTCAGAGTGAACTCGCTCGTCCCTGGTGGGAAAACCGGAATGCCACGCAGACCGCCGGTAAAGGGCAATCTGCTTATCATGCCAGCCGCCACCACGCCGGGGATGTTCCACACCGCTTCAATCATCGCTTTCCTTTTCTCCGTCGGCACGCCGCCTTCCACCAGGCGCAGGTCCACGTCCGCCACCATCGCGCCTTGTGGCTGGAAGCCGAGCGGCGCGTGCAGCATGCGCACCATCCCGCGCACCGCGACCAGTGAAGCCGTGACCAGGAGCATGCAAATCGCTATTTGCGCGCCTAACAACAAATCGCGCAGGGCAAACCGGCGCAGAGGCGTTGAGTCCACAGGCCCGCTCTTCATCGCCTGCAACGGACTGCTCTGCCACACTGTCTTAACGGGAAGCATTCCAAAGAGCACTGCGCTGACCAACGTCAAGACGAGAGCCACGACGTAGACGCGTGTGTCTACCACATGGTTAAACGTCCAGTCGCTCTTGGACAACTGCCACTGGTTCAGCACATCCAGCAGCATGCGGGCAATCAGCAGCCCCGCTATTCCGCCCATCACCGACACGACTATCGCCTCGGTCATGAGTTGCCTAACGAGTCGCCAACGGCTGGCGCCGAGCGCAACGCGGACCGCCAGTTCGCGGCCGCGATCGGCCGCGCGCGCAGCAAACAGGCTGGCCAGATTCGCGCACGCCGCCACCAGCACTAGCAAAGCCAGCACCGTCACGCCGTAAAGAAATCCGCGGATGACGTCACCCGTCTCCGCGTTGAGTCCGGGACGGACCAGCCGCAATTCCACATCGCTGTCTGTTTCCGGATACTCCTGTGCCAACTGGGAAGCGATCGCATTCAGATTTTCCGTTGCCTGTTCGGGCGTCACACCCGCCTTCAGACGACCAAGCACCGTCAACCATGGGGTCGTCCGGTTGTGGAAGAAGTCTGCCTCGAAAGAATTCACGATGGGTATGAAGTAATCCGGCCAGTCAAATTGCTCTGTGCCGTGGAACCCGGCCGGCGTCACGCCGATTACGGTGAAGGGATCTTTGTCGAGCAGTACGGTCTTCCCGATTACGTTCGGATCGGCGTTAAACACGCTTCGCCACAAATTATCACTCAACACCACATACGGTGCTGACTTTGGCCCATGGTCGTCCGAGACCTCGATGAACCGTCCTACCTCCGGCTGTACACCTAGCAGGTCGAAATAATTGCCCGTGACCGCATAGCCATTGACACTTTTCGTCGAGTTACCCCAGCTTAGTCTCGCGTAAGCATAGCCATCAAAGGCGGCGATCCCGCTGAAGGTGGTGTTTCGCTGCCGGTAATCTTTATACGCAGGATACGATGTAGTCAGTAGTTTGCCGTAGATCCACGTCTTGTGGCGAAGCTGGTAGAGATTTTGCGGATCACTCACACCCAGCGGATGCAACAGCACCGCATTCACCACTCCAAAGACGACCACGTTCGCCCCGATCCCCAGCATCAGGGTGAGCAAGGCTACAAGCGTGAAGGCCGGTGACTTCGAAAGCACGCGCAACGCATAACGGATGTCCAGCAGCACGTCCTTCATGACGAGCGGGCCGTCCCCGCGTCAATAACCAAGAGCCGCTTTTCGCTCTGTCGCAGTGGGCAAGGGATCCTTTTTCACGGTGATGGCTTCACCGCCCAAGTCCTTTATTTTGTTCGCCTCAACGGAGTTAAACTCGATGTCTTTGGTGAATTCCGGCGGGAGGTCTGCCTCCGCATAAATCGCGTGCACCGGACAAACATCTACGCAAGCCATGCAATCGATGCATTCATCCGGTTGAATGACTAACTGGGTTTCCATTTCATAAAAGCACGCAACTGGGCACACTTCTACACAGTCCGTGAATTTGCATCCGTTACATTTGTCGGTCACAACATGGGCCATAGGATTCGATATTTGATAGTTGAGTTGAGGATGTCTAGAAAGACTGCGGTTACGCGTCAAGTAATTAGCAACGTGTGATCAGTCAATTTTGCCTTCGTATCGGGCTTGGGTCGCGTCCGGTGGGCGATGCTCGCGCCCGGTTCGGAAAAGGATCGCGATGAAGAAAGTGACGATCGACCCAAAGCAGATCCACCACGGAAACTCCATCACAGGAAGCCAGCTGGGTTGGGTGTAAAGCTTGCTCCCGAAAATTCCAGCGATTTTGTTGGGCAAACCGCTCAAAATCGCGACGACGATGAAGCCGACAACCATCGCGATGATGTTGCCGAAATCGTTTCCGCGCGATTTGGTTAACATCCCCGCGAGAAAGATTCCCAGAACGGAACCATAAGTATAGCCATAGATCCCAAGTACGATTGGAATGATGCGAATGTTGGGATGTACAATTACGAGATAGGACGTGACCGAAGCGACGACGATCATCAGGACCGAGAACCAAATCGTGGCCCAGCGCACGGCGCGCAGACTGTGTTCGCTTGTAGAAGCCGGATTGATGTAGGGTTCATACCAATCGCGGGTAAAACTCGTGGCCAGCGCGTTAACGGCTGTGCTGAGCGAACCCATCGCGGTTGCGAATATTCCGGCCAGAAGCAAGCCCCGAATGCCCACTGGCATTTCATAAAGAATGAAGTGACAAAAAATTTCGTTTGGCGTTTTCGGCAACTTTGGATCCTGATGCGTTTGATAAAAAACCCAGAGCAACAGGCCAATGCTAAGGAACGTGAATGCGATCGGAATATCGGCAAGACCCGACATGATCACCGAGCGCCGGCTCCGGCGTACATCCGGGGCGGTTAACATTCGCTGCACCATGTCCTGATCCGTACCGTGTGTGGACATGGTCATGAAGGTGGAACCGATCAGGCCGGCGAAAATCGTGTATTCCACTGCGAACATGCCTTTTATCTGGTTCCAACCACTCTTAGCGGGATCCAAGCCGGTGGTAACGAAATCAGAAACGTCAAAACCCCCGTGACGATGGACGATCGTCCGCCATCCTCCTGGAATTGAAAAATAGAGTAAACCGAGGGCAACCAACGCGCTGCCGATCATAATGGAGGCCTGAATAAAGTCTGTCCAAATGACTGCCTTAATTCCGCCAAGCGTCGTGTAGATGGCAGTCAGGAGCACGATCGTGACGATTGCGCCGATGTAGATGTAAAGCGTTTCCTTTTGACTGGGCTGAACGCCGCGAATCATTTCGTAGGCAAGGGCGAGTGCGATCGCTGCCACATACAAGCGCGCTCCGGACGCAAGGACGCGCGTGAAAAGAAAAACGGCCGAGGCGGCATTCTTTGTCGGCACACCGAAACGCGCGGTGAGATATTCGTAGATCGAGTAGACCCTGTAGTCGTAGTACGGTTTGATGAATATGTAGCTAACCAGAATGCGCGCCAGGATCGTGCCGAGTGCGAGTTGAAGATACGTGTAGTTTCGAAATGTGAACCCTTCTCCGGGTGTCCCGAAGAAAGTTCCTGCACTCGTTTCTGCTGCGATTAGCGAGGCGAGAATTGCCCACCACGGGATTCCGCGGCCACCCAGCGCGAAGTCTTTGAGGCTTTGCTCTTTCCG
>DATBEX010000230.1:0-6899 GCA_036558805.1 Candidatus Udaeobacter sp.
AACCATACGGAGCCTGTTTTGAGGTCTTCATAATTGTATCGTGCTTCGAGATGTAGCCAGTCACGGTCGGCGGTAAAGATTGGATTTGTATAGTCGCGCGCATGCTGCGCGAGGAAGGTGTACGTGGACAATGAAAACTGCCATTTTGCATCATTTGTCTCGTTGTCTCCTTCCGACGGAATGTTGTTTCCCGTAGCGCCTAACGACGCGCAGACTGCCAATCCAGCAATCGTTGTCAAGATTGCGCAGAGTCGCATCGGTTTCGTCTATTTAATTCGCCAAGACACGGTCATGAATTTTCGAAAACTCGTGTGATGAGTAATGGAAAGAGCGCAGCAAGCAGAAGGATTTCATTGGATGGGAAGAGGGCTCAAATATTCAGCGAAAGTGCAAAGCGTTCGACGTTGAAATCGCGTGTCATAAGACAAACCACTTCAGCTTCCTTGACCGATTTTTGATCTCCCATAAACGGATTCCGCCAAGAAACGCGTTTTCATTTTGCCCGCGTTCCGCTCCCTCCGGCAAGCGACGGAAACGATGCACGAGACCGCCACCAAGAACGACGTAGTCGGCAATGAATGATTTTCTTAACTGGGTGACCGCATAAGCCACTTCTCGCTTCCACTTTTTTTCGCCCAACAACTCCAAGCCTGGAATGCCGAGGTAATCTTCGATGATGTGTCCGTGTCGATACGGCAGATCGCCAAGCTCAAGCGGCATCAAAGTCTTATGCCAGACCAACGCGGAACCCAGTCCAGTGCCAAGACCCAGAAACAGCATTCGTCCGCCACGATAACTTCCGAGCGCCTGCATGGCAGCATCGTTGACAACACGCACCGGAATGCCCAGCGCCCTCGCAAAGTTGAAACCGATCCATCCCTTGCCCAAGTGCTTCGGGTCTTTTGCGATTCGTCCATTGTGCACAGGTGCAGGGAAACCAATCGAAGCCCGATCGAATTTCCACCCACGCGCGGTTTCCTTTAGTTTTGCGACTAGTTCTCGTGGTTTGAGTCGCGGTCCGGAGGGAAATTCACGCTCATCCCTAGAGGATCTCAGCAGTTTTACGTATGTGCCGCCAACATCGACGACCAAGACTTTTCTCTTCATGAGCGACGGCTTAAACGCGTTCGAAACTAGCGATCGCGTCGCGCCATCCGTCCAAAACGCTGAAAGATACCTTGCTGTTCCGGTTTTGCCGCTGTGCTTCCCGGCCAGCATTCCACTATTTCAAGGGCCACAAAGCGGAAGAGCATCTGGCGCGCAGATTTCAAGTCGAGTCGTAGATTCTTTGCAATCTGCTGCACCGAACGCGCGCCATTGAATTGGGATGCAAACTGCGCCTCATCCGGGGTCAGCTTCAACTTTTGGATACGTTCGAAGCCGTCTTTTGTATAAGCTGGAATCGACGCCGGGTCGAAGTGGGCCCTTTCCTCAACATTCTCAACAAGACGCAAGGTTTCCATAGCCCAGTCACGGACATTTGGTTCTCCGCGCAAATCTACAGCGTCCTCGAAGGGGTCGGCCTTCTTCTCGAAACTGATCCAGACCCGCGGGGCTGCCCAAAGTTGAGAGAAAAGCTTTTGCCCGTGCTGCTGCATCAGTTCCAACGCTGACTCCCGCGGTATCAATTCCTGGCGGGCGAGAGCGAGAAAGAACGGGGTCCCAGTTTCCCGCTGTTGGTCGCGTGCATTGGCCGCACTCCCCTCATCGACATTAGCAAGAATGGCGGGCGTCTCCGGGCAATAAAGCTCAGGGTCCCTGGTAGTGACAAATATGATCTCGCCATCGCGTGCCAAAAGATCGATTCGTTCCTGTTCCCAAGATGATCGCAGCACCCCGGTAAGTTTCTCTTTTGAAATCGCTTGCAGGGCCCGGCTTAACGGAAAGAAGGTTGTATGGCCGCAGAAATAGACGTCCGCTGGACGGGGCTCTTTTGATGGAGTGGCGTCCTCGGGCGGATCGCTTGGGGCAGGATCCGTCCAATCGCCGGCCTGTTGCGAAGCGCTCCACCAGTCGTCAGACTGCGCAGACTCGGCGTTCTCAGCCGCCCCTTGGACCGATTCATCTGTCCGCGAAGAGTCTGGACCTTCCGGTTGCTCTCGTTCTTCACTATTCGAAAATTCGATGTCAGCTTCTATTGATTTGGGTTCGCCGGATGATTTCCGCATATTACTCCTCTCACTATAAGCAAATCCTATATAACGGCTTTATCAAGAATCCAATCATCGCGATGAAGGTTCGTCGCGGCGGGTTGAGAACCATCGCGATAGCTCGCGCCGGCTGATTTTTCCCCGTTCATTCGCCGGGATTGAGTCCACGATCAAAATCCGCTTCGGCACCTGCCAGCTACTCAGCGCGCTGCGGCAAAAGTGCAGGAGAGCAGTTTCGTCTACTTCCCGCGTCGCCACTACGCAGGCCGCTACTTCTTCATTGCGCAATGCTCCCACGCCTGCGGGACGGCCAAACACCACTGCCTGTCGCACGCCGGCGAAGCGAAGCAAATGCGCTTCTACCTCTGCGGGATTCACCTTTTTTCCCGCTACGTTGATCACATCCGAGATCCTACCAACGATCTTGAACCCGGGACCGTCTCGCGCCAATAAATCGTCGGGAACGAAAATTCCATCGCGCAGTTTTTCCTTGTCGGGTTCCGGGAAATAATCATCGCCGACAGCGGCGCTGCGCACGCGTACTTGAGACGCGGGTCTGTTCGAGTCGACCACTTCAAGGGTAACGTTGTTCATTACCGCGCCAACGAACTGTTCGCTTGGGTTGGTCGCTTCGCGGTCGTAACAAACCCCGCCACATTCCGATGCACCGTAGAACGAGTGCACTGGTAGATTAAACTTTTCCCGGAACTTCTTCGCCACCGCGATCGGGAGGGGGGCGCCGGCAGAAATGCAGAGCCGAAGCTTTTGCAACACAGGAACCTGATCCATTTCACAAAACGCCTGATAGAAAACCGGCATTCCTGGGAAAACGGTTGCGCCGCTGCGGGCAAGATCGTCGAGGATAGCGCGCGGTGTCCGGTCACGACTGACTACCATCGGCACACCGCGCGCGAGCAACGGCGTGAGAAGATTACTGAACCCGTAAGAGTGCGAGATCGGGATGACGCCGAAATTCAGATCAGCCTCGCCAATTCCCATGGTGTCGCAAATCTGATTGCAATCGGCCAGAAGCTGCTCGCTGCGAAAGCGTATGGCGCGTGGGATAGCTGTCGTACCCGAGGTTAATTTTAGCAGGGCTGGGCGTCGTTTGCCCCAATCCGGTGTAGTTTCGCCTGTCTTCAAACGAGTGATCTCCGGCATGTCTCCGCTGGGGCGTGCTGATACGACCGCTCTTGCGCGGCAAATCTCCAAGGCTTCTTCGCGTTGTTTATCGCTGATCGACTGTTCCAGAGGAAGGACAACTAGGTGCCTGCACAAAGAACTGAGAAAGATCGATGGCCAATCTTCATGGTTCCCGATCTGGACGGCAAGAACGTCGCCTTCGGGAAAGGCGCCGATCGTTTGCGACAAATCACGCATTCGCTGTTCGATTTCGTCGAATGTCCGCAGCACTTCGCCGCTCGTTGCAAGAATAGCGGCCGCACCGCGTTTTCGTTCGAGCGTTATTTTCCAGGCGTCCAGCAGCGGATCTGAGGATTTCATCGCTTGCACGAAGCTCGTTGCACGAGTAGATTCGGCGCTCCTTTCCAAAGATGAAGACCGGTATTCACCCAGAGTATCACGAGACGGATATGGTATGCGCATGCGGTGCGGTGTATCATACTCGTTCCACGCGTCGCGATATTAAGATCGGTATTTGCGCCGCTTGTCATCCCTTTTTCACTGGCGAACAAAAGTTCGTGGATACGGCGGGGCGCGTCGAGAAATTTGCCCGTCGTTACGGCAGCACGAAGGCCGCGCGCGGGGAAAAGAAGGCTTAGCTGATCTGTAGCCGTCCCGCTATGCCGGGGCGTTTTCCCCACGGCGACGCAGCGCCGTGACTACACACCCCAATGGACTTTGATTCTCTAATTCAACTCAAACGCGAGCGCTTTGATCAGCTTGAGAGCGATATTGCCGACCCGGCGCTTTTTTCTAATCGCCAGCGCGCCAGGGAGAGCATGCGCGAGCATGCAAGTATCAATCAACTGCTGGCAAAATGGGACGATCTCGAAGCTGCGCGTAAACAATTGGACGACAATCGCGAACTTGCGATGTCGCGCGACGTGGAGATCGCAGCCATCGCTGACGACGAGATTCCCGACCTCGAAAAGCGCGTGGCTGATTTGGAGCGCGAAGTTCAGATCGCGTTGCTGCCGCCCGATGAAAACGAGGACCGCGACGCGATCGTAGAGATACGGGCGGGAACAGGCGGAAGCGAAGCAGCCATTTTCGCCGCAGACCTCTATCGTATGTACCATCGCTACGCGGAATCGGCCGGCTTAAAAACAGAGGACCTCGAATCGAGTCCGTCGGAGCTCGGTGGATTTAAGGAAGCGATCTTCCGGGTTTCAGGCGAGTCTGTTTTCCGCAAGCTCCGCTACGAGAGCGGAGTTCATCGGGTGCAACGCGTGCCTGCCACCGAGGCGCAGGGCCGTATTCACACATCAACTGCCACGGTTGCGGTGTTGCCCGAGGCCGAAGACGTCGATCTTGAATTAAAACCGGAAGATTTGCGAATTGAAGTTTCGCGTTCCGGCGGGCCCGGTGGCCAAGGCGTGAACACGACCGACTCGGCGGTGCAGGTCTTGCACATTCCGACAGGCACAATCGTGCGTTGTCAGGAGGGACGCAGTCAGATCAAGAACAAGGAAAGGGCGCTTTCTATTTTGCGTGCACGGTTGCTGGAGCGAAAGCAGCGGGAGGAGGCTGAAAAATACAGTGCACAACGGCGGGGCCAGATCGGTACCGGTGGACGTGAGGAAAAAATCCGTACCTACAATTTTCCTCAGAACCGCGTGACTGACCATCGCATCAGCCTTACGCTTCATAGCCTTGATCGCATGATCGACGGCGATCTCGACGAGTTGATCACGGCGTTGCAAGCCGCCGACCTCGCGGAGCGTTTGAAAGACTCAGCGGTCGCGGCAGGTGCGTGATCAACGCTTCTGGCTTGAACATCAGCATGCCTTCCATAGGCGTGATTCGTTAGGCGTATGACCGTACTCGAAGTGTTGCAAGCAACGGCCGCTTATTTGCGGAAACATGATGTTGAGAATCCGCGATTGTATGCTGAACACTTGCTGGCTCATGTTTTGGGACGAAAGCGAATCGAACTCTATCTGGACTTTGAGCGACAGCTAAGTGAGAAGGAACTCGCGCCACTGCGCGATCTGATGAAGCGCCGTAGAGAAGGCGAACCACTACAGCACCTGCTCGGCACAGTGGAGTTTTGCGGCCACATCTTTCTTTGCGACAAGCGCGCGATGGTTCCGAGGCCGGAAACTGAAGAACTTGTGGAGTTCTTGAAATCCGAAATCGGAAATCCGAAATCCGAAATCGTGGATGTCGGAACCGGCAGCGGTGTGATCGCGCTCAGCCTTGCCGCGGAATTTCCCGAGGCAAAAATTCTGGCTGTCGATGTGTCGGATGAAGCGCTCGCGCTCGCGCGAGAGAATGCAGACAGGCTGAATCTCAGGGACCCGGTACAGTTTCTGAAAGGGCGGCTGCTCGAAGATGTCGAGGGAGCTTTCGATTTAATCGTCGCGAATCTTCCATACATCTCGACGCGGGACCGGCATACTCTTTCTCGCGAAGTATTACATGATCCGGAAATTGCGTTGTTCGCCGGAGAGCGAGGCGATGAACTGGTGCGCGAGTTGATTAGGCAGGCCCGATCGCGGCTTCGATCCGGTGGAATGCTCGCTCTGGAAATTGGACTCGGTCAAAACGAGGCGCTTCTTTCGGCTCTGGCGGAAAAAAATTACCGCGACATTTGTTCGAAGAACGACTATAACGGCATTAAACGGTTCCTTTTTGCCAGGTATGGATAAGATCCTCGTGCACGGCGGCTATCCGCTTTCAGGTTCTATCAAGGTGAGCGGCTCGAAGAATTCTTCGCTGCCGATCCTGGCTGCGACGCTGCTTACTCGAGAGCCTTGTATCGTTCACGGCGTGCCCGACCTGAGTGATACGCACTACATGCTCCAAATTCTAACCCACCTGGGCGCGCAGGTAGAACGGGCCAGCGGGACGGTGACTGTCACGGCAGAAAAGATCCACTCGGTCGCGCCGTACGACGTCGTGCGTAAGATGCGCGCTTCAGTTTGTGTGCTTGGGCCGTCGCTGGGTCGTTGCAAGGAAGCGACTGTCGCTTTGCCCGGTGGTTGCGTCATCGGCGACCGGCCAATTGATTTGCACCTCAAAGGCTTCGAAGCACTCGGTGCCGCTGTGCGGGTGGAAAGCGGCGACATCAAGGTTTTTGCTCCGAAATTGACCGGAGCAGTGATCAACATCCAGGGTAAATTCGGCCCCACGGTCCTTGGTACAGATAACGTGATGATGGCGGCTGTACTCGCCGATGGAGTGACGGTTATTGAAGGAGCGGCTCAGGAGCCAGAGGTGGTGGACCTGGCGAGGTTCCTAAACAAAATGGGTGCGAAGATCGAAGGCGCGGGGACGCGACGAATCATCATTGAAGGCGTGTCTGAGTTGCATGGAGCCGAACACTGGGTGATTCCAGACCGGATTGAAGCTGGCACATTTCTGGTGGCGGGTGCGATTGCCGGAAAGGGAGTCACCGTCAAGCGAGTGGAGCCAGAGCATCTTCGCACGATCACCGATGCGCTAGCGAAATGCGGTTTCCATGTCGATATCGGCGATCAGGCCATTTCGATCCTGCCGAATGGGGATGCGAGCGCGTTGGAACTGACGACCGCACCTTACCCTGGTTTCCCGACCGACATGCAA
>DATBEX010000231.1:0-7026 GCA_036558805.1 Candidatus Udaeobacter sp.
AAGAAATGGCGGACCTGAAAGGATTTGATGATTTGCGCCAGCTCCGCGCACAGCGCGGCGACTCAATTTTTACAATTGCGCCGCACCCGTTTTACATGTTTGGGGGCTCGATTGGATCGCGGTTACTTCAAGAAATCGACTGCTTCGATGCCATTGAGTTGTGCCATTTTCACATAGGCCTCTTCAATCCAAACCGCCGGGCCGCAAAGGTGGCGTCGCGCTTTTGCAAACCGTTAATCGCGACGTCCGACGCGCATCGACTGCACGCGTTTGGAGGCCATTACACGAGTATCCCCACGCCGCCTGCGCTCACCGTCGAGAATGTTTTGACAGCGTTGCGTAACGGGCCGCTGCGCCTAACGAGTCCTGCGTCCAGCTTCAGTGATTTTGTGAGCGCGATCTACTTTGTCTTCCTTGCGCATCCATTTCGACTCCGCCGCAAGCTTGCTGCGGATAAGAGACGATCTTCGAGCATCGAAACGCCGGTCACGCCTCAGCGAGAAGACGATTCAGGGGCCAGATCATAAATTGCGCCCCAGTCGCCGGACGCGACGCGACGCGCCTCCGTTTCCCATGGGTGAGCGCTCCCCTGGTAATTGGCCTTCTCGTCGCTGCCCCAAAAAATATAACGGACGCCCAGCGCCTTAGCAGTCTCGCGCCAGTTCGGTGCCCCCCGCATTAACGCCGTCAGCTTATTATTTGCATCGTTGTAATCGAATCCTTCGGTCCAGAGATGGCCTGGATATCCCAAAACAACTTTGCGACCTTGGAGCAGAAGCGGATGGTTATAGGTCGGGTACGCGGCAAAGCGAGCCTCTAACGGCAAAGGTCGAACCGCTGAGCCGATCGCATCAAGTCTCGCTCGCTCAATCAATCCGAAGCCCGGGTGCCCAGCAGTCAAGCCGCCCAGCAGCGTGACGAAACCGGAAGCAAAGAGCACAACGCAAGTGACTGCTCGTTCCGGAAACGCCCAGCGCCCAATCAAATCGCTCCATAAAAACGGGAGAATCAGAAAGTACCCCCAAACCATGAGTTTGAGATTGTCCCAATCCCAAGGTGCAGTTTGAACAAAATACCCAATTGCGAATATCACAACCGCCGACAGCACAAATACGATGTCTGCAGGCGGTTTCTTACCCCAGCGCCAGCCGGCTTTCCACGCGCGCCAGCCACACAGCGCGACCAATGCGAGGGCAAGCAGAATCCACAAGCCAAAGTTCGTGAGCCAGAATTGAAAGAACGGTGCGATTACGCCGTTCCATGTCTTTTGCAACAATGACCCAAACATCGTGGCGGATCCAAAATTCGCTGCACCACCCATCCGAAAGAAGGGAGCGGCAAAATCCGCCGAATCTTGCACCCAGCCCGGGTGCCACTTGAGCAGTGATTTCGCACGAAAATGATCAGTAACCAGCCAGACAAAAAAGGTCGCGGGGATCAACGCACTGGCCAGCAGCGCGGCAACGTGTCGGCGTATCGGCGCGTCACGGAAAATATTGGGCCACTTTGGACGTTCAAAAAGCAGCGCAACAAGCAGCACGATCGTCAGCGCAATAAAGGTGTGGACGTGGAAGAGTGGCATTGATGCATAAAGGGAGAGTTCGACCCAGAAGGGTAGAGGTCCCTGACTGCTGGCAGGGGCATTGTTCGCGGATCGATCGGTATCATCCGTTGCCACTGAAGGTTGACCTTCTGGCTCATCTGTCGCCGCCACTACTTCAGCCGAGTCCGCGCTTGCAGTGGATGAATCCGAACGAGTCGTCGGGACCAAAGTATTTTCGCGAAAGTATTTTTCGCGCCAGTGCCACAACAGAATGAGTGCTGCCGGAATCGCGTAAAGCCAGCCGCGCTGAGTTACGAACATGGAAAGGGGAATGCTTTTCCAGGCAATTTTATTGCCGCCCTGATAATCCAAAAACTGCAGCGTCTTTAAAAACTGAAAGCCCACTATTCCCCCATTGAACAGAAAACCTGCTACACCGAAGGTGCCGCCCCATCGGAAAAACGCGTAAAAGGTTGCCAGGGATGCAAGCAATCCGGTCCAAACCAGACCGCGGATTAGATCCACGTGAACAAGGCAGAGCAAAGCGTTGAACAAATCGATCCCAGCCGGGTACCTGAGTTTGCTGAAGGCATAGATGGGGTTGTCCGGCCACAGGGGAACGCCACTGGCGAATGTCCTGATCAGCGTGATATGGAGGGAAAGATCGCCCAAGTTATTAGGCGATTGAATTTTCAGTTCACTGCCATCGATATAGAGCAGCCAGCAAAATGATCGCACGGCAAACAACGCGAAAAATGCTGCCATCAACCAGAACCAGATTTTTCCGTAGCGCCTGGGGGCCGGAGTTGATTCAGGTGTCTTATCCGACGATCGGCGTTGGGGTTTCGACCTTGTCTCAGACTGGCCTGATTTATCAGGGTCAGAAGTTCCCAGCCACGCGGCGACGGCAAACGCCGCCCCGCATAGAAGTGCAACAGCCGCGCTTAGGACGTTTAGACCGTGGCCGACCATCCCCAAAAGAAGGCCGCAAACAGCCGACAAATTGACAAACGTTAGACCCGCTGAAAGCCACTTCATCGAAATAAGAGTTATTTAGCAGGTCCTTTCCCGACAAAGTCCGGTGCTTTGCCCGGGAAAAATTCTTTGAAGACGTCGGCCTTCAAGAAAAGCTTCGACGGATCCTGATAGTTCCGAATGGTAACCGTGTCGGTGTAATACGTGCCTTTCAACTTTGATTCGACGTCTTTGATTTTGTCTTGCTGCACCAGTAGAAAATCACCGTCGACATTCGCCGGCATATTTCCTGCCTCGTAGTAGCCAACTCGATCGAAATCTCCCAAAATCCACGGAAGCGGATACGTGCTGGTACGAATCAGGTGACCAGTCAGGTGATAATAGACTGGATTCCGTTTCGCCAGGGTAAGAAGCGGTTTCGTCAGTTTAAAGATGTCGTTGTATGTCTGAACATATGCGTAAGGCTCGGTCGGCGAAGAACACCGAAAGTAGTTCAGCCAAATGGATCGACCGAACGAAAAGCACAGGAGCACCCCTATCGCGACGTAGACCTTCCGCAGATTTTTTGGACGAACCAGCAATACCCAGCCGCCAAGGACAAACAAAAATGGCCAACCAAAACTGATAATGCACCAGGGTGTTTTATATTTGATGTAGCTGTAAGCGATCAGAGTCCCAACGCCATAAATCGCGAGATAACGCAGACTGAGGTTTTTAAACTTCTGGCACCAGGCACAAAGAATTAATCCGGCCAACATCGGGAGTTCATAACCGGAAAAATTAGTCCAGCCTGAATCCCACGATGGGCCCATCAATTTTATCCAATAATCCCATGGTTTTTCATGGCCGTGACCGGAGGCGCCTGTCTCGGTCCAGGCCTTGAACGCCTGATACAGGCCTTTAACCCCGTTCCAGTTAAGGAAAAATCCCGAATAGAAAACCACGATCGCGGCCATGCCCACGCCAAGGACCATGGCAAGATCGACGTAGTTCCACGTTTGCTTGGCCGGCTTGGTGTCGGGAACCCGGCTCAGCGCACACGAAACCATCAGAACTGGAATGGCAATCACCGCGCAGGCGACATGAATTGCGTAGGTTTCCTTTGTTAGAATCATCCCGGCTAGTCCCATCCCTGCGTACCAGAGATCGTTCACTCTTCCCGCCTTCCAAAGGCCGAGCAGGCCCAGGATGAACATCGTCGAGAAGAATTGCAGCCACACTTCGTGGATCGCGTATCGCCCGTAGAAAACAAATCCGGGAGAGACCGCCATGGCCAGCGCTGCTATTCGACTCACGTTTCGTCCAACGAACGGCTCGAACTTCAGCATCAGCCAGACGCAGCCGATGCTCACGAGCACAACTGGCAGCCGTAGGGCCCAGAGGTTCCGACCAAGCAAGCTCTGCGACAACAGCACAACGTAGAAGTGCAGCGGCCCGTGGTAATTGGTGGGATCGTATCTGTAGAATCCATTGTGTACGACCTGATCGACAAACCAGCCGTTGATGCCTTCATCGAAATGCGGCGGCTTGATACCCAGCAGGAAGAATCGGAGCAACGCTGCCAGCCCCAGGATTAGCCAGGGAGCCCACCCGGTCTCTGCCAACCTGGCTTTCCACGCTTGCGCGTAATCGCGCAATCCCGCACAGGCAGAAGAATATTCTGCTGGCGCGTCGCCTTCGGCGCTGCTAGTACGCGCTGCCATGCGCATCCTTGTAACCGGTGGTTGCGGGTTCATCGGGAGCAATTTTATTCGGTATATTTTGCAACATTACAAGCCCGCGTACGTGACCAACGTGGACGTGCTCACCTACGCGGGTAACCTCGCCAATCTCGATGGCGTGGTCGAAGAACATGGCGAGCGCTACGAGTTTTTCAAAGCCGATATCGCGAACGCCGATCAAATGGACGCGTTGATGACCGAACATCAGTTCTATGCCGTGATCAATTTCGCTGCTGAATCGCACGTGGACCGCAGCATCAACGATCCTCTGAATTTCATTCACACAAATGTTATCGGCACCAGCGTGTTGCTCGATTGCGCGCGGCGGCATGGCGTCCAGCGCTTCGTTCAGATCTCCACCGATGAAGTGTATGGCTCGCTTGGTCCAACCGGCAAATTCACTGAAAAATCGCCGCTCGATCCAAGTTCGCCTTACTCGGCGAGTAAAGCCGGCGCCGATTTGCTCGCGCTCGCGTCTTACAAGACCTACGGACAAGAAGTGCTGGTGACGCGTTGTTCTAATAATTACGGATCGTATCAGTTTCCCGAAAAACTGATTCCGCTCATGATCATCAAGGCGCTCCGCGAGGAACCGCTGCCGGTTTATGGTGACGGCCTGAACGTGCGAGATTGGATCCATGTCACCGATCATTGCGCAGCCATTGTGGCAGCCCTTTTCGAAGGGAAACCCGGCCAGATTTACAATTTCGGCGGCGACGGCGAGATGGTGAACATCGATCTTGTAAAGATGATCCTCGACAGGCTCGGGAAGCCCCACAGCCTGATTTCATTTGTGACAGACCGGCTCGGTCATGATCGCCGATACGCGATTGACTCATCATTTGCGCAGCGCCAGTTGAACTGGAAACCGCGCCGCAATTTCAAGGAAGGCCTGGATGAAACAATCCAGTGGTACATCGAGAATCCTTCGTGGTGGCAACCTTTGTTAGAGCGCGCTGGCAGATATTAGCCAAGCACGACGGGCAAAACGCGAAGGCAGCAAGGGGCAAAAATGAGAATCGTGATTCTTGGCGCGGGCGGCAGACTTGGCGCGGCATTGGTGCGGGAATTTCGGCATAAATTTGAAGTCACTGGCTTCGACCACAAGCAATTGGACCTTTCGGACCTTGATAACGTTCGCGAGAAATTGCGCGTCACTGATTTTGACGTCGCGATTAACGCGGCTGGTTTCACAAAGGTCGACCTTTGCGAAACGCAAGCGGACCTGGCATTTCTCATCAACGCCGAGGCGCCACGGCTTGTTGCAGAGATTTGCGACGAGAAGAACGCCAAATTGGTTCACTTCAGTACCGATTATGTGTTCGATGGGGAAAAGAACGAACCGTATACGGAGGAAGACGAAGCGAAGCCCATCAGCGTGTATGGTGAATCAAAGCTGGCCGGAGAAAAGAACGTACTCGCTGTCCAAAGTCAGAATCTCGTTTTGCGCCTTTCGTGGGTTTTTGGGCCGGATCGCCCCAGTTTTATCGACGCGATGATCCAACAGGCCCGAAAATGTGACGACGTCGTTGCGGTAGCGGACAAGGTCTCAACGCCCACTTACACGCTGGATATTGCCGCGATGCTCCCCAAGTTTTTTGGCGGTGATGTTCGAGGAGGGATTTTGCACTTCGCGAACACCGGGCAATGCAATTGGCAGGAATATGCGCAATGGGCAGTGGATTGCTGTCACGACGTCGGCCTGCCTCTCAAAGTAAAGACGATTGGCGCGCGAAAATTGCAGGACATGGCCAGCTGGGTTGCCCGCCGCCCGGTCTATTCGGTGCTTTCCACCGCGAAATACACAGGGCTCACAGGGAGATCACCTCGCACTTGGCGCGAAGCCGTCTCTGATTATATTACGCGGTTCTATTCTAAAACATGAAAACCCACATTCTCACTCTTACATTGTCGTTCGTTTTATGCCTGACTGCGCGCGCCGAATTAAAATGGGAGCAAACCGCCGTTGAACTGCACCCGGCTCGTGGTGACAAACAGGCGATCGGTCATTTCAAATATCAGAACGTTGGCAAGACGCCGGTTCACTTTAAGTCGGTTCACGCCTCATGTGGTTGCACGGCGGCTCAAACGCAAAAGGATATGGTCGGGCCTGGCGAAAAGGGTGAGATTACAGCCACCTTTAACATTGGCGACCGCACGGGCACGCAGATTAAAACTGTGTCGGTGGAAACCGATGAGGCCGCGAACCAGAAAACGGTCCTGACTCTCAAGGCTGTTATCCCGCAGGAACTGGAGATCAGCCCGACCTTTGTATTTTGGAAACAAGGCGAAAAGGCGGACCCGAAGCCGATCACGGTCCGCGCTGGGAAGGATTTCAGCGTGAAACACATCAAGGTCACTTCATCGAGTCCGGATTTTCAGACCAAAGTGGAGCAGAGCGGCGAAGGACAATTCAAGATTAACGTCCAACCCAACGAAACAGGTCGCCCCATTGCTTCGACTTTGACAATTCAGGCGGAAAATTCGCCGAGAACATTTTACGCTACTGCGCGCATCACGACCGCTCCGACTGCGCCTATTGTTCCCGCTGCAGCGCCCGGACAGAAAGCTGCGCCCGCTCCGACTGCCCCCGCCCGCCCGCCTGCCCCTGCTAGCCAAACACATTGAAATTTTCACTGGCACGCCAGGCGCTCGCACTCGCGGCGTTCTCGCTTGTTCCCTGCATAGGGCAAGCGATTTATTTTCGTGACAAGATTTCCTGGCAATCGCCAATTCCGCCGTCGGAAATGGTGAGCGTCGATCAGGCGGCCCAATGGGGTGACAGCG
>DATBEX010000232.1:0-6129 GCA_036558805.1 Candidatus Udaeobacter sp.
CGATCTACCGGCAGGAGGACTTCTTCGGCCACTTCTTCGGGCGTGGGTTCGCGTCCGTATTCCTGCACGAGCTGCTTCTGCACACGCATGAGCTTATTAATCGTCTCGATCATGTGAACCGGGATGCGAATGGTACGCGCCTGATCTGCGATCGAGCGGGTGATCGCCTGGCGAATCCACCAGGTTGCATAAGTAGAAAACTTGTACCCGCGTCGGTACTCGAATTTCTCGACAGCCTTCATCAACCCCATATTGCCTTCCTGGATCAGGTCAAGAAACGATAGGCCCCGATTAGTATATTTTTTTGCGATCGAGATAACGAGCCGCAAATTGGCTTCCACCATTTCGGTTTTTGCTTTGAATGCCTGGCGCATCCAACCCTTAAGCGCCTGGTACTCTTTCGCGTACTCAGGAAGCGAGAACCACAGCCCTTTTTCCAGATCGCGGACTTTATTTTGAAGCTGCAATCGCCGTTTCTTGCTGCGCGGATTTTTGGCCAGCTCGGTTTGCAGGTAAAGCGAAGTGTGGTGTGCGTCGTCCGCCAGATGCACAAATTCCTCCGTGACCTTCTGCTTGAGGTAAAACAGCGGATAAAGCCTTTGCAACGAAGTCATCATCCTTTGTAAGGCCCGGAGCTTCTGCGGCCGTTTTTTTGGAGAATTTCGTGAGACTTCACAAAACTGGCGAGCGATCGAGGCAGTTAAATGTTCCACCTGTTTGCAGAGACGCGGGAGATTTTTCATATACCTTTCCCGGCTCTCGATTTTCTTGTCCAAAATTACCCGATCGAACCGTTCCCTGCCCTCAATGAGCTTTCCGGCAAGATCCAAGTGGGCCTGCGCGATAAAACCGAAGCGGTTGATGTGCTTCAGGACCATATCCTCGGCTTCCTCGATCCGTTTAGATATTTCTACTTCCTGCTCCCGGGTCAGAAGTGGCACCTGGCCCATCTGCTTGAGATACATTCGGACCGGATCGTCCAGAATATCGACCTTGGTTTCGGTTCTTTCCTCCTCTTCAAGCTCCTCGTCTGTGTCTTTTTTCCCATCTTTGTAGCGATCGACTTCGGATGCTTCGATAATGTCGATTTCCAGGCGGCGCAGCCGCGTGAGAATAAGATCCAATTCATCGGCGTCAGTGATTCCCTCTGGCAACGCCTCATTTAAGTCGTCGAACGTGAGATAGCCTTGTTCTTTCGCGAGTTTGATGAGTTCGCGAATGCGACTCTGCAATTCAATCGCCGAGTACAAACGAGAGGCTACCATTTGATCTCGCGGCTCTGGCAACGATCCGTTACTGCGGTGCGGCGAGGACGAACTGCGTTTAGCTTTTATCGCGGCGACCCGTGGCCGTTTCTTAAGCTTCCGGCGAAGTCGAAGGGCAACAGGGCGCCTTTTTGATGAGCTGCGGCGCTGGACCTGCCTAGGCCGTTTCGCCGACAACTGTCGCCTTCTCCCCTTATGTTTCGAATGCCTGGCCAAGATTATACGATTAAGGATTTGACTAAGACGTTCGACTAGCCGCCGGCACTAGGTCGACAACTAATTGTCGCCCGGGCCGACGGGCTGCGAAAGCTCGTGGAGTTGCCCCTGCAGGTCAAGGATTTGTTTCTGCAAATTTACAACCTCTCCAGTGCTGAGTTCCGGACGCTTGATCTGCCCTTCGGCGACTGCGAGTTGCCGCCTCAGGGCCGCTCGCCACAGACCCTTCCACCAGTTTTCCGTCACCTCGACTGTGTTGGTCGGCATTTTCTGCATGAGCCAAGCAGATACCAGACGTTCATCCTCGACCGAAAGTTTGGACATGAACACATTTAGAGAAGCCGCATCGTCCGGACGAATTTCGCTTTCTAAAATCCGTATCAGTAGGTCGGAGCCGGGTGTCTGTTCCAATATGTCGCGCCAGTTCTGTTCGAGAACAAAACGTCGGGATGCATCATCACGCAATGCCAGAAGGCAAAGCATGGCGATATCGTGTCGCAGAACCGGAGCATTCTGACGAGTGCCATTCGTCTCAGGTTGATCCACCGACCGAATTGAATTGCTTCTTTGCCTGGGCAACAGGGACTGAAACTCCTGAGCAGCAACACCGAGGCGCGCGCTGACTTTGCTCGAAATTTCTCCCCGCATAAAGGGGTCGCGTACCCGCGAAACTGTCTCAGCCAGTCTTTTTGCCAACTGCATCTTGGCGCTTAAGGATGCCAGATCAACACCGGCGGCCTCACGCTCGATCCAGTAATCGAAAAAATCGCGCGCGGCGGCAACGCGTTTTTCAAACGCCTCTTTCCCTTCGCGCCGAATCAGCGAGTCGGGATCCTCGCCCTCTGGCATTGGGGCCAGGCGTACGATCAAGTCATTCTGAAGCAACGCATCGAGGGAGCGCTCGGCAGCCTTGAACCCTGCGGCGTCGGAGTCGAAACAAAGCACCACTTCGTTCACAAAACGCTTGAGCAATTGCGCCTGGTTTACTGTGAACGCGGTCCCTTGAGGGGCTACTACGTTGGTGATTCCAGCTTCGAACAAACTTATCAAATCGAGCTGACCCTCGCAGACCACAGCGCAGTTCGCCTCGATTAGCGCGCGCTTGGTTTTGTGTAGGCCAAAAAGAACATGGCCTTTTCGGAAAAGCGGAGTCTCCGGCGAATTCAAATATTTTGCTGCTCCGTCTGCGTTTTTCAGAAGCCGACCGCTGAAGGCGATTACTTCACCGGTACGGTCATCATGAATTGGAAACATGATTCGCCCACGAAAGCGATCGTACGCCCTTGAGCTCTCGGTCGGTGCGCTCTCTGCATCGTCGCTTGTTTTTACGAGGCCACTCATGATGAGATCGCGAATGTGATAACCTTGCGCGTGCGCCCAACCGTCAAACGCATCCCAGTCGTCAGGTGCATAACCGAGCTGCCAATTTTTGGCGGTCTCCCCCGTGATTCCGCGCTGTTTTAAATATTTTCGCGCCACTTCTCCGACATCTCTTTTCAGGAGATTTGCATGAAACCATTCCGCTGCAGCGGCGTGTAATTTCAACAGTGTCCGGCGCGCCTCATGCCGTCGATCTTCCTCTTCCGCGCCGCGCATCTCCACCACCGGAATTCCCGCGCGCGCCGCGAGCTTCCGCACTGCCGATGGAAAATCAGTATGCTCGTAATCCATGACGAAGCGGAAAACGCTCCCACCCGCGCCACAACCAAAACAGTGAAAAGTCTGACGATTTGAGCTGACCATGAACGAAGGCGTTTTCTCCTGATGAAATGGACAGAGTGCCTTGAAATTCGTCCCGGCGCGTTTGAGCGGAAAATACGAGCCGATTACGTCGACAATATCGTTCGCGGCAGCAACCTGCTCGATCGTTTCCGAAGGGATCGTTCCCATGCGCGCCTGATTATTTTTGCCTCGTTTGACTTTTGAAGCGATGCCAAACTTACGCAGTGCAGTTCGTTGTCCAAATCGCGAAAAGAGATCGTTTCTCTCTCCGGCAGAGAATTGGAGTGAAGGCAATCGCAATTACTGCGGCTTTATTTCTGCTCGTGCCTGCGAGTGTTCAAGGCCGAGAGATTCACAAAGGCGATGTGGTTGTGGTGCCGTTGCACGGCGAAATCTCACCTTCGCTGCTGGCATTTCTACGCCGCGCAGTGAAAACAGCAGAGAGCAACGAAGCTTCCGCGATCATCTTCGACATGAACACGTATGGCGGCCACCTCGATACCGCAACGGAGATCGTCAACGTACTTAATCAAACAAAAATCCCAACATATACCTTTATCGACACAAACGCGGGATCGGCTGGCGCGATTGTCGCGATTGCCACTCGGCACATCTTCATGGCGCCTGTGAGCGCGATTGGCGCGGCAGCACCGGTTCTCCCGACTGGCGAAGACCTTCCCTCTACAGCAAAGGAAAAAACGATCTCCTATTGGTCTGCGCTCATCCGTGGTTCTGCGAACAAGAACGGACACAACCCCGATGTCGCTGAGGCGTTCATGAACAAGGACAAGGAAGTAAAGATTGCCGACCGCGTCGTACACCCCAAGGGAGCGGTGCTCACTCTGAACGCTCAGGAGGCAACGGAACGGATCAATGCCAAACCACTGCTCGCGGAAGGTGTCGTCGATTCGATTGCCGATCTGACTAAGAAGGTCGGACTCACGGGCAGCATCATCACGATCGAGCCAACCGGGTTCGAGCAGATCGCGTTCTGGATTACCGAGCTTGCACCGGTGCTGTTGCTCGTCGGAATTCTCGGCGCGTATCTCGAGTTCAAGATCCAAGGCGCGACATGGCCGGGAATCATTTCCGCGATTTGTTTCGGGCTGTTTTTTCTCGGGCATTACCTGGCAGGGCTTGCTGGCTGGGAAGTCGTTGCGCTGTTCATTCTTGGAGTGGTCCTTGTTCTCGTCGAGGTACTTTTCTTCGCGCATAGCACGATCGTTTTCGGAGTGGTTGGGATATTTCTGATGCTGGCCTCATTGCTTTGGACGATGGTCGATCGCTATCCCGGCCAAAATTTCTTCCCGACCGGGAAAATGCTCGCGGTGCCGTTGCTCAACATGTTCATCGCGATCGTCGGATCATTCATTGTCATCGCTCTACTTGCCCGCTATCTGCCGCGCACGAGCATTTATCGCCGGTTCGCCCTGATGGATTCAAATCCACCCGGTCCATCGCTGGCCGGCGTTCCGCGGCAGTTCGCAACTGCGCTGGCTTTGTCTCCAGGAATGCAAGGCACCGCGGTTACGGTTTTGCGACCCAGCGGCAAAGCGCGTTTCGCCGATCAGGTTGTCGACGTTGTCACCGAAGGTGAATTCATCGCGCCGCAAACTCCCGTCACAGTGATCCGAACCGACGGAATGCGCGTGGTGGTAAAGAGCGCTGCCCAAGTCTGACGAAAAGATTGCATTAACACGCTTCTAACCGCCGGCGACGACTCGGATGAATTCGACGCGGTCGCCTTCGGACAATGGGAGGTCTCTCCATTCGCGTCGATGGACGGCAACCCCGTTGTGCTCGACCAAGATCGACTGCGGTGGCAATTGATGGAGGTTAACTAATTCCGCAATTGTTTTCGCTTCCCGCGTGTCGACAGGTACGCCGTTGAGTGAAATCCTCATGCGCTGCAAAGCGCCTGGTCCCAATCTTTCCAGACGGGCTCCAGACCGCGAAGACGAAGGAGTGCGGCGATTTCAGCCGGAGAACGCTCGTCGCTAATTTCGAACTGACCGGTAGCGAGTTGATCCTCGCCGCCCTGGTATTCCGGCGCGACAATACGGCCGCGCACCGTGCGATGCAGATGTTCACGGCCCTGCCGGGTGTAACCGCCGGGCTCGGTGTGACTGCCGGCGCTCATCATCGTTACGCCGATGAACGCGAGTGAATCTCGCAGCGGCGCACGTTCTCGCGTGCTGAGCACGATGCCGAGTTGCGGAAAACTGATGCGCAAGGCGCAAATCAATTGCGCCAGTTCGCGATCGGTTATTGAAAAGAGCGGACGAAATCCTCCCGCCGCAGGACGCAACCGGGGCAAGCTTACGGTCAGTTGTGCCCGCCAGCAGTGTTTAAACAAATATTCCAGGTGGGCGGCCAGCGCGCTTGCGTCGTCCTGCCAGCGCGACAAGCCGATGAGGGCACCAACGCCTAGTCGACGAAAACCCGCCGCGTAAGCGCGTTCAACGCAGTCAAGCCGAAAATTGAAATCGCGTTTCGGCCCGGCGGTATGCATTTCGGCATAGACCCCCCGATTGTAAGTCTCCTGATAAACCACGAGTCCTTCCGCACCAGCCTCAACGAGCGGCACGTAGTCCTCGGTTTCCATCGGACCGACCTCGATAGAAATCGATGAAAAATCAGGCCCCAGAGCGCGTACGCTTTGGGAAAGATAATCGCGGCCTGCAAATTTTGGGTGTTCGCCCGCGACAAGCAGGATCTGGCGAAATCCCTGGTTGGCCAGATGCTGCGCCTCGGCGACCACTTCATCCACATCAAGCGTGACGCGAAGGATCGGATTGTCACGGGAAAAGCCGCAATACCGGCAATTGTTGATACATTCGTTTGACAGGTAAAGCGGCGCGAAGAGTCGCATGGTGCGCCCAAAATTTTGCAGTGTCAGCGACCGCGAACTTTGCGCCATCGCCTC
>DATBEX010000233.1:0-4399 GCA_036558805.1 Candidatus Udaeobacter sp.
CGGCTATGGCCAGGGCGGGTATTTAGAGAATTGGCGGAGCAGATTTTTTTCCAATGGCCTGACCGCTCTGACGCTCACACCCGCGATTGTAACCTGGAGTCAGCTCAAGCCTGCTCAATGGAGAGGGATTTCGAACCGCCGCGGACTCGAAAGCAGCCTCCTTTTTCTTGGTTTGGTAATAGCGAGTACGGTGGTTTTGTACAACGCGCAGAAAAATCCCGATCCAGTTTTATTTTATGCGCCGCTTCCTTTTCTCCTTTGGGCGGTATTTCGTTTTGGAACTCGCGCAACCACCGGGGCGATCCTGATCATTACGTTTCTGGCCATCTGGAGCAGTGCCCACGGTCATGGGCCGTTCACGGGTGAAAGCGCGGAAATTAACGCTCGTTCAATTCAAATGTTTCTCATCGTCATGGCAGTGCCAATCATGCTGCTGGCGGCGGGGATCCAGGAGCGCAGGATTGCCGAGAACGACCTACGTGAAAGCGAGTCGCGTTTTCGAATCGTGGCGGATGCCGCCCCCGTACTTATCTGGATGTCCGACGTAGACAGACTTTGCACGTTCTTTAACAAACCGTGGTTGGAGTTTACCGGACGTAGCCTGGAACAGGAACTCGGGAATGGTTGGGTTGAAGGCGTGCATCCAAATGATCTTCAACGTTGCCTCAAGGTTTATACGGAGGCTTTCGACGCCCGTAGACCGTTTATCATGCAATACCGCCTGCGGCGCAGTGACGGTGAATATCGTTGGTTTTCGGACCAGGGTCTGGCCCGCTACGACGCCAACGGAACGTTTGCCGGGTATATCGGGTCTGCGATAGATGTGAGCGAACTGGTAAACAAAGACACGGCCTTGAGGGAAAGCGAAGAGCGCATGCGCCTGGCGGCGGATGCAGTTAACCTGGGGATATGGGAATGGGATCTGAGGAAAAATGAGATCTGGGCCACAGACGCGCGACGTTCTTTGTTAGGTTGGTCGGCCTTGGGAAAAGTCACTTTCGAAGATTTTATCTCTGGTGTACACCCCGAAGATCGCAACCGAATCCGACGGACGATCGATGACGCAATCGACGGAGGAAAAGACTACGATTCTGAGTACCGCCTTGTATTGCCTGACGGGGCGGTCCGCTGGATCGCAATGCGGGGTAGCGTGCACTTCGATGCAAATGGCAAGCCCAAACGCGTCCTCGGAATCAGTATCGATATCACCGCTCGAAAACAGGCGGAGTTGGAGGCAAAGCAGCGCCATGACGACCTCAGTCATCTAAGTCGCGTGGCTTTGATGGGCGAGATGTCCGCTTCCATTGCACACGAGATTAACCAGCCACTTGGCGCGATACTAAGCAACGCTGAGGCGGCGGAATTGTTGCTCGAGTCCGAACAGCCGCCACTGGACGAAATCCGAAAAATTCTTACAGACATTCGCAATGATAATCTTCGGGCGAGCGAAATCATCCGCCACCTGCGATTGCTTGCGCGCAAACGCACGACGCAAATAGAATCGCTCGACGTGAATGATGTCGTCGCTGAAGTGGTAAGGTTGACGGAGATAGAAGCGCTCCGTCGCAACGTCTCAATTCGCACTGAATTTGCCGCTGTGCCTGCGACCATTTTTGGTGATCGCGTGCATCTTCAACAAGTGCTCATAAACCTGATTTTGAACGGAATGGAAGCAATGGCAGCGACACCTGAAACAGAGCGGTGTCTTTTCGTTCGCACAGCAACGAACGGAGAACGACGAGTGGAAATCTCAGTCACAGACTGCGGGGAGGGTATTGCTGCTGAGAAGTTGCCCCGGTTATTCGATTCGTTTTTCACGACCAAGGAAAGCGGAATGGGCCTCGGCCTGGCGATTGCGCGATCCATCATCGACGCTCATCAGGGACGAATTTTTGCCGAGAACAATAAGGATGGCGGTGCCACATTCCGATTTCATCTTCCGATCAGAGACCAGGTAACGGGTTCCTGATGACTTCATCAATTTCGGAGAAACCCATTGTTTACGTAGTCGATGACGACGACTCGTTACGCAAAGCAATAACAAGGTTGCTGCGCGCGGCTGGCTATGATGTTCGCGCCTATGCATCGGCTGGCGACTTTGTGCTGGCGACTCGTGATAATACCAGACGGGGTTGCGTGCTGCTTGACATACGAATGCCTGGACCAAGTGGACTGGATCTTCAGGAAGCACTGGCGAAGGAGGAAGAACCTTTGCCCGTAATTTTTCTGACGGCGTATGGTGATGTTCAAACCAGTGTGAGTGCGATGAAAGCTGGCGCGGTCGATTTTCTCACCAAACCGATCAAGCGCGAGGTGTTACTGAGCGCGGTTCGCACGGCTCTCGCACGCGATCTTCTGTCGCATACGTCACGCGAGCAGTTGCGCGAGCTGCGAGTGCGCTTTGCAAAGTTGACGCCACGCGAGCGAGAAGTGTTCGACCTGGTCGTTTCCGGCAGGTTAAACAAGCAAATCGCAGCTGAATTGGGTATGGCCGAGCGGACAGTCAAAGCCCACCGTGGCCAGGTGATGGCGAAGATGCAGGTGACATCTCTCGCCGAACTGGTGCATCTGGCCGATAAGATGCAGTAACGGCGTGTTGTAATTGACGACACACTTTGTCGTCAGCTGTGTTCAAGCGAAAGCGCCGGGATCGACGCGCATCGCTACTCTGGCGATGACACCAATGCCTGGTTCAGAGTCCTGTCCGTCTGCCCAGAAGGGCAATTCTCAACGCCCGAAGGTCTTATTCATACGGAGCCAGATTCACTGGTAAGCTTGGCGGCGTTGTTAGCGGTGAAGGAGACGTCGCAGCGCCTTGTCCGCGGGCGCGCGAACCCAACCAACGCGGATAAGAAAAATACCCAAACCTATGAACATAATTAGTCTAATCATTGAATTAGTGAGCGGCGCAGTTGGTGGGAACATTGCCGGTGCGGCAATGAAGGACAACAGCCTCGGCACAGCAGGAAATTCCATCGCCGGTATTGTGGGTGGTGGCCTGGGGGGGGCGCTTCTACAGAGCATAATGGGAGGTGCTGCAGCCGGCGGTGGATCGCTGGACCTGGGCACGATAGTCAGCAATATCGCCGGCGGCGGTGTAGGCGGAGCGATTCTCATGGCCATCATTGGTCTCATAAAAAACGCGATGGCAAAGAAAAGCTGACGCGCGGGCAATTTCGAGAGCCGGACAGCCTCGACACCAGACAATACTTGAACTAAAAGCTCATTCATGACGACCACACTACGTACATCAACCATTGTTGTATTCTTCGGCGCAGCGCTTGCCTCGTTATTTTTTGCCGGTTGCGCCAGCACGGAATCAGCCAACACGACATCCCTGCTCACGGCGGCCGGCTTTCGCGCGCATACGCCGCAAACGCCAAAGCAACAGCAAATCTATGCTGCCCTGCCACCCTACCAGGTACAGCGGGCGACAGTGCCAGGAAAGGGAGTCTTTTATGTTTACAAAGATCAGAATGCAGGCCTCGCGTATATCGGTCGTGAGGCAGAGTACCAGCGCTACCAACAGCTAGCCGTTCAACAGCAGATCGCCCAAAATTATTATATGGCGGCACAAATGGAACAGGCCGCAGCGTGGCAATGGTACGGAGCGTGGGGACCGCGAGCTTTCTGGTGGTAACCCAGACTGCCAACGATGGCGCATAACGGTCCACAACGTAGAACGAGGTGATTTAAGTTTTTTAATCGCATCAAAACAACAACATCATACTAACAACACATAGAAAGGTCATGCTATGGGATTACTCAGTAACCTAATGTCGAAGATATTTAGTCATGCTGGAACTAACGTCGCGGTAACAACTGGAGCATCCGCTGCACCGGCTTCCGCGCCATCCACGGCTAGCGCGCAAGCTGCGACGGCTGCTGCAGCTGTGCCTCCGCCAGCCGCGCCGGCAGCCCCACCCAAGGCTGTAGATATCGCAGCGATCCTTGATGGGTTGGCTGCCAAGAATTCAGAAAAACTGGATTGGAAAAAATCCATTGTGGATCTCATGAAACTGGTCGGGATGGACAGCAGTTTCAAAGCGCGCAAGCAATTGGCGCAGGAACTCAATTACACAGGCGATCCAAACGATTCAGCATCGATGAATGTCTGGTTGCATAAACAGGTCCTGATAAAAATAGCGGAAAACGGCGGAAAAGTTCCTCAGGAACTGCTCAGTTGATGGGGCTCCGTTCCAAACCGAAACGCACATTCAAAGAAAGAATTCGTTATGTCGGATCAAACTACGTTCACACCTGAGGAATGGTCCCAGATCCGCACCGCGCCGCTGCTCGTAACCACCGGCGTCACGGCGGCGGACCCGAGCGGTATCTTTGGTTCGATCAAGGAAGCAGCGGCCGGAATGCACGCGATGATTGCTTCGCTGCAAGCCGG
>DATBEX010000234.1:0-3973 GCA_036558805.1 Candidatus Udaeobacter sp.
AAACTCAGCTCGCGGATGAGCGAGTTGCGCAGCATGATGGAGTAGATTTGGATGTAACGCCGCATCACTTTTCCTGTCTCTTAACTTTACGCACAGTCAACCACCGCTCGTATGAAACGTTTTGTCCCATGGGTCTCCGTCGTTGTTGGGGTGCTAATCATCGCAGCGGTTGTTCGCCAGTGCGGCAGCGGTGGCCCTGCAAGCTATCAGACTGCAACGATTACGCGCGGCCCCATTACGCAGGCCGTGACGGCAACCGGGACGCTTAATCCAGTGGTAAACGTACAAGTAGGCAGCCAGGTTTCAGGAAATATCGCAAAATTATTTGTGGACTTTAATTCTCAGGTGAAAGCGGGCCAGGTAGTCGCCCAAATCGATCCGGCGCTTTTTCAGGCAACCGTCACCCAGGCGGAAGGTGACCTGGCGAGTGCGCAGGCAGCGCTGGAATTTGCAAAAGCAAACGCCGCTCGCATCCAGGAACTCTTTGGCAGGAAGACTTCCTCTCAAGCCGATCTGGATCAGGCAATTGCAAATCTGCATACCGCGGAAGCCAACGTAAAGATCAAGCAGGGCGCGCTCGATAAGGCACGGGCCGATCTTGAGCATTGCACGATCACTTCTCCTATCGATGGAGTCGTGATTTCGCGGAGTGTCGATGTTGGCCAGACCGTCGCAGCCAGTTTGCAAGCGCCGGTCATCTTCGCAATTGCGAATGATCTCACCAAGATGCAAATCGACGCGAATGTGGCAGAGGCGGATGTAGGCGTCGTCAAGATCGATCAAAACGTCGATTTCACTGTGGACGCTTTTCCCATGGAGACGTTTCACGGAAAAGTCGTCCAGGTACGGAACGCACCGATCACGGTGCAAAACGTAGTGACGTACGACACCGTGATCGGAGTGAGCAATCCCGAGCTGAAGTTAAAGCCGGGAATGACCGCAAACGTCTCAATCATCATTGCTCACAAGGACGACGCCCTCCAGATCAAGAACGCGGCGCTGCGTTATCATCCGCCCGACGCCACACCGGTTGAAACAAGAAAGGCAATTTCCGGCCGTGGGGGCCGGACCGCTGCCGGACGCGGCAGTCCGCAACAGGGTACTCAGCGAACGGTGTATGTTTTGCCGACTGGCGCCAGTCGCCCGCAGCCGAGGCAGATCAAGACCGGGATCAGTGATGGGATCATGACCGAAGTGGTCGAAGGCTTGAAGGAAGGCGACCGCGTCGTAACAGCCGAACTTGGCTCAGCGGCGGGCGCCCAATCGCCTGTTGCAAATCCGTTCGGCGGCAGCCGGCGCTTTCCGTGAGGACTGTGAAAAAAGGAGAATTGCTCTCGCCGCTCCCAAGCGACTGTAGTCGCTTCGCTGTGGGAAGCGCGCCGCTGAGGTGTTTGCAGCACAGGCAAGCCACGTCTCATAAGCGCGTAGTTATCACAATCGTAAGGAACAACTGATCGAATATGAACAACGGCGCACTCGTTAGGTTAGTCGATGTTCATAAGACGTATCGGACCGGAGAAATGGAAGTGCCCGCGGTGCGCGGCGTATCGATTGAAATCAAATGCGGCGAGTTTGTTGCACTTATGGGTGCGAGTGGCTCCGGAAAGTCTACTCTCATGAACATTTTGGGTTGTCTCGATCGGCCCACTACAGGCCATTACATTTTGGGCGGCGCAGATGTTTCTGGACTGAATCGCGATCAACTCGCTGATATCCGGAATCGCAAAATCGGATTCGTGTTCCAGAATTTCAACCTGCTGTCGCGAACGTCTGCGCGAGAAAACGTCGAGTTACCCTTGGTTTACAGTGCGCACCAGCTCACAAACGCAGAGTTTCGCGAAAGGGCAGACCGGGTTCTTGCCTCCGTCGGGCTCGCAGGGCGCGAAGATCACTACCCGAGTCAGCTTTCAGGGGGCCAACAACAACGCGTGGCGATCGCGCGGGCCTTAATTAACCAGCCGGAAGTCCTTCTCGCGGACGAGCCAACCGGCAATCTGGACAGCGGCACCAGCGTCGAGATCATGGCAATTTTTCAGCAACTTAACGAGCGTGGAATTACCGTCATCATGGTCACGCACGAACCTGACATCGCTGCTTACGCAAAGCGCAACGTGATGATGCGCGACGGCGTGATTCTCGACGACCATCCGGTTTCGAAACGCATGGAGGCCGGGTCGCAGCTGGAACGTCAACACGCTCCCGGGTTTTGATGCTGCAATAGTTTCATCACACAATGAGAGTCGCACCAACATTTAACGTCGCGCTTCGCGCATTGCGCCGAAACAAACTGCGTTCCGTGCTAACTGCTCTGGGAATCATCATCGGTGTCGGGGCCGTCATTGCGATGGTCGGGATCGGTAACGGCGCGAAGGCTCAAGTGGAAGCGCAGATCGCCAGCCTCGGACAAAATGTGATCCTCATCTTTTCCGGCAGCACCACTTCCAGTGGCATTCGCACGGGTTGGGGCGGGGCAGGCACGTTGAAGGTGGAAGACGCAGAGGCGATCCGGCGCGAAGTGCCGGGCGTAATCGGAGTAAGCGAGGAGGTCGTTTCGACAACGCAGGTAGCCGCCGGGAATCAAAATTGGTTTACCCGAATTTACGGCGAGTCAGCGGATTATTTTGACATCCGGCAATGGCCGCTGGCTGAAGGCGCGCCGTTTACATCGCAAGACGTTCGCAGCGCGAACAAAGTCTGCGTGATCGGACGCACCACCGCGACGCAGATTTACGGAAACGAAAATGCGATCGGTCAGATTTTACGAATCAAAGAGGTCCCGTTCACAATCACGGGCGTTCTGACTCCCAAGGGATTGAGCACACAGGGCGTGGACCAGGACGACATCGTTATCATGCCGTACACAAGTGCGATGAAACGCGTGATTGGCGGGACTAATCTCCGCAATATCAACGTGCAAATCGCCGATCCGCAGCAACTCGAAGCTGCCCAGCAACAGATTATCGCGCTGCTTCGGCAACGGCATAACATTCGCCCTGGACGTGACGATGATTTTACCGTGCGCAACCAACAGGAAATCGCCCAGGCGGCCACCGCCACCTCGCGCGTAATGACGCTTTTGCTCGGCGCAATTGCCGGCGTGTCGCTTTTGGTGGGTGGCATCGGCATCATGAATATCATGCTGGTGAGTGTGACCGAGCGCACCCGTGAGATCGGTGTGCGAATGGCCGTCGGCGCGCGGGGTAACGACATTCTGACTCAATTCTTGATCGAAGCCGTGACATTGAGCTCGGTCGGGGGGCTGATTGGAATTATCTGTGGGATTGGCGCGTCGAAAATTTTGTCGGTGTACGCGAATTGGCCCACGCTGATATCTGTCAGCTCGGTCGCCATCGCATTTTTGTTCAGCGCAGCAGTCGGAATTTTCTTTGGCTTTTACCCGGCTCGCAAAGCCGCTGCGCTAGATCCCATCGAGGCACTACGTTATGAGTAGCAATCTGCCTCCACGAAACACGCGAATAACACGAAAAGCGGCGGCCTATTTTCTGAAATTCCGTGTCTTTTCGTGTGTTTAGTGGGCGAATCTTTGTTGTAGGGGCTGCTGCCATGGGCAAATTAGTCGCATGGCAGAACACAGCAGTTTTGAAAGGTTGGTCGCCGAAGCAAAGAAGAAAATCACCGAGATTTCCCCGATGGAAGCGGCTGCGAAATCAAAAAGCGGAGATGCCGTGATCGTCGATGTTCGCGAGAAAGACGAATGGGACGAAGGACATATTCCTGACGCGACTCATTTGAGTCGCGGCACGATCGAGCTCGATGTGGAAGAAAAAGTCCCGGACAAGAATGCCATGATCATTTGTCATTGTGGTGGAGGCGGACGCTCCGCGCTTGCTGCCGAAAGCCTGCAAAGAATGGGCTACAAAAACGTCCGCTCCATGTCCGGCGGCCTTAGAGCCTGGAAAGCCGCAGGGTTACCGACAGCGAAATAGACGCAGTGGGTTTTGCCGCCGACTTC
>DATBEX010000235.1:0-21428 GCA_036558805.1 Candidatus Udaeobacter sp.
TCCATCTATGCTTAAAATAGGAGAGGCGATCGAAATCGACAAAAACGTTCTGCCTCAGTTCCTATTGAACGATGGGAGGAAGGATAATGAATGGAAACGGGTTGTTATTTGGCGGGGATCAAGTTCGAGATATCTTGAAGGCTCTTGTCGATCGGCAAACCCGCAGATTTCGTCGCGACGAGCGGCGGCTTGCCGAGCGGCGTACGACAAAGCATCGATTTAAAGCGCGGAAATCTTGTGTCGCCGACGCTCGAAGCTATCGGATAGCTAGAGAATTTCCGACGTCAGCCGCAGCGCAACTCGATTGGCAGAACTTGTTTCCCGTTCGCCGTCCTACTCTGTTCGGGAAGCACCTGGCTCAAAGAATTTCGAGATGATCAACTGAAACACTGGCAAACCGCAAAACAGGCCAGCTAGTCATCCTTTTACGGGCGCTAACGAAAACTGGTTTCAGCTAAGCCGTCGTTGAGTTTTATTTCAGCGTCAGTGCCATTAAGCCGGCCAGTAGGAACATTGGCCAGGTAACGATGGCCACAATGATCCCGAAGGGAGCAAGCTCAGATAAACAAATAGGCTGCTCTCTGTGGAGCATGTCGATCATTAACAAAACGAGCTGCGCAAAAACGGATCGACTTTGTGTTTTCCATCTTTGATTACTCGTATCACAACTGAGAGTCGTGCTAATTGACCAAAGGTGATATCACGATTCCCATGATAATGAATCGATAACCTTTTGAATGGATGCGCTGCACCGGGAAAGTAACACTGCCGTAGTGTTCTGATGTTGCCCCATGACACTACCGACGCTCTGCAACTTCACGTTCGCGCCAAAGGGTCACAGTCTGCCATCCGTGCGCCACGCACAGCAGTACCAAGTAAATCTGATCTACAAAGATGAACGGCCGGGGATACACCGCGCCATCTGCGAATTTCCCGTCGATAATGCAATAAACCGCACCTATCGCTGACGCGATGAGTAAAAACTGCTGCGGCAAAACAAAAAAAACAAACAGTGTTAGATTCCTGCAAAAAATCGCCACCACAGCCGACAGGCTTACCGCCGCGCAAAGAATCGCAGCGATAATGTGGCTCCCAAACGAAAGATCGAGCACTAATTGAATTCCCGTCGTATGCAACGGCGCGAACAAGAGCGCCGCGGCCCAACTCAAATGCATCGCGCTCGCGATAAGAATGACAAGATGCCTGTTTACAACGCTGCTGGCAATGTGATTAAGACGCACAACCACGTTGGCGAAATGCCCGATGTTCGGAGTCTGCGTTTCCAACTCGCGCTTGATTTGTCCAGCGAGAGCTTTCATTTCACTGTCGTTAGGCAGACAACTATCCTGCCGAGCGTGCGCCATCTTTGTCAAGCCAATCCAGGCGTGAGAAAAGGCGTGGGGTGATTTGAGCTTGTGCGTCGGGCGCGATCTCGCATATCTTCCGCGCCAAACCCTACACATCATCGAGCACGACCGGTTTTGTCGCCGCGCAGCAACACCATTCGCGACGAGTCAGAGACTGAGGAGTTTTTTCCCTGTCGTCAAAGTTGATTGTTTCGACGATCTCACCTCACACTGTTTGACTCTTCACTGTTCACTAATCACTTGCGCGGCGGGCACGCCACGCCGTAGCCTTGGCGAACGCGGGCGGTTAGCTCAGTGGTAGAGCATCTCGTTTACACCGAGAGGGTCGGGGGTTCGAAACCCTCACCGCCCAGTTTTCCTTATGCGGCTGACACAGCCGCCACTACACTTTTGGTTCCCAGAGTTCGATCCGATTTCCTTCCGGGTCCATGATCCAGCCGAATTTTCCGTAGTCACAACTTTCCACTCTCGGATCGACATCGACGCCTTCGCGTTTCAGTTGCGACAGGACTTCGTCCAGGTTCTCGACCTGCAAGTTGATCATGAAAGTTTTCTTGCTCGGTGCGAAATAATCAGTGTCGGCCGGGAATGGCGACCAGACCGTATACCGTTCCGAGTTTGGATCGTCGGCTTTTCGCCATTTGAATATCGCGCCATTCTCCCTTTCACATTCGATGCCAAGGTGCGCATGGTACCAATTGCGCAGCTTGTCCGGATCGTTTGCCTTAAAGAAAATTCCTCCGATCCCGGTAACACGTTTCAAGTTGCGATACTCCTTATTATACAGCGACGAAGCAGCTAGTGGTGCGGCGTTGGCCTGGGTGTGGGCGTTACAGTTCTCCCCGGGCTTTTATCCACCTTGAAAATGGCGCCGTGGTCGTTAGCGCCGCCCCCTGTCGTCATGCCATACAGGTGGTGCCCAATGAGAATTACGTTGTCGATCGGGTTAGCGCCGTCGTCGGATTTCTCGCCGAAGCTGTAAAGTCGATTATACCCCTGACCGCTGGTCTGGATCACGAAAACGGTGCCCTTGTTTTTGTCACCGCCGTTGGCAGTCGTGCCGTATAGTTTGTCGTCATCGAGCAAAAGAGAACCATACGGGTTTTTGCCATCGTGATGCGTTTCACCAAAACTATGAAGCAATTGGAATGTTCCGTCATCAATGTTTAGTTTGAAGATCACTCCGTTATTGTGATGCCCACCGTAGGTTGTCATCCCGTAAAGGTGGTGACCCGACTGCACAACGTAACCATGGTCGCTCGTCGCGCCGTCATCAGATCCGCCAATAAAGTCGTGCAGAACCCTGTAAGTGTTGCCGCTGGTGTCGATGCTAAACACGACACCAAAGCCGGAAGCGCCGCCTTTCCGTGTCATCCCATAAAAGGTAGTTCCATCAGGATCAAGTGTGAGCCGCCCATGTGGCTCCTTTCCCGCTGCTTTGCACGGAAATGAAAACAGAGTGTCGAAATTCGGCAAGGGCGTGGGCGTCGCAGTCGGGGTAGGGGTTGGCGTGGTCGGAACAAATGAAAAGATGACACCTTCATCGTCCTCTCCTCCAGATGCCGTCATACCGTAAAGAGTATCGTCGATAACTACAAAACAGCTGTGGGATTCGGCGCCGGCAGGGGTTTCAAGGTCCACGAGTTTTTGGTAGCCGCCAGTCCCATCCTGGTTAACAAAAAAGATGGTCCCGACATTATTTGTTCCACCTTCCAAAGTGGTGCCGTACAGTTTATCGCCTAACGGGGTCATGGCGTCGTGACGGGGATCCGCGCCGTCAGGGTTACCGGTGAACCAGTGAACAATTTGATAAGTCGACCCTGGATTACTCAGGTCTAACTGAAAAATAACACCCTCGCTGGCATTTCCCGAGGGGTCAGTCTCTCCAACGGTCTCGGTGGTACGGCCGAAAAGCCAGTCGTGTCCGTTAATGCTCACGTAAGTCAGCGATCCCTTGGGGTCCTTGCCGTCATGACTTATCGTGCCGAACGAATAGATCGTACTGGACGAAGAGGCAGCGGCGTCGCGAGGAATCGCCGCAAAAGCTATCCCAAGGGCAGACGCAAACACAATGACCTGTTTCATCTTTCCGGGAATCATGACTGGCAGCGTGTCTGAAATCCCGGACGTTAAGCAAGACTAAATTCGTGGAATCCGACCTGTCGGGATTGCTTACAAATTAGCGATTACTGCGAATTAGTTCCCGCTCGTGCGAGCCGCACGAAAATCAGAACATGTGACGCAATAATCAGCGGCACCAGAAATGTCGGGAGAAGACTAAGCGGAAGTTCGCGTAGCGCGTGCATCGAGTGCCAGTCTTTTAAGCCAAACTGAAACGCGCTGAAGACAACCAAGATGATGTCGACAAAGCCTATCGTGTTCCAAATAAACAAAAGCGTCTTCGCAAGCTTGGCAGACATTGTGAGAAGCACACTCAACGCCAGGACACCGACGACGATATCGCCCCAACCAGCGGGTCTCGCGAACGGGCACGGCAATTGGCCACGCTGACAGAGCACAAGAAAATACGCGCCGGCAAATAACCGCGTCAGATGCAGTGAGACCAGCCAGCGAAGATCGACAGTCAGGGCCCACGCCCTGATCGGACCGATTTTCCAACACGCGAACAGGACGAGAGCCGTCAACGTCCACACTGTCGCCGCCACTGCCTGCGCGCTCGCTTTGTGAAACCAGCTGGCCAGACCAACCGCAAAGCAGAGCCACCCAAGAAAAACGAGGCTAACCTCGCTCTTCGAATCATCCTTCATCATCAGTTGCCAGCTGAGACGCGCTTACGACAACATTTCCGTCACTGCCGCTTCGCAGTGAATCTCTGTCGTGTCGAGGAACGGAATCCCATTGTGTTCCCCACCACGTAGAATCAGCGGCAGTTCTGTTCCGGCGAGAATTACACCATCGATGTCGTTCTTTGCCTTCATACCATCGACAATCGCTAACAGCCCCGCACGTGTCTCCGGCAGAAACTTCCCTGAGACCAATTCATTCAGGTATTTGTCGTGAATATAATTCTGCTCGTTACTGTTTGGGAGTACGAGCTCGATTCCCTCTCGCGAGAAAACTCTTGGATAAAAAGCTGCATTCATGGTGTAGCGCGTACCAAACAAGGCGAGGCGCTTTAACCCTCTTGCTTTAGCTGCTGCGCAGGTTGCTTCGACAATACTGATCAAAGGGATCGGTGAACTAGAAGCGACTTCATCGAAGACAATGTGAGGCGTGTTTGCCGAGATCAGCCCAAAGGTTGCATCAGCATGCGCGAGCTTGCCGATTTCCTCCAGAAGATAGTCAGCCATGCCAGCGAGATTGTTTGCTTCCATGAAATCGAGCCCCTTTTTCAGATTGATGCTATTGACTATGAATTGCGGATAACTGCCGTCGTGTATTCGCTTCCGATAAAGCGCGATGATCTTTTGGTAATAATCAATCGTGCTTTCAGGGCCGACGCCGCCAATGATTCCAAGGATCTTCATGTCTTAACCACGAATACACACGAATTGGAAAATGACGAACGCGTTCACTTGCCATCCCAGGTTTGTCACTAATTCGTCATTCGACATTCGTGCTTCGGCATTTCAGAGTCCGGTTCACTGATGCTCAAATGAAAAGTAAATCTGCGCTTCAGTTCGTCCTCATCATTGGCATCGCCAATTTCTTCGCCGATTTTACCTATGAAGGCGCACGCGGGATCATTGGCCCGTTTCTTGGTTCGTTAGGCGCAAGCGCCGCAATCGTCGGATTTGTCGCCGGTCTCGGTGAGCTCATGGGCTACGGGTTGCGATCGATTTCAGGATACCTGGCGGACAAATCGCATCGGCATTGGGGATTCGCGTTCGTGGGTTACGCGATCAACATGTTCGCTGTCCCCGCGCTCGCTCTGGCTGGACGATGGCCGCTGGCGGCGAGTCTGGTCGTTGCAGAACGCACCGGAAGAGGCATCCGCAAACCAACAGTTGAAGCAATGCTTTCATACGCCGGAGGATCAATTGGCGCCGGCTGGGTATTTGGACTAAACGAAGCACTAGATCAGACAGGCGCGACACTCGGCCCGTTAGTCATGGCGCTGGTTCTCTATTTCAATGGCGGATATCGGACCGGTTTTGGTGTCCTGCTGATACCAGCCTTGCTTTGTCTTGGAACTTTAGTTGTGGCGCGGCTTCTTCATCCGCGCCCGCACGAATTGGAACAAGACGCCAGCCACGCCTTTTCGACGACTCATCTGACGCGAGCTTACTGGATCTATTTCGTGGCAGGCGCGTTGCTCGCCGCCGGGTTTGCCGATTTCGCATTGATCGGCTTTCACTTCCAAAACGCGAACGTCGTGCAGAAAAACATGATTCCAGTCTTCTACGCGGTTGCCATGGCAACAAGCGCCCTGGCATCCATTCCGTTAGGTCGACTGTTTGACAGGCTTGGTCCAAACGTGGTGTTGTTCGCGTTTTTCATTTCTGCTGGCGCTGCACCGTTTGTTTTTTTGGGAACATCAGGCTCGGCTCTCGTTGGAATGATTCTCTGGGGAGTTGGGATGAGCGCGCAAGGTTCGCTGCTTCAAGCAATGCTTACCGGCGTTATTCCACCCCAGAAACGAAGCACGGCTTTTGGCCTGTTTGATACCGGATATGGAATTGCGTGGTTCCTGGGGAGTGCACTAATGGGGTTGCTCTACGACAAATCAATCCTGGCTGTGGTACTGTTCTCAGTCACTCTTCAACTTGCTGCGATCCCGATCCTTTTTATCGCAAGTAAGAATCGTTAGCCTTTTTCCCATGGATCCGTACGCAAAGCCAAAGGAACAAGAAGTAGGTGCACGTCGTCCGAAAATTTCGCATTCAGCTCAATGGGTCGAAAGACGGACGCAGCGAGAACGCCAGGCGGAGAAAGAAGCAGTAGCCGCCGAGCGGCGCGCGATCAAAAAGGCGGCACGGCGTCATTTAAAGCAGCAATTGTTGCAAGAACTGGAAGAGAGCAAACGATGAACCCGACTATCCGCTCTCGTCTGGGTTACATGGTGGCCGACGAGGGCCATCAGTTGATTTCCTCGGCGAGAGCCAAGCGCGCCGTCGCCTCTCCTTTTTCAAGGGAGAGGGAAGGGTGAGGGTTCGGATCTAAAACAAATCTGACATTTCGAACCCCTCGCCTCAATCCTCTCCCCTCTTCGAAGGGAGAGGCGGAACTTGGTTGGCGTGGATACACCGACTCCGAAACTTCTGCTTAACGACGACACGGGCGGAAGAACAGGCTTTGCGTTTTGCGATTCGGCGGCACGCGTTAGAGTTCGCCTCATGCGTAAGGCTGGTTTGTCAGTCGTGGGGTTCACATTACTTGTTAGTGTTGCCGTTGTTAGCCGCGCCCAGTCGCCTGCTCAGCGTAACCCGGATGTCTCAAACAAGGGATTGATCACGAAGTCGACGCCCGACATAAGCAACGATGCGTTCAAGAATCAGAGCGCGACCGCAACTGAACTGCGCAAGATGGCGGACGATTATTATGCCTGGCGCAATCAAAATTATCCGGTCCGAAGCAGTGAGGCTGGACTGCATACGTGGGACGACAGACTGGCCGACTATTCGCCGGCGAAAATCGATGAGCGCGCCCAATATGTAAGCGCACTTTTGGAGAAGGTGCGCGCGATGAAAACCGATAACTGGTCTAAGAGCGATCGCATCGACTGGATTCTGTTCCGCGCACAACTGGAGAACGTTGCGTTCGGAGATCGCATTTTGAAATTCGAGTATACGAATCCACAGGTTTACACGGATGAATGCACGAACGCGATTTTTTCGCTGCTAAAGAAGGAGTACGACACGCCAAAGAAACGCGCGCTCGCTGCCACGGCGCGCCTGAAACAGATGCCGGCGCTTTTGAAGCAAGGCCTAACTAATTTGCAAAGCCCGTTAAGACTTTATGCTCAGCTGGCAATCCAATCAGCGCGTTCAATCGATCCGTTGTTAAACAAGAGTTTGATGGCACTCGATGTCGATCTTTCGCCTAACGAGCACGACGACCTGATCAAAGCCCGTAACAGCGCCCTGACCGCATTGCACAACTTTGCCGGCGAACTGGAAAAGCGTTTGCCTGAAATGGTCGCTTTCGCTCCCATGGGAGAAGCAAACTACAATTACTATCTCAAGCATGTGTTGCTTCTGCCACTCAACGCCCTAGACGTAGGAACAATTGGTCGCGCGGAACTCGCGCGTTATCGAGCCCTTGAGGCTCTACTCAGTGATCCGAAACTGGCGAATCCGGATCCGAAACGCGCTGCTCACATTCCACCCGATCAGGAGTCGTTTTTGAAAACGTATGAGAGCCGCGAGGCGGAAATGATAAGCTTTTTGAAGGAACACGGCCTGGTTACCTTGCCGGATTACCTTGGGCCGTTTCAAATTCGACAACTGCCCGACGCTTTCAAGCCGACGAGCCCAGGGGGATTCATGAACCCGCCCGGCGTTTACGACAAGGACCCAACCGGATTCTATTTCATTCCTACTTACAATCCGGAATCGAAGAATTTTTACATTCGCGCCGCGATTGAGGATCCGCGGCCCATTCTCGGGCATGAAGGTATTCCCGGGCATTTTCTTCAGCTTTCAATCGCCAATCACCTCAGCGACGAGATCCGCCGCCAGCACGGCGACTCCGTGTTCGTCGAAGGCTGGGCACTTTACGGGGAAGAGATGCTAATGAAGACAGGTCTCTATCCAGATAACTCGCCGGCGCAGGGACAGATTCTGCGGCTTTCGCGTTATCGCGCGGCGCGCATCGGAGTTGATGTGAATCTGCATACGGGCAAATGGAGTTTCGAACAAGCTGTTAAATACTTCATGGACGCCGGCGGATTGGATCGCGAATCAGCTGAAGGGGAAGCAGCAGGGGCGGCATCCAGTCCGACGCAAAAGATCAGCTACATCATTGGCAAATGGCAGATCATGAATTTACTCGGCCGCTACAAAGACCGACAAGGCGACAACTTTCGACTTGGTCAATTCCACGATGACCTGATCAAGAACGGCAGCCTGCCGGTGTCAGTGATCGAATGGATCTTACTTGATGACCCGTCGGCGCTGCAGCAAGCAACGAAATAGGCCGGCGGTAGGTCTGCGGCGTTGTACCTGCCCGACACCGCCCGGGCGCGACCCTTTGTGCCTTGACATGGGCAAGCGAGTTGGCGCAAGATCGGAGACCTAACGACCCCCGCCTATGAATTCCAAGCATACCATTGTTCGAAACACGTTTTTCTACGCAGTCGCGCTCGCTCTCGCGAGTTGTGCAACGGTGAGCAAGCCCGGGAGCGACGTCACTTTGGAGAATCTGCGCGCATTCGAAATCTCCTTCGTCGATCAATTTGCTGTTCCGGGCAAACGTTTCGATGCCGCGGCGTTTGATGCAAAGGTCGCGCAAGGCAACGCCATTTTTCAGGACGCTATCAACAATGAGAAATTCTCGGCACGTAAACCTGTGTTGAGAGATCTTGCAGGCCAATTCAAAGCCGAAGCCGCGCACCTTCGAAAGAAGGCGAGCACCGGCAAGGTTACAAAAGCCCTGGCCACCGAAATGAAGCGCGACATCAACGACAACTTCGACAATGCCACCGCGAAAAAAGCAGAATAAGCGCGCAAAAGTTCGACCGAAGAAGAAGAAATCTTCCGAACTCGATTCGGTCCTGGATCAGGTCAGCGACAGTACCGTGGCCGACGCAAAGGAAGAGCTGCAGACTTTATTGGCGGACGCGAAAGGTAATTCTGCCACTTTCTACCAGCAGAATGCACAAAAGCTCGAAGAACGCCTCATCCTCGTTAGCAAAGGCGAGCTCGATCAGGATGATTTCAATTTCTTCGTCGAAAATCAAAAACGCGCCGCGCAGATTTTCATCGACAGCCAGCCGCCGCAGGAGCAGGAGCGCGCGGAAAAACTCACCATCCACCTTCTCGAAGTGGCGGCGACCAAGATCGTGCCGGTGCTGATCGCGGCGGCGTTATGATCGCCAGCCGGATTTGATCACGGCAGCGATCTATCTTTTTAACAACTCGCGCAGGCGATCATGCGGCAAAGCATCGACGCGATGATTGTCGCGTCCGATCATGGAGTGATTATTGACCAGGGCGTTCACGACCGCTTCTTCGGTAGCTTCCACCACACCGGCGAAAATCGGGTCCATCAGATCGTTGGGAATTGTCTGCACATGATGCGTGACTTGATCCGGGCCGGCGACATCCGGGTTGGCAGTTGAAAATGCAATAAACAAGTCACCGGAACCGTTTCCTGAAATGGTTCCTGTTCGAGCGAGCCCAAGCGACACGCGGCGAGCGAGTCGCTTCAATTGATTCGGCAACAGTGGAGCATCCGTCGCAACGACTGCGATACAAGAGCCGCTTTCCTCTTTGTAAACCTCACCTGGAATGTCTTTGCCGACCGGGATGCCTGCAATAACGAGCTGCGGCCGGCGCCCGAAATTCGCCTGCAGGAAAACGCCGACAACAAAGGTTCGCGCCGGAGCATTCGAAACCTTGAGGTCGATTTTGCGCGAGGCCGTTCCATTTCCGCCTTTAAACTCATAACAAATCATGCCCGTCCCGCCGCCAACGCTCCCTTCTTCCAGCGCGCCACCATGCGCAGTATCGAGCGCGTGCCAGACATCTTCTCGTTTAACATGAAAGCCATTGATGTCGTTAAGCCAGCCGTCCCATGTTTCGGCTACAACGGGAAGGCTCCACCAATAACCGGTCTTATCCGCTGCGCCGTGCTTGATTCGCCAGGCTATGACCGCATCGCGCGCGATCCCGACGCTGTGCGTGTTCGTAATGATGACCGGTCCTTCGAGAAATCCGCTCTCATCAACCCACGTTGTGCCAGTCATCTCACCGTTGCCATTTAAGCTGAAGAACCCGGCGTAAACCGGATCATTCAGCGACGCGTGCCCTCGCGGCAGGATTGCAGTAACGCCAGTGCGCACCGGGCCTTTACCGACTTCCAGTTTTCCTGCGCCGCTGATTAGCGTCGTATAGCCGACTTCAACGCCCGGGACATCGGTGATCGCGTTAAACTTTCCTGGTGTTCCCTCGAAGGGAATTCCGAGATCGCGGGCGCGAACAGTTTTACCTTCAACAACAGACGTCGCTGGCAGATGTTTTATCGGCTCGCGCGCGAAGCAAGCGAACGCGATCACCAGCAAGAGCAGACCCACAAAGTCAGCGCATCGCTTCGATATCATCTGCCATCCATCAGCTATCAACGATCAGCGATCAACTGCGAAGGCTCTCTTCCCAGTCAACCCGACAGGCACTCAGAACAAGGAGGTTGACACTTAATAACGTTAATTCCTAGAATCCGCGCACAACCCAACTGACCACGCGAGGCGCGCCGCAGGTGCCATTGCAATTTGTATCGGGGAGAAGTGTCGCGCGCATCGCGAAAACTGAAATGCGTATGAAATCATTACTTCCTAAAGCAAAGCACCTCTTGGCAGTCCTGGCCCCTGTCGCGGTCGTCGCTGTATCGTCAGTCGCTCATCTGGCCGCTCAATCGGCTATCACATTGCCAGCGAAAGTTGATGGCGACACCAGTGGTCTCAGCGTTGAGCTGACCTCCGTCCAGAAAACGGGGGACACAATCACGATCCGATTCAAGTACATCAACAGTAGCGACAAAGGTATCTACATGCTGGGGCAAATCGGCGGTCAGGTCGACGACAAGATTTACTACGTCGACGCCAAAAATAAGAAGAAATATCTCGTCATCAGGGACTCAGAGCAAAAGGCTCTAGCGAGCGCTATGCACGACCTCGACTTAAAGGCGGGCGAAACAAAGGGCTGTTGGGCAAAATTTCCCGCGCCTCCCGCTGATACCGCTGCAATCTCAGTTTACATTCCCGGTGCACCGCCTTTTGAAAACGTCCCCCTGGCCCAATAAGCGACACCGCTTTCATTAAAGTGAACGCGTTTGGCAGCACCTGCCGAATTTTATGGCCAGTCTCGATATGCCTTGGAAGCATTCTCTTTGCGCAGGAGGACGTCAAACCATCCGGGGAGGAGGTCAGATCTCCTCCGATCAGTCTGATTTATAAATCGCTCGATCTCAAATATTCCTCCGCGGACTCAGCCGGCGGCGGGCAAAACACCGAAGGTGCAACAAGCGATCTGAAAGGTGAGGTACTCGATCTTAAGGCGGCAGGCGCCGACATCAAAGAAACCGCCACAGAAATTAAGATCAGCCTGCAAGGCGAGATTCTTTTCGATTTCGACAAATCAAATCTTCGTCCGGCGGCGGAGTCGACGCTCGGACAGGTAGCGAAGATGATCAACAGCTACCCGAAAGCAGTAGTCTTGATTGAGGGCTACACTGATTCGAAAGGTTCCGACAGTTACAACGCAAAGTTGTCCGATCGCCGCGCTGTTGCGGTGAAGAATTGGTTCGCGAAACATGAGATCGCCTCCTCGATGCAAACGCGCGGTTGGGGCGCGGCCAAACCAGTCGCGCCAAACAAACATCCCGATGGTTCAGATGATCCCGAGGGGCGTCAAAAAAATCGGCGCGTAGAAATCACCATAAAAAAATAAGCCGCGTCGCTGAACATGAAACGCAATGTTATTGCCTCTTTTGCGCGATTCAGTTTCCCGCAAACGGAGAAGCCGGCTGGGACCGAAAAGGCCGCCGAAAGTCCAAAGCCGGCGGCAACCAGCGACAGGCCGTTCCGTTCGCCCACGGCTGAAAGGATGCCCGGATAATTCGGCTGCAATGAAACGTGTTTGGTTGATCGTGTTTGTTGCGTCAGCGTTCGCTGCATCGCCGTCAAAAAAGCCAACAGAAGATTACAGCAGCTGGAACGACAAATGGTTTGTGACCTGTCAGGGGGAAAGCTTTATCGTTTCCGTCAAGATCAGCAACCCGAAGCGCGCCGGTTCGCATTCGTTTGACGCCTATTTTCTACCGGGCGGCGGCGTCTGTTCGATTGGGGCTGACGCTCCTGTAAAGCGCCTAGAGTTTCTCTTCGGAAAGATGGAAAGCGGCAAGATCACCGGCACCATTGAACTCTGCACGCACAGTCAGGAACTTGTCGATGCCAACCACGTCAGCGCGGTCTACACTAAACAATTCAAAGCGACTTACGATCCCCAGAACGCCAATATCACAGACGCCAATTACAAGGGCGAACACTACAAGCGCGAAGAGGACGCCACCGGCGCTAAGGGCGGCTCGAACGCCGGTGGCGGGAACAAAACGTTTCAACGCGATGAGCCGAAAGACCCGGACGCTGCGTTTGAAATGCATTTGTATCGTGGCCCCGCGTTCGACCACGTGACTCATAAGGAAGAGAGTCCCCAAGTGACACCGACACCCGACTCACCCGCGAGCCAGGCCAAAAAGAAACTTGATGACGTAGTCGGCCAGGGCACGCACGACTGGATGAACGAGTTCCGGAAATGGCTCGGCGCTGATCCGATCTGACCAATGTGCCGGATTTTTTCGATTGCTCTTTTGGCGTTCTTGCTGACGTCGGCTCTGGCCGCGCCAACTCCACGTCCCGTGCCAGCGTTGGAAAAACTTCAGCGTGACGTGAATTCAGGCGACGCCGGGGCCATGAATAAGCTTGCATATCGTTACTTTAGCGGCGCAGGTTTTACGCAGGACAGCGGCAAGGCTTTCGAGCTTTTCCGCAAATCGGCGGAAGCGGGTCACCCGGCGGCGATGATCAATGTAGCGCGGTGTTACCGTTCCGGCGATGGCGTGTCCAGGAATGAGGAACGCGCGAAGGAGTGGATGCAAAAAGCGCTGGGCGTCACCGAGACTGCGGCCAAGGCCGGCGACACTACCGCGATGTTCAACATGGCTTCGATTTACGAATTCGGAATCGCTGACATCCCGGCAGACAAAGCGCGCGGCCGAGAGTGGTTAGAGAAAGGGGCGCAGGCCGGCGATCCGAGAGCGATGAGCGCACTCGCGCTTTCTCTGTTGGAGGAAAATGATCCGGATGCAAAAACTGCGTACGGCTGGGCGGTGAAAGCGGCGAATGCCGGTGATCGCAAGGCGATGACGCTCACCTCGCAATTGCTAGCCGATGGGCAAGGCGTAGCCCGCGACGAAAAACAGTCTCTGGCATGGCTGCAGAAAGCTGCCTATGGCGGCCAAGCGACGGCAATGCGTTTGCTCGCGGAGCGGTACAATCGCGGTGAAGGCATCGCAGCGGACAAGACTCAGGCGCAGCGCTGGATGGAAAAAGCGGCCACGGCGGGCGATACAAAGGCGATGAACGATCTTGGGAACCGATTAGTAGCCAGCGCCGGCGCTAATAAGAATGAGGAAACTGCTGCGCGTTATTTTGAAGCGGCGGCCTACTGTGGCGATGCCCAAGGCATGTTCAACTTCGCGCTCGCGCTAGAGAATGGCCGCGGTGTGGAAAAAGAGGAAGAACTGGCCGCGATGTGGTACCAGCGCGCGGCCGATACTGGGAACACCTCCGCGATGAACAATCTCGGCTTGCTTTACATGAATGGCAGCGGCGTGGATCGAGATCCCACCAAAGGCATTGCGCTTTTTCGCAAGGCAGCCGACGCAAGAGATCGCGACGCAATGCTAAATCTGGCCAAAGCCTACCGCGAAGGCGCAGGCGTCGCCGCTGACAGCGCACTCGCGGACGAATGGCAGAAGAAAGCAGAAGCAGTCGCGTCACCATAGAGAAACAGGAAGGTCCATGACAAAGATCCTTCTTGCCCTGGTTTTACTTTCCGCGGGCATCGGTCTGGTTTTCACGGCGGCACAGGAAGCGCCACGTCCCGAACCACGCCCCGTAACGCCTTGCCCAGCCGACAAGCCCCTGGGTGGCCGTATTGAGGTGAAATATGTGGACAATCCCTACAGTGGAGACGACTGCCAGGGAACAATCCAAACCGTGCTGCGTTTCCCGCTCGTCGACAGCGCGCCCAGCACATCACTCTGGTCGGGAAAACTGTGGACTGGTTTCAGCGCCACCGAACTCAATTACGATGTGAGCAGCGAAGGCTGTGTAGACACGCCGGGCAACGATCAAACCTGTCAAGCGGCCGGCGGGCACAAAACTGGAAAGGTTACTCTCGGCACGATCGGTCCGTTGGGCTTCAGGTCGGGCACTGTGGGTTACGTACACTTCTATCCCGTGAAACCTGAGATCGCCTTCGACGTTCTGCCAGACGAGATTCACAGAGCATTCACAACGAGCCTTACGTGCGTTGGCGCTCATGGCGGCGGTATGAAAGCGGGCTGGATCGTGGGTTTCGCGGGCGGCCATATCAGGCCGCGCAAACAAGGCAGCAGTGAGCAAGCGTTCGTCGCCTACGTTGATCCGACTGCATGCCAGAGTGGCAGCAGCGATTACCCCTCCTGCATGCAACACTCCGAGCTCTACGCGGTGATCCCGTTCTCGGGGCACTCGGTGTGGACCGATCCTCGACCGCGCGCATCTTTTCTAAGAGTCGAGACGACGTGGAACGTCTGCTGCGGCTGCGGGGCGCCCCCTAAGGTTCAAGAACTGGATAGGTAACGCCAATCCGACCAAACCATCTGCAGTCATCACCGATTCACAACAACCGCAGGAATCGGAATAACGCGCCGTCACAGTCGCGTTGAGTGTGACCGCCCAGTTGAACATTCTCCGGAGTTTCTATTTTTGATTCGGTTGCCGCCGAGTTAGATTGAGTTTGTGAGTTACGAGGTCTTCGCCAGAAAATATCGGCCACAAACATTCGACGATTTGGTCGGCCAGGCGCATGTCTCGCGCACGTTGAAAAACGCCGTAGCGCAAAACCGACTCGCCCATGCCTATTTGTTCGTCGGCCCACGTGGCATCGGGAAAACATCGACTGCGCGTATTCTGGCAAAGTCGCTCAACTGTGTGAATGGGCCGACTGTTACTCCGTGTGGCGTATGCGATAACTGTCGGGAGATTGCCGCCGGCAACAGTCTGGACGTGATCGAGATCGATGGCGCCAGTAACAACAGCGTCGAAGACATCCGGCAACTCCGTGAGAACGTTCGGTACGCGCCGGCCAAGGGGCGGTACAAAATTTATCTGATCGATGAAGTGCACATGCTCTCTTCGGCGGCGTTTAATGCGCTTTTGAAGACCCTCGAAGAACCGCCTGCGCACGTGAAATTCATTTTCGCAACTACCGAGCCGCAGAAAGTGCTGCAAACAATCCTGAGCCGTTGCCAGCGGTTTGATCTCCACCGGATCCCGGCAAACCTGATCGCGGAACGTCTGCAACTCATTGCCGGAAAGGAGAAAATCTCGCTTGAGCCCGCAGCAGCGCACGCGATTGCGCGTGGAGCCGAGGGCGGCTTGCGCGATGCGGAATCAATGCTCGACCAGTTGGTTGCATTTTGCGGCGAGAAAATCAGCGAGAACGACGTGCTCGATGTTTTTGGTTTCACAAGCGAACAAACGGTGATCGATGTTACTACGCGGATTTTGAAAGGTGAAACCCCGGGCGCGATCGATCTGCTGCACCAACAGAGCGACGCCGGCAAGGACATGATGCGTCTCATCTCCGACTTGATCGCTTACCTCCGTGATTTGCTGGTATTCAAGGCAAAGCCTGATGCGCTGAAGGAGGATGTCGAGGCTGGTGTGCAAAGATCACTCGCGGCACACGCCGAATTAGTCACCACGGACCGGTTGCTCGAGTTGGTTGACCAATTTGCCGCCGCTGAAGGCCGCATGAAATGGGCGCCGAACAAAAAATTGCACTTTGAAGTGGTAATCATCAGAGCCATTCAAAGTCTGGGACAAGCGACATTGGACGAAGTAATCGAAAAACTCGGCGAACTTCGTGATGGTCGCGGGACACGACCTGTAGCCGCCATCGGTGATGCCGGCCGCGAAGAATCGACTGCGCGAAAAACCGGGATCAGCGATCCCGGCTCCAGCACCAGCGCAACCCGAGTGGCCGAAACGGCGCCTGACGCGAACGAACTTTGGCAAAAGATTCTTACCGAAATTCCTGCACAAAAAGGTTTCCTTCGAAATTCAGCAGCGGCAGCCTACGCGCTTGGAATCGAGGGCCGGAATTTCCAACTCGGTTTCGCTCCTGGCGACAAACCAAAGATGGACATTCTAGACACGCAAGCCAATCGTAAACTTCTTGAAACGATGCTGCATGAGATCACCGGAAGGGACTGGAGCGTGAAGCTCAGTCTAAACGACGCGCTTTCCCCCAAGCCGGCGCCCTCTTCGGAGCGCTCTCAAGATGAAGACTTCAAAGATGATCCAGTTATTCAGGAAGCCATTGAGCTTTTCAAAGCTCAGGTAAAGTCCTGAACTCCCCGTGCCATGAATCTAAACAAATTAATGAAGCAGGCGCAGAAGATGCAGGAGCAAATGGCCAAAACGCAGGCTGAGCTCGAAACCAAAACCGTCGAAGTGAGCGCAGCTGGCGGTAAGGTAAAAGTGACAGCAAACGGCGCAGGTGACGTTCTAGCGATCAAGATCGACAAGGAGGTTGTCGATCCTAACGATGTGGAATTTCTCGAAGAAATGGTCCTCAGGGCGGTTCAACAAGCTGTGGAACAAGGGAAGGCGCTGGCGCAATCAGAGATGAGCCGAATCACTGGCGGCCTTGGCATACCGGGCCTCCAATAACAACGAATCGTGGGATTGTTGCTGCTCGTCATTTGTCATTGGTCGTTCTGATCGTCTCAGCGCCGAAATAAGGCTGCAACTTTTCGGGAATTCGAATTGAGCCGTCACTTCGCTGATAGCTCTCGATTAATGCTGCGAACAGCCTGGGCAACGCCACGCCTGATCCATTCAGCGTGTGGCAGAACCGGTTTTTCCCGTCGTGGTCCCTGAATCGGAGTTGCATCCGCCGCGCCTGAAAATCTTCGCAGTTCGAGCAACTCGATACTTCCAGATACGCGTCCTGCCCGGGCGACCAAACTTCGATATCGTAGCTTTTGGCTGCTGCGAAACCTAAATCGCCGGTGCAAAGCTCCATCACTCGGTAATGCAAGCCCAGCAGTTGCAACACACGTTCCGCGTCTGCGGTTAGCGATAAAAGTTCGTCGTACGATTTTTCCGGCGTCGCGACTTTAACCAGTTCCACCTTGTCGAATTGATGCACACGTAGAATTCCACGGGTTTCGCGACCTGCAGCGCCGGCTTCTCGTCGAAAGCATGGCGTGTAGGCAACGAACTTTTTGGGGACATCGTCAACGGTCAAAATTTCTTCGCGATGAAGGTTTGTCAGTTGAACTTCTGCGGTCGGTGCAAGAAAGACCTGGTTCTCCTCCAAACCATACATGTCCTCTTCAAACTTCGGAAGCTGCGACGTGCCGATCATGCAATCACGCCGCACCAGAAATGGCGGCCCGATTTCGGTGTAGCCATGCTCTCGTGTGTGCAAATCGATCATGAAATTGATCAGCGCGCGTTCCAACCTCGCACCTATGCCGGTGAAACAAATGAAACCGCTGCCGCTCAATTTGGCGGCCCGTTCCATGTCTAAAAGCTTCAATCTCGATCCAAGCGTGACATGGTCGGCAGGCTTGGATAGTTGCGGTTTTTCGCCCCAAGCGCGCACTATCCGATTGGCGGTTGCGTCTCTTCCAATCGGAACTCCTTCATGCGGCAGGTTCGCGACCCGAAGAAGCAAATCATTCTGTTCTTGTTCGGCTGTCCCTGTCCGCGCGTTCAGATCGGCAATCTGTTCTCCGATTTCTCGCACGCGTTGCTCGAGTTCGCCCGTCGCTTCGCCCCGCGATTTTTTGCCCCCAATCTCTTTACTCAATCGTTTGCGATCGGCGTTTAATTGCTGCAGCGCAGTCTCCGCTTTACGACGCTCGACGTCGACACGCAATACGTCGTCGATCCTGGCTTCATCCCCTGCGCCCCGCGTCGCGAGGCGCTCTCGGACGAAATCCGGTTTCTCTCGGATCAGGCGAATGTCGAGCATGGCGTAGATTATCAGCGAAGTTAAAAACGTTACAACGGCTCCTTCCTTTTAACCTTTTAACTGCGTTGTATAATCCCCTTGTGGAGAGACTTGATCTGCTGGCTGTCGCTCTTGGCCTTGCCGCTCTCGCGGGCATCAACCTTTACCTGACGGTTTTCGTTACCGGTATGGCCATCCATTTCCATTGGATCAGCCTTGCGCCGCAATACCAATCGCTGGAGGTCCTCGGCAATCCATGGATCATCACCATCGCCGGTATTCTCTATTTTCTGGAATTCCTCGCCGATAAGATTCCGTGGGTCGACTCCATTTGGGACGCTGTTCACACCGTGATTCGCCCTATCGGCGGCGCGCTGCTTGCAATTCAAGTGCTCGGACATCCAAGCCCGGCGTTCACTGTCATCGTGGCATTACTCGCGGGTGGCACGAGCCTGGTGGCGCACACCGCAAAGGCAGCTACGCGGCTCGCCAGCAACTCGTCACCAGAACCCTTTTCAAATATCGGATTAAGTCTGGGCGAAGACGCTGCCGTCCTCGGTGGACTCGCTCTCGTTCATTTCAATCCCATTCTTGCCCTGGTCGTCTTTCTGATCTGTATCGGTGCATTCTTTTATTTTGCGCCAAGAATTCTGCGCGCGATGAAAGTAAAGATTTGGCTGGCCTGGAAAAAACTCAATGGGCCAGCGTATCGCGACGTGACAGTGAATTTACCACAAACGTTGCCAGGACGGCTCGCACCCATTTTCGGTAAAGAAAATGTTCTCAACGAAACGATCGCATGGGCTGTGCCATGCGTGAGCGGGCGCGCCCGAGGCATTCCAGCGAATTTGTTCGGAGCACTTGTCGCAACCAATGAAGAACCACGCAGACTCATTTTTGTAGCGCCAAAAGGCGGACGTCCTGTCGCGCGGGCGATCGATCTCGAGGGATCAAGCGTGGCTCGCGAGCCGAAATTTCTTTCCGAGAATCTGGTCATTTTTCCGGCGACCGGAAGGGGCCCCAGACATGTGTTCGTCTTCTCGCGACCGCAAGCGGCATTGGTCGAGTTGATTGTCCAGGATTTGCATCGCCGCCTCAGTGAACCTGCGTTACAGGAGCAAATCGCTGTAGAATCGGCCGATCCGATCGAGTAACGGTCTCCGCGGCGACCTGGCCAGCGCATCCTCCCGACCGCAGATATTCGTATGCCCCAAGTGCGCGCGTGACATTTGGAAGTGCTGTTCTCATAATCTTGAAGCGTGATGTCGCTCGCCGATCGTTACGCGCAATTGCGCGATACCGATCGTGTCCGTGAGCGAGCGCTGTTTGTCTCGCCGCGAATTCCATCGGAACTCGAGCTGCAAGCGCGATGGTTTGCTGGAGATTTCGGCAAGCATTTCACCAGCACCGCTGGAGATGAGATCGAGATCGTCCAATTCGGAACCTGGAACCGCGAAGCCGGGCCTGATTTCCGTGACGCTGCAATTCGGATAAATGGCGGTGATCCAATTCGCGGTTGTATCGAGATCGATCTTGTGGATCGCAGTTGGGAAACGCACGGGCATGCGACCAATCCGGCTTTTGACGAAACTATGTTGCACGTTTTCGTCGAAAAAAGCGACCGCGCATTTTTCACGCGTACAAGATCCAACCGCAACGTGCTACAGATTCATATTGATCCCGCGATTCTCCCGGACGCATTCGGTGCGAATGTTCCACTGGCGCGACCAGGACGCTGTCAGGCGCCGCTCAAAGATTTGCCCGAAGAGCAAGTCCGCAGGGTCCTAGAAGCCGCGGCACAATTTCGTCTGCGACAAAAGGCTGTTCGCATCCGTCACAAAATTGATAGTCGTGGACGCGACGAGGTGCTCTTCCAGGAGCTGGCAGCCGCGCTCGGTTACAAGGAAAACAAGCTGCCTTTCACTCTCATCACGCAACGGCTGCCTTTGAAATCTTTGCGCGAAGCGACGTCCGACGTCGAGTCAATGCTCTTTGGCGTGGCCGGTTTCCTGCAAACCGCTGATCTCGATGTTTATAAAAAATCGACACGCGAATATGTACGCCAGTTGTGGGACCACTGGTGGCCGCATCGCGACGCGTTGCAGCGGCTGGTTTTGCAAGGCGAGATCTGGCGCCTCAATAGCACACGGCCGTTGAATCATCCGCAGCGGCGGCTGGCGGCTCTAGCTATACTCGCACGCGACTGGCCTCGGCTTAGCCGGGCCACAGGCAAAAGCAGCGTCAGCACGGCAAGCGATTTCTTTCAGACGTTGGATCATCCATTTTGGAATTTTCACTACACGCTCACTTCTAAACCAGCACCCAAAAAAATGGCGCTGATTGGCGAGGCGCGCGTTGCCGACATCCTGGCGAATGTGCTTTTTCCCTTTTGGCTGGCACACGATCTCGCTCCTTCGGCCTCGCTCGGAAAAAACGTCTGGGCTGAATATATCGGGTTGCCGGCACAATTATCCAACCGCCGACTCAAAACAGGGGCGACGCGGCTTTTCGGAAACGATCCACGTCAGAAACAATTCCTGAAAACCGTCGCGAACCAGCAGGGTTTGCTCCAGATTTACGAGGACTTTTGTATGCAGGATGACTCCGATTGCACGCAATGCCCGTTCCCGGAGCAGTTACGGAAATGGGAATGAGTTACCAACGTTAATACGCTAATGCAGTAACACACAACATGAGGGACTTTAACCACTTCGACGCGTTGCCCCGGTTCCTTCAAACTAATGCGCTCTTTGTCATTCTGAGTGAAGCGAAGAATCTCTGATCATGTCTGAGCGCTAATCCGCGGAAAGCCGAAGTCAGAGATGGATTGTGAAAATCGCTTCAACGCAACATAATCCCATCGCGATGCCACCGCGAATTGTAGAGCGTCCCTGTCACAGAGATACTTGGGGAGCGCACGCGCCTTCGCGTGCTGGTTTTGGCGCCTCGCCAAAACAGGCTTTCCGGGAAAAGTTCGCGATCGCGAGGGCGCGATCGCCAGCACGCGAGGCGCGTGCGCTCCCCAAAGACCTCGCTTTTACGCTCATCGAACTGCTCGTCGTGATCGCAATTATTGCCATCCTGATCGGTTTGCTCTTCCCTGCCTTCCGCGCCGTGCAGAACCAAGCCAGGCAGACGCAGGCCAAAA
>DATBEX010000236.1:0-6950 GCA_036558805.1 Candidatus Udaeobacter sp.
GTATTATAATCGAGCGCGAAACGACAGACTGCCCAGCCACCCATGATGCCGATGTAATTTCCAAAGATGGTGAGAGCGGGCAGCATCACCATCATGGCCAGAAAACGGGGCACCACCAGATATTGAATCGGGTTGATTGCCATGACCTCCAGCGCTTCAATTTCTTCGGACACTTTCATAGTCCCCAGTTCCGCCGCCACCGCAGAGCCGCTGCGGCCGATCACGATCACCGCGATCAAGACCGGTCCCATCTCGCGCAAAAGCGTTAGCATCACCAGATCTGGAATGTACATTTCTGCTCCCAGGCTTTCGAGTGAATGAGCAGCTTGCATTGCCAGCGTCACGCCCACGCTAAACGCCGTCAGTGCCACCATCGGCGTCGCGCGCACGCCGATGGAGACCATTTGCTTGAAGATTGGCGAGATCTTAAAAAATTGCCCGGTAAACGGCGCAATCAAAATCCAGTAAAGCAGACTTAGATTAAGCTGGAGATAGTTTTTCACTTACCGTTCGAGCGCGAAGAATGACAAGGCGGGAAGGATGAAGAAAGCGGAAAGTTTAACAAGTGAGCCCCATCCTTTCCCGCCGCGAGAGGGACGATTGCGCTCTTCTCGTTTTAGACAGTGCCTTCAAAACCCAATCCCAAATCACCCAGGATCACTTGGGCCGCATTACGACCTGGCATAAACGAAACGCCAGGACCAGGGTGGCTACCCGCTCCGCAGAGATACACGTTTGGAACTGGTGTCCGGTATTGACCCAACTCGGGAATGGGCCGCATGGCGCCGGTCTGGTACGGAACGAAGGCGCCTTGCAGTTCGGTTCCGTGGACAGCCGTACTGATCATGCGCTCCTGGTCTACCGGCGAATGGACGATTCGCTTTAAGATGCGCGCTCGAAGATTCGGGATGTAGTTCTCCGTAAGCAGATCAATTACATGATCGGCATAAGGTTCTTTGGCAGCACTCCAATCTCGCGCGACAATCTTGCGGGTCCCATCGCTGCGAATTTCATATGGCACACATTTGACCAGAATCTTAATCAAGCCCTTGCCGGACGGAACGCGGCTGGGATCGGCCGTGTAATCGTTGCAGATCACCATGACCGGTTGTGCGGGGAGGAGCCCGGAACGCGCCTCGGCAAACATCTGGGCGACGTATTCCAATGACGGTGATGTGCAGTGAACGTAGCATGCCCGCGCAGTCTCTTCGCCCGCTTTGAAGTCCAGTGGTCCAGTCAATGCCAGATAAATTACCATGATCGAATCGCCCCATTCGTATCGTTCGATCTTTTGCTTAATCTCCTTTCCAACGGCGGTTTCGCCGAGAAGATCGAGGACCAGCGTGCGGGGGTCGACAGTGGACGCCACGAGTCGACCAACCGAAATGTCTTCGCCATTATTCAAACGCACACCGACGGCTCTACCTTGCTCGGTCAAAATTCTGCTTACTCGCGCGTTTGTCCGAATGATGCCGCCGTGGTTTTGCAAACACCGCGCCAGTGCGCGCGCGACGTTGAACATTCCGCCTTTGACTACCTTGTTGCCAAATTCCTGGATCACCGAGTCAAACAGCCACGCCAGTTGCCCGCCACCGACGTCGTCAGGCGCGACGTTCGCATGCACTGAAAAGGCGCCCAGGAACAAACGAACGGCTTCTTTCTCAAACCACTGCGTTGTCCACGAACGCAGTGTTTGCGTTTCGAAGCGGTATTCATTCAGCCCGGCCGGTGCGCGTTCAAGTTCAGCAAGGTGTTGGGAGAGCGGAAGGGGCGCCGCGTTGAGAACGGTGCTGATCGCATCTTTGGCGGCGAGCCATCGATAAAAGAGCGCACGCCACTGTTCTGCGTCGTGCGCTGAATGCGCCGCGATGCTCGTACATGTTTGGTCCAAATCCTTGTACATGCGCAGGGTGCTACCGTCGGGGAATGCATGGGCGAAAGAAATTTCAGGTGTCAGCAATTCCAAACCATAACGGCCTAGTTCTAATTCCCGTGGCGCAGGCGAGAGATTGGCAAATTGATATCCAAACGCGTGCAGGTCGGAATGAAAATCCGGTTGGGTAATTTCCTGAGTGATCGTTAAACCGCCGATGTTTTCGTTTGCTTCCAGTGCAAGAACGCGCAATCCCGCGCGGGCGAGATAGCACGCGCAAGCCAGTCCGTTGTGTCCGGCGCCGATGATGATGGCGTCGTAAGGATGCGGCATAGTCAGGAGGCAGTAACGATGTTATCAACCGAAAGTGCGCAATCTGATTGCAGTTTATAGGGCAATATTTATCTAGGACGCAATGGCTCAAAGCGAAATCGATGCGATCCGCGCGTTGCTAAGTTCCAAACCGCGGCCTGTTGGATGGACTGAGCGACGAGCACGTCTCGACAATGTGGGTTCTGTCTGGCCTGTGGCTGATGACGTAAACCTGACCGCCGTCGATCTTGACGGAATAGCAGGTGAATGGTCGATCGTTCCCGGCAGCGATCCTTCCCATGTTCTGATGTTCTTCCATGGGGGCGGTTACTGTTCCGGTTCAATGGTCAGTCACCGTCGTCTGGTTAGCGAGGCGGGGCGCGCCGCCGGCGTACGGACGCTTGCAGTCGGCTATCGATTGGCTCCCGAACATCCGTTCCCCGCAGCGTACGACGATGCATTAACTGCGTGGCGGTTTCTACGAACTCAGAATATTCCTGCTGCGCGCATCGCGATTGGCGGCGACAGTGCCGGCGCGGGCCTCGCCGTAGCGTTAATCAGTCGATTGCGTGATGCACACGAGGAACTGCCGGGTTGCGCGTGGCTGATTTCGCCATGGACGGACCTGACGATGTCAGGTTCGACGTTTGCCAGTAAAGAGGCGGTCGATCCGATCATTCACAAACAATATCTGGACGAACTAGCAGATGCGTATCTGCCTGCCGGGATGGATAGGAAGGACCCCCGGGTTTCTCCTCTTTACGCGAACTTGAGTGGTTTCCCTCCAATACTGATTCAAGTCGGCTCAGCTGAGACGTTGCTTGATGATGCGACGCGCTTTGCGGCTGTGGCTGGCGCAGCTGATGTTCGGACAACTTTGGAAGTCTGGCCACAGATGATTCATGCGTGGCCGTTGTGGAACGCTCATCTTGAACCCGGTCGCCGCGCGCTAGCCGGCGCGGGTGACTTTATCCATGATCATACCTTTGGAATTAGTTCAATGCACGGAACGAGTCAGGAGCGCAGCGAAAAATAGCGCGACTCATTGGGGATAACCGGCATCTCGATCGCGCCGGAAAACGGAACGCGACATTTTGAAATGTTTCTGGATTGAGACAAATCCGAAGAATAACTGGTTCAAAAAGCGGGTCCACAGGCCAGCATTCCACCTGCCAGCAAGGATTGTAACAACCGACCGAAAGAGAAGCTTCTGTGGGTGCGGACTCGAAAAGAAAATGTCGCGAAACTGCGGTGTATAAAATCCGACAACAAACTGGCGAAATGTCTCGAACCGTTTGCGCTGACGACGCGAGAATCCCGCAAACCTTGAGGCCGAGAAGTCGTTCCTTTCCAGTGCCTGATGGAGTTCGGCGGCAGCTTCAATTCCTGATTCCATCGCGATCGAGACTCCAGTCGAGAATACGGGATCGAGAAAGGAACCAGCGTCCCCGGCGAGGACCCACCGGTCGCCCGCATAAACTGAAGCGCTGTACGAAAAGTCCTTTTCAACACGTACCGGCCATTCACGCCGGGCCTCGCGCATTAAGTCTGCCACAACGGGTGTATCAGATATGGTGCAATTCAGAGTTTCCTCAGGTGACCCGTTCGCCAACCTGCGGTAGAGGGCCTTCGGTAGAACTACTCCCACGCTCGTTAACTCTTTCGAAATTGGGATGAGCCAAAACCAGCCGGCATCGCTGCGTGCGACGAGCCGAATATCATCAGGTCGCGGTCCTTCCAGCCTGGGTATGTTAGTGTAGTGCGAGAAGATTGATACGTTGGCAAGCAGCGGCTCGTCGCTACGCAGATTAAACTTTCGGGCGATCAATCCTCCTCGGCCTGTCGCATCAACCAGTGCCCGCGCGCGGATGCGTCCCGTCGCACCATCGGTGCGCGACGAGAATTCGATGGTTGCCGCATCGTCGGAAAACTCGCAAGCGGCTACGTTAGATCCTTGCCGAACGTCGACGCCTGATTCCTGGGCCCGTTCCAGCAGAATGCGATCAAATTCCTGGCGATTTACCTGATACGTCTGAGGCCTCATCACTCCGCGGGCATCTGCAAAGTCGACATACCTTCCACCCTCGCCGTCATGAGTATAGAGGCGTGCACCCCATTTCGCCGGAAACCCTGCGGCCTCTATCCTTTCGGCTACACCCAACGTCGCGAACGCGTCGTTCACAGTCGACAATAATGACTCGCCGATGTGAAATCGTGGAAAGATCTCGCGCTCCAGAAGAACGACCGAATGACCGCGCTGCCCCAGGCAGATGGCTGCTGACGAGCCAGCCGGGCCGCCTCCTGCGACAGCAAAATCAAAGTCGTATGGCGATTCGGTCATTCTTGTCAGAATCGCTCACAGAGGGATCCAATTAGCGACTCCAATTACCCGAACACCGTAAACGTGAACCCTCGAAACAGCGACAACTGTTTTGGACCGTCGGGGAATGGGTTCAAATCAACCCGCGCTTGCGAAAATCGCCGAGATTTCCACCAGATGAGCGCTCAACCAGATCGATGGTGAATTTGAGAAGGCACACTTCCCAGGCATCATCGACACCCTGGATGATGGCACTCAGCGGCTCGTTCGCGCTCTCAACACGGCGTCTGGTGCGACTTATTACTGCGTCCATTGAATCGCGCAGCGTTTGCTCGTTAAGATCGGTTTTGCGGAATTGAAAACCATAACGAAGCACAGCCGCATTCCGGGCGTGTTCACGCAGTTGTTCCACATAGCGCTCCGCCTTTTCTCCAAAGCCTTCCAGCAACAATCTGCAATAATGTTCGGGCGTAAGGATCTGCGGTCGCTCTGCATGGATTTTTCCGTTGCGAACACGGACCTGATCGACCCGGTCCATGAGCTCTGAGATAAGATAAAAGTTGAAGCTGGTGCTGCCGAAGGTCGCGATTTGTCGCTCGGGGGCGACAATCACATGTGTGTTTTCAATCGCGTAATCAAAATCGTCCCTGGTCATTATGAATTAGATCAAATTACGTCTCGAAAGAGACGTTTCAAAGAGAGACGTATAAACAGGCAGATCAAATAGAGAATCTGAATCGACGAAACGACGCAATTCAGCGGTTCGAGGACTAACGATCCAACGTAGCGAACCGCTCAATTAGTCGTGGGTATTCGCCTGTGCTCGCGGTTGCTGGCCCTGCGATGCTGGTTGAAAGAGCGAGAGATATTGGCCGTAGCCTTCGTCCCTTAATTTCTCCACGGGAATAAACCGGAGGGCCGCGGAGTTCACGCAATAACGTTGACCGGTCGGTGCCGGACCATCGTCAAAGACGTGTCCGAGATGGGAATCGCTTGTTTTTCCCCGGACCTCAGTGCGCTCCATTCCGTGCGAGGAATCTCTTTTCTCCACCACGTTCTCCTTTGAGATAGGCTTGGTGAAACTGGGCCAACCGGTGCCACTATCGAATTTGTCCAGCGAACTAAACAACGGTTCGCCAGTAACAATGTCGACGTAGATTCCCGCCCGGTGATTGTCCCAGTAGGCGTTGTGAAACGGTGTTTCCGTTCCGCATTCGCGGGTCACATGATACTGGTCTTTGGACAATTGTCTTTTCAGTTCGGCCTCAGTCGGCACTGACTTGGTTGGATTCATCTTTTCAGCTTCCTTTTTCTGCCCTTGAGCATAAGCCAACAAGATTGAACCGACAATCACCACTATTGCGCCGAATAAACCAAACCAAATCGTCTTATGCGACCCGTGATGCGGGTGTAGTAGATGTTTGCTGTTCATACCCCTGAAGTTTTGATCGATCCCTTAGCCTTCCCTGACTTCCCCGAGAGTGCCAAACAATCTACACGCGAGCGTTTTCTCTCGCAAATCGTGCAGGCGCGAGATTGATCTTCTTTAATTAGATTCGGAAACAAGCTAAGAGATGGTCTTCTCACCTCTTCCTACGGGAAAATAGGGGAGAAGTTTCTAATCACACAGGCCAATTTTCCGATTAATTGGGCCGACCGGCTTCGGGAACGCGAATGTAGCGACGCAGTGCAACCAACCCAACCGGCGCCACCGATGCCGCCAGTGCAAAGATCAACCACATTGTTGCAGGATGGTGCGGACCATGTTCCGGAACGTACGCAGCCAGCAACCATCCGCCGGTTCCGACCAGAATCTTGCCAACGAGGAATGGAAGATACGCAAGCGAACCGTACGATGCTTCCTGTCCTCTTGGCGCAATTGCTGCGGCATACTCGTAAACCCTCGGCGAGTAGAAAGCCTCTCCAACTGAAAACACGGCCAGATATAAGGCAGACATGATGTAGTAGGGATGAATATTCCCCTCTAGTCCGAGGTAACCATGTCCAAGCCATTGGCCGATTGGACTGTTAGCGGCGCCCTGGAACCATTGCGTCGGTAGCGCCATAATAAATACCGCCGCGGCACAGATCGCTCCACCAACCACGACCATCCGGTACGCCGCGAACTTCTGCGTGAGCGCCCCCACTATCGGCACAAGGAAAATAATGATGATCGCGTTAATGGCGGAAAGTTTTCCAACAGGAGCATTGAAACCAAGCTCGCGAATACCGAACGTTGGAAACACATAGTCCATCTGCAAAAAGATGGCTTTCAGAAATCCGATGAACAGGAAGAAAACAAGCAGTCTGTAGAATGCGGACTGGCCGATGAGTCGCCGAAAGAGCTGCGCCGTATCGCCTGCGCTCTTTCGTACTGTTGCTCCGATCCTGTTCCAAAAAGAGGGCGTTGCCTCGCGATTGAGGTGCGATTCATCAATCACCGGT
>DATBEX010000237.1:0-4219 GCA_036558805.1 Candidatus Udaeobacter sp.
AAGGATCGGATTGTCACGGGAAAAGCCGCAATACCGGCAATTGTTGATACATTCGTTTGACAGGTAAAGCGGCGCGAAGAGTCGCATGGTGCGCCCAAAATTTTGCAGTGTCAGCGACCGCGAACTTTGCGCCATCGCCTCAAGCTCCATGTCCGATTTCGGCGCAATCAGATGCTCGAACCGCTCGACCAATTCCGATTTCTTCAGAGGCAAATTGTCCAGGCTCTCAGCAAATGACATTAGTATATCTTCGCGCCCGCCTTGGCGTTCGCAAACGCCAAACGAAATTGATGTCTTGGCTGAACTGCGCAGGGTGGCTGTGGAATTCTCGTCGCGCAATTCGCCGGTTGACGGCTGGCTCGGCTGGGAATTAAGTGCGCGAGTCCTGGCCTATGGGAGCAAATCGGCTATGGAGTTAACACAAGTGATTTCTCTGTCGTTCACGCGCAATCCTGTGACCAGGCTCAGTGCAAAATGTTCGAGATAAGTGCCGAATCCCAATCGCTGAATGAATCGGCCACAAACGTGGACCATCACGATGATGTTGCCTCATCACGCAGTGTCCGCGCACGCGCACGCGTGGCGGGTCTGTCCGGAATTTTATTTCTTTCTGGAATAGGTGCGCTGATCTTCGAGACGCTTTGGTTGCGGTTAAGTGGCCTCGCATTTGGCAACTCGGTCTGGGCAACGGCGCTGATTCTTTCCAGTTTCATGGCCGGCCTCGCGCTGGGGAACGCCATCGCCGCCTCATCTAGAATTCGCGCGTGGCGACCGCTTTACCTTTACGCGTTGCTGGAAGTGCTGGTTGCTCTGTTTGGTTGCACACTTGTTTTTGGTCTTCCGGTGTTGGGCGAGCTGTTGCGACCGCTATGGCAGTTGCTCTGGAATTATCAGCCAACGCTTCTCGGACTTCGGTTCGTTGTGTCCTTCTTGATTCTACTTGTGCCGACGACAGCGATGGGCCTGACGCTGCCGGTGTTAGTCGAGGATCCAATGTTGCGGGAAGCGAATTTTGGGCGCGCGATTGGGTTTCTTTACGGGTCGAATACCTTGGGCGCGGTGGTCGGCGCGGCAGTCGGCGAAGCTTATCTGATCGCGGCGTTTGGCCTTCGAGGGACGAGTTTGGTGGCGGGATTGGCGAGTTGCATCGCTGCGGCAATCGCTTTGTTGGTGGCAAAACGCGCAGGCGAAAGCACCGCGCATGGTTTTAAGCGAACATTTCCGCTCCAAATAGATATGAGATATCGGCCGCCATGGCGTTTGCTTTTTGTAAGCTTTGGAACGGGCTGCATTTTGCTCGCGCTGGAAGTGATCTGGTTCCGGTTTTTGCGGTTGTATGTTGTGTCGTCGCCGACTGCTTTTGCAATTATGCTCACGGTCGTGCTAGCGGGCATTGGGTTGGGCGGCCTGGCGGCTGGCGCGATTCATCGGCGCTCAGCACAGATGAATCAATTCCTGCCTATCCTGCTACTAGTTGCCGCAATCGCAGTGCTTTTGTCATATTTATTTTTTCCGGGTGAAGCAATACGAACGCCAGCCGGTGCGTTTAGTCTGGCTTCCTGGCACCAGATCGGTGTTCTTTGCGTGGCCTTAATGTTCCCGGTTGCGTTTCTATCCGGCACTTTGTTTCCGAGTATCGTCGCGTGCGTAAACGTCAGCGTCCGGGGTCGCATGAATAGCACCGGAATTACTACGTTACTTAACACGGCGGGAGCGGCGACCGGTCCGGTTCTCGCGAGTTTCCTGCTGCTGCCGAACCTTGGGTTTCAGTGGAGTCTAATATTGTGTGCGGCGGCTTATGCTCTACTGGCCGTGCTTTGCATCGAACGAAGTGTCTGCTCCTTTAGAAAGCCGGCAGCATTTGCAATAGCCGCGCTTTACGTCGCCTTGGTTCTTATTATCGCAGTTTTTCCGTATCGTCGGGCTGAAGAACATTTCGAGCACGCGAGTCGCCCTTATCTGGCCGACGAAGATGGCACGGTGCATGCAAAGGTTACGAAGAAAATTGAGGGGACATCAGACACGTACCAGTTGATCCGTCGCGATCTGTTTGGCGAGCCATACTACTACAGGCTGCTCACCGACGCTTTTTCGATGTCGGCTACAAATCCGCGCAATCAACGGTACATGAGGTTGTTTGCCTACCTTCCGCTGGCTTTTCGTCCGGAATCTAGAGACGTCCTCCTTATTTGTTATGGCTGCGGAGTGACAGCGGACGCATTTCTTCATGGCCCAAACGTCAAGCGCTTGGACATCGTGGACATTTCGAAAGAAGTATTTTATCTCGCCGATTTCTATACTGGTATCAATTATTCAAACCCGCTGCGCGATCCGCGTACACACGCCGTGGTTCAGGACGGGCGTTTCTTTCTTCAGGCCAGCCCGCAGCAGTACGATATCATTTCTGGAGAACCGCCTCCGCCGAAAGTGCCGGGTTCAGTCACTCTTTACACCGAGGAATTCTTTTCGTTGATGAAGAGCCGGCTGAAAGATGGCGGGATTGCCACTTTCTGGCTTCCCATTTACCAGCTCAAAGTGGAGGAATCGAAGGCGATTCTGCGTGCGTTTCACAATGCGTTTCCCAATACCTTGGTTTGGTCCAGTGCCCATCGGGACTGGATCATGATGGGAATCAGAGGTTCTGGCCGTAAAATAGACGCGTCGGAACTTCGTCAGTTGTGGAGTAATCCGGGTAGCGCCGCAGATTTGCGCCGTATGGGCATCGAATTTCCGCAACAACTAGGCGCATTGTTTTTGATGGATGGCGACGAGATCGATCGCATCACGCACGACGTCGCACCTCTGACAGATAATTATCCAAAACGGCTCACAGATAAGTTCTGGGACGACGAAGCAAATCACCGCTTTGCGTTTACATACCTTGAGGCACCTTCGGCGCTTCAACGTTTCGTTCACTCTTCAATGATCCAGAAGATCTGGCCCGAAGCGCTCAACTCGCAGACTGCCGGACTCGAGTCATTGTTTCTCCTCCGTCAGTCACAATATCTGGCTGAGACGATTGGAAGCAACGAGTTCGTCGAACTGGATCTTTATCTGCGCTACTCTCGTCTGCGAGTGCCGGTCCTCGAGGTGCTGGGAAGCGACGGACTCCGGTTGTCAATTGCGGAGCGCGTGGCAAAGAAATCGCAACCGCCTCCGCTGGAAACGATGTCAGACCTCGTTGCAGGAGCGCTTGCACAACGCAATATTGCCGGAGCAATTCATCTGTTGGAAGAAAAGGAAGGTCGCGGCTCGTTTGGTCTTGGCGATAGGCTGTTGCTTACCTATCTCTATTGTTTGAACGGTGAGACGGAAAAAGCCGAAGCGCTCGCCGCAGCAAATGCCGCTACCATGAAAAACGATCGCTTGGTCGGTTGGCTGTGGGGGAAATTGGAGAGCGAATTCGGATTTCATCCTCCTCGCCCTTAAGCGTCGAATAGGCAATCGCTTCTCGGCACCGACCAACCCACCCGAAACGTCAGAACGAAGAAGTCCCGCAACGAACCGTTTTAAATCCTCGCAGGGAATCGCAAGGGGATTTTTGGCCGAGCGTGGGTTCAAAAAAACTTTAAGAAAAGGGTAAAAAAAAGCTTGCCAGCCCCTGATGCCTTCCGCTAAACGGGGAACTGACGCGACAAGTAGGCCCAGAAAGCCGTTCAAAAAAACTTTGAAAAAAGCGAAAAAAAAGCTTGTCAGTGTCCTGAAAATTTAATAAGCCTCTCAAAACCTAACCAAACCAATGGAGAAACTAATGACTAAAAACGTGCTAAATAAACTCGGATTCCTTGGCGCCGTCTTTGTGGCGGCTGTGGGATTTCCTCTAATTTTTGCATCAAGCGCCTCCGCCCAGTTACCGGCTCCTGCCGTTCCAGAAAACCCGGCAGCGCCAGCGCCCTCGGCTGAGGTCGAGCGCGTGATCGTGACCGGTTCAAACATCCCCACGGCGGAAGAGACCGGCCCGAACCCGGTGGATACCTATCGTCCACAGGACATCGAGAAGCTGGGTATCCGTAACGCAACTGACCTGACGACGTTTATCCCGCAAGAGGCCGGCGGCACGGTGAACCAGAACATTGCGAATGGCGGTGACGGTACCGTTCAACTTAACCTGCGCGGATTGCTGCCGAAAGAGACCCTGATCCTCATAGACGGCAAGCGTATCGCACAGGCTGCATTGTTTGGCGGCTACGACATCCAGTTGATTCCTTTTTCCATGATC
>DATBEX010000238.1:0-8258 GCA_036558805.1 Candidatus Udaeobacter sp.
TTAACGGTCGCGGCCGTGCCAAACTCATACTATTCCGAGCCGACATCGACTGTCCTGAATGTCCGTCCCGGGCAAACATACGTATTCACCGGATCGTGGGATGGTTCGAACCGTGTTGTTCTCACCCCATCAGCTCTCCCTGCGGGGCAGAGGTATTAGATTTCAGCGATGGTTTAATCCTGGCAGGCTGCGTCGGTAGCGGCAGGAGAGCTCCGAGCTACCGAATCACGGTTGCGGTAGGATTGGGAGTCGCTGTACCAGCAGGAGTAGGACTAATAATGGGTATGGGCGTGATTGTTTCCGCTCCCGCTCCTTGGTTCAGCTCTTTTTTGTAAGTGATAAGAAGCGTCGCGCCTGGCACTGGGGCGACCGTCACGTCAGCCGGGCCGGCGATGATGACGCGATTAACGGTTTCCGGGAAATTTTGAGAATTAATTTCGGTGCCAAGGTCGATTCGGGTTGCCGTAAGAACGTTCGCGATTCCCCCGGCATCACCGCTAAGATTTACGCGGACCACCGCGCGTTCGGTGCCGCCTTCCTGAGTGAAATTTGTGATTTTGAGGAAGCGATCGTCGGGGACTGTGAATGTGAGCGGCGACGTTGTGATGACCTCGCTTTTGAATCCGCCCGCAAAAACAAAGCCAGCATCCAGAAGAACGAGGGCAATCAACCAGAGTCGGAGGTGCATTTTGGTTATCATATCCCCCAGCCGGCCACATCGGCAAATTAGAATCGATCGTCGCTAGCTCAACGGTCGATATGCATCGACGCTAACTCGCGCTCCACCGACGACGCGTCAGGGGAAAACTGTTTTTAACAGGCGCCTCAGAGTCGAAGCGCTCTGGAACAGAGTGCTATTTGATCTTCGCCAGAATTTTTTCCATCTCAGTCTTGCGGAACGCACGCATGGTATGGCTCTTGACGTTGCCGAGTGAGCCGATCTTTAGCATGAAGGCGCTGATCGTTTCGTCATCAGGAGCGTCAAAGACGACGACCGCGTCGTACGCACCCATCGTCCAGAATTCTTCCACGACCTTCATGCCCATCTTCTCCGCCTCCGCCATTGCGGAGTCGCCCCGTTTTACGGTGTCCTTGATATTGCGGATTCCTTGATCAGCAAACTGAATCAAACCAATGTATGTAGCCATGATGTCTCCTTTCGAGTGGTTAGGCTCAAAATTATTCCAGATCGCTCTCCGCGCAAAGGCTCAGCCGGTGTACTCCTGGTAGCCGTTAGAAATTAGGAATAACGCAGTCGTGGCTCGTAATGTCGGTTCTGTGTCCTACCAGGCTCTTGAAAGGATAAGATATTGTGAGTTCCGAGACGTAATGAATCCAAAGCGGATTGGTATTCTCGGTTTTGACGGCGTCGCTGCATCCGACCTTGTGCGGGCCGCCGATGTTTTTACAGCGGCTACCCTCGACGGCGGTTATGGCAATCGGATTTCATGTTACCATGTCTCCACCATCGGTTTTAGCTCCGAGTGTTTTCGTTCCGAATCAGGAATTGTGTTCAGACCGGAGAGCGCGCCCGAGGTCCCTTTCGAGTTGGACACCATCGTTGTCCCAGGGGGAAGCGGAGTCTGGCGATCATTGGTGAACGAAAGGATTGCCGATTGGATCCTAACACGCGTAACCGAGACGCGCCGCGTTGCTGCCATCGGCGCTGGAATTTATGGAGTTGCGCAAACTGGTTTGCTCGATGGCCGCGAAGTCACCACGCATTCCCGCTACGCAAACGATGTAGCGCGGTGTTTTCCACACCTGCGTGTTGATCCCAGACGGCATCTTGTCAAAGACGGGATGTTTTATACATCTTCTGGTCCTCAGGCAGCCCTCGACCTTGCCCTCGCCCTAATCGAAGAAGACTACGGCCGGCATGTGGCATTGGCAGCTGCTCAGGAGTTCCTGGTGCCTTCGACGAACGGCAACGACCAACACAAACTGCCGAGCCCCGTCGTGTTTGACAGCCAACCGGCTGATCGGTTTGCGGAACTTGTCCCATGGATCATGCGAAATTTGCAGGAAGACCTTTCAGTCCACACTCTGGCCCAAAGAGCGTGCATGTCGCCGAGCCATTTTAGTAGGGCATTCAAAAGTGTGTTCGGCAGCACGCCAGCAGAATTCGTTGAAACGTTGCGCATCAATGAAGCAAAACGCCGCCTTTCTGTTCCGAAGCGGACCCTGGATACCATTGCAGCGTCCGTTGGTTTTTCGGATGCACAAACATTCCGACGCGCCTTCGAACGCAGACTTGGTGCAAAGCCACGCAGCTACTTGAAAAACGTCAACGAACGCTCGATGGCGACTTCAGCTAATTAAGTTTATAGGGCATACAACCTACCTGCTCGTGCGCAGGATCCCCTAATAGCGCTCTTCAGCTTTTGAATATCCCAAGCGTTGGCCGCTCTCGCGGATGGCAACGGGCCTCTAACACTTGGTTGCCGTGTCACTCGCCCTGCTCAGCCTTTAAGCTTGGATCAAAATATCCGGCCTCATCCGCCGCCACCATATTTGGTCAGCAAAGCCTGAAAACGGCGATCGTTTCGCAACGGGTCCCAAACTGGATCTATCTTGAGATACTCCGTGGTCAGCCACCCCGGACGGCTCAACAGGCCATCCAAAATCTCAATTGCGCGGTCGTTGTTTCCAAGAGTGGCATAAATTTCGGCTTCTGATTGGGTGATAACCGGACCTGTAAATGCATCTTTGCTTTCCGGCAGGAGCTCTTTCGCGTGCTGAGCTTCAGCTAGCGCAGACTCTTTTTCGCCCAGCCGGGCAAGCACTCTGGCAAGTTGAATGCATGCCTCATCATCGTGGGGGTTTTGTTTAAGTCGCAGTTCGGCAATGCTCTTTTCCTTTAGAAAAGCAGCTCGAGCGCCGGAGTCTTGATTCAGTGCTTCGCGCGCGAGGCCGATGAAGTAATACTTGCTACCCAGAACATCCGGAATCCTCTGTGACAGTTCGTCCGGAAGGCTGTCGGCTTCCTGCAACAGCTCCCGGTATTTGCGCATCCAGGAAAGCAGATAGGCGCGATCCCTAAAGACTTGAATCTTCTGTTCGCCAGTCTTCGTGGGCAGCCGGTTCATCGTTGCCAGTGCTTTTTCCACAACGCTAAGATCGCCCCTTTCGGTGACAGCCAGCGTGGCCTTGATGCGCCAAAGGCCCGAATCGTTCGGGTCAATGTTCAGAGCCCGGTCAATGGTCCTGTTGGCCGCGTCGAAATTTCGCAGCGCCTGATAATTGAAAGCCAGATTTCTAAGAAACCAAATGTCATTGGGATTTAAGGTGACAGCCTTCTTAAGATTGATTGTGGATTCCTCCCACTTTCCCTGCCGGCGCTGGATGGCGCCGAGGAAGAAATGTACCTCCGCGTCGTTAGGCAAACCGCGCCGCGCAATTTCGAACTCTCTCAGGGCTGCGTCGTAGTTTCTGTCGCCGTAGTAATGGGACAATCCCAGGGCAAGATGCCCTTCCGGCAGGTCGGGCTCCAATTCGAGAGCGCGTTCGGCCAAAGAGCGCGCTTTTTCCTTCCGAGATGGCGCGCGGTCCACGTAAATCGCGATCCAGCTCTGCAGTTCAGAGTAGCGCGCGATGGCGAGCGCGAATTTTGGGTCGAGCTCGATTGCTCGCTCGTAAAGGAGCGCGCTTTGGTTGAGTTTGCCGAGGTCGCCGCGGACGCCGGCGAGATTCCGCGCCTGTACAAAGGCGAGATAGGCCTCGCCGCTTTCGGTGGGCCTTCGCTCAATCCGCGCCTCTTCCGCTGGAGCCAATTTGGCATGCAGCTCCCTTGCGATCTTCTGTGCCAAATCCGTTTGAATAGCGAAGACATCACTCAAATCACGATCGTAATCCTCGGCCCAAATCTGTTCGTCCTGGGAGTTAATCAATTGTACGTTCACGCGCACATGGTTGCCGGAACGACGAACGCTGCCTTGAAGAACGGCGGAGACTCCGAGGAAGTTGCTAACATCCCGCACGTTGAAAGCCTTTCCCCGATAGGCCATCACTGATTTGCGAGAGATCACCTTTAAGTCGCCGATCTTTGAGAGCGTTGTGAGAATGTCTTCCTGAATTCCATCGGCGAAATAGCCGTTTTCTTTCTCTTCACTGAGATTGTCAAAAGGCAAGACCGCGATCGAAGGAACGTCGACTGCACTGGCCTGACTCGGGTCTGCGTTCACCGTCTCCTGCTTGGAAACATTCCTTCGAAGTGGATGCAGCAGCGCTGCTGTTAGGCAGATCGTCCCGAAAGCCATCGCAGCGATGTACCAGCGCTTGCGAGAACCACGTGCGGTCGCAAAATACCGAATCGAACCAGGCCCTGCGCCATTGAGATAATGCTCGATGTCCGCGGACAGACCAGTCGGAGACGAATATCGCCGGGCCGGGTCGTGTTGCATCGCCCTTACGACGATTTGATCGAGAGTGCCTTGCAACTGGTGCTTCGTCTTAGGATCCATCACAATCCGGCTAGGCAGTTCCGGCTTGGCCGCTTCGTTGGATCCGTCTGTTGCAGGAAGATTGCCGCTTGGGCTCTTGCATGGCGGGTGTCCTGTCACCAACTCATACAGGAGCGCACCGAGCGCGTACACGTCAGTCGCCACCGTGGCGGGGTGCCCCAATCTCTGTTCCGGCGCTGCATACGCAGGTGTAAATCTGCGCTCGCCGGCGATTGTGGTGGAGCCATCGTCAGAATCGATGCCAAGCAATTTTGCGATTCCAAAGTCGAGCAACTTGGGGTCGCCTTCCGCGTTCACGAGCACATTGCTGGGTTTGATATCTCGATGAATGACTTGATGCCGATGCGCGAGAGCGACCGCCGCACAGACTCTCAGAAAAAGCTTAAGCCGGCCTCGCAGATCGACATTTTCCTTTTCGACGAAATGCGTGATCGGGATGCCCTCAACAAACTCCATCACAAAATAGGGCAACCCTTCAGGCGTCATGCCTGCGTCCAGCAACCGCGTAATGTTGGGATGCTCGAGATTTGCAAGAATTTGCTGCTCGATTCGAAAACGACGCAGCACTTCGTCGGTATCGGTGCCCCGCTTGAGCACTTTGATCGCGACTCGCTTTTCAAATTGTCCGTCGGCGCGCTCAGCCAGATAAACGGCTCCCATGCCGCCACGTCCAAGTTCTTTTACAATTGCATACGCACCGAGCCGTTCCCCAATGCGATCGCGTTCGCCGTTCCTAAGACGTGTAGCTGCGAACGTCGCGAATTCTTCGAATACCGTCGTATCGGGCGCGAGCAGGTTCTCAGCTTCTTGGAGCAATCCTGCGTCACCGGCGCACGCTCGTTTAAGGAAAGAGCTGCGCGCTTCAAGGGACGACTGCTCCAACGCATCAGCAAGGATGTTTTTTAACTGCTGCCACCGCTCTGGATTCGGTCTGGTTGGCGGTAAATCAGACTTTCTATTCACGGCTTTCGGAAGTGTCTCATATCCATCGCACAATCAGCCCTCGCCGCCAGTTGCTTGTTGAAGGCGTCCGATATTGGATGCCAAGTGCCCCTTATCCGTCTCCTTGATCACAGTATCGACCTTGAAGCATCGCGGTATCCTGCCGATGTTGCTACGACGAAGATGATTGAGCGGTTGATTCCATGACCTTGCGACAACAAGCTGAGTTCATCGATCGGACAATCGGTTCCGTAGCCACAATTTTGCTGTCGCCCAATCGCGCTTAACCGTTGCACGTGATATTTTGAGAGCGGCGGAGATTTCATCCACCGTGAGACCGGCGAAAAACCGCAGTTCAACAATTTGCGCCTGCCGGGGATCCGCAATCTCGAGTTCGTCTAGTGCCTCATCCACAGCTACAACGTTAAGATCGCGTTCAACAAAAAAATCAAGGGCCTCATCCAAGGGCAATCGTATCGCTGTCGAGCCGCCTCTTTTTTGACGCGTGCGCGCGACGCCGTAGCTGATTAAAATACGCCGCATCGCCCGCGCCACGAATGCAATAACATGTGCTTCGTCTTTCCAGGCGTAATCCGGGCGCTTCAGGACGCGCAAAAAGACTTCGTGCAAGAGGGCTGTCGGTTGCAAAGTATGACCGGGCCGCTCGCTGGTCAGATATTCCGCGGCAAGACTGCGTAGCTTTTCGTAGGTCGCAAGCGGCAATTCAACCTCAGGCGGGGCAAACTTTGTGTCTGCCTCCCTGTTGGGAACTGGCATGTGCTCGCTGGCCGACTCGCCTGCCATAAGCGCGGAAGGATTTTAATCTGAAACCAATATCCCGCAATCGGCAGGGTTCGATCAACAGCCTCGGCTTTAAACCCGTTTCCGCTCGTTTAGACAGTAGCTCAAGAATTTCGCTGCGCCTGATGAGCCGTTTTTGTCGGATTTATGGCTTCTCTTTACGTGGAGAAACAGTTCCCAAGGAATTCGTACCCTTCCCGTGAGTCCGGAAGGTCCGTGTCGCACGCCTTGAACGGCCAGATCACAAATCCCAGAACAATCGGCATCATGGTGTTTCAGGGGATGGTCGCTGCCGATTTCCTGGGACCAACCGAAACGTTTTCCCGAGCGACAACGACAACCGGCAATGATCGGACTAGCCGATGCTACAGTGTAATTACTGTCGGTATCAGTACTGAACCATGCACGATGGAGTGCGGCGTAGTGATCAAACCGCATGTGGTTCTCGACGAGGCTCCGCATTTTGACACTTTGATTGTTCCTGGGGGCCCCGGTATTCACAACCCAAGATTAAGCAAGAAAATTGCAAAGTGGGTGAGTCGCAGAGCGCCTGTCACAAGGCGAATCGTCTCCATCGCGGACGGTATCTACCCGCTGGGGGCGACAGGGTTACTCGACGGGCGACACGTGACAACTCACTGGCGTTTAGCCAGAGACGTTGCTTTGCGATTCCCCGATCTCCAAGTTACTTCGAATCGCTTGTTTGTACGGGACGGCCGGTTTTATACCTGCGCTGGTGGCGCCGCAGCAGTCGATCTTTCACTTTCGCTAATCGAAGAGGACTGCGGCCGTCAGATCGCCTTGGAGATAGCGCAAGAACTCATTATTCACGTTAAACGGTCGGGTGAACAAGAACAGCGCTCAGAGGCATTACAATTTCAGGTTCAATCCAGTGACCGCTTCACAGATATAACTGCCTGGATTCTATGTCACCTGAGCAGCAACCTCTCTATCGAGACGCTTTCACAGAGAGCTTGCATGTCGCCGCGCAATTTTGCTCGCCTGTTCAAGGCTGCCTTTGGCCAAACGCCTGCGGAGTTTGTGACTCGCGCTCGTATCGCTGAAGCGCGGCGCCGCCTGGAAGTTCCTCGCAACAATATCGAGAGCGTTGCTGCCTCCCTCGGGTTCCGAAGCGCAGACGCTTTCAGTCGGGCATTTGAGCGGGAGATAGGTTGTCGGCCAAGCACCTATCGAGACCGATTCGGCGCACCAAGAGCAGATGTTGTAAAGGAGTTTCCGAAAGCTGTTCGGATGGTGCACGCATTAGCTCGCGCCTGACGCCTCGCCACAACGGCGTGAAATTTCTGGGTCGAGCAAGAGCAGGAGCATGAGTAAGCGGCAGAACGCCAGTAACGGGTTTGTAATTCTTTTCGTCATTCGTGCTTCGTCACTTCTTCTTATCCCGTAATCGACGGAATCCGCAGCCAGGGATCGATGGCCCACGGTCTCGGAATGCTGGCTGAATTGGTCGGATTTATGTCGTAACGCCCTCGCCGCCCCTCGCAATACTCTGCCCTAACAACGACGATTGATCCGCCTGAGGTGGATCACTCGATGTGGCAAACCAAACATATTCCCAAGGAGAAACTAATGACAAAAAAAGTGCTAAACAAATTGGTTCGCATCGCCTGTCTGGCGGGTGTTGGCCTACCTCTTATTTTCGTCTCGAATACATTCGCCCAGTTACCGGCTCCTGCCGTTCCAGAAAACCCGGCAGCGCCAGCGCCCTCGGCTGAGGTCGAGCGCGTGATCGTGACCGGATCGAACATCCCCACGGCGGAAGAGACCGGCCCGAACCCGGTGGATACCTATCGTCCACAGGACATCGAGAAGCTGGGTATCCGTAACGCAACTGACCTGACAACGTTTATCCCGCAAGAGGCCGGCGGCACGGTGAACCAGAACATTGCAAATGGCGGTGACGGTACCGTTCAACTTAACCTGCGCGGATTGCTGCCGAAAGAGACCCTGATCCTCATAGACGGCAAGCGTATCGCACAGGCTGCATTGTTTGGCGGCTACGACATCCAGTTGATTCCTTTTTCCATGATC
>DATBEX010000239.1:0-16831 GCA_036558805.1 Candidatus Udaeobacter sp.
ATGGTTGTAACTATCAACGTTCCTAGTCCTGTGACGCTACCGAAGTCCCCGGTGGAATCCCAGACTCCTGCATCCTGGCCGTCGCTGGTAGATCAGTTGCTGGAAGAAGGCATCGAACTGCGCGACCGGGGTGACACCACACATGCGATCGAGCGCTTTCAGGAAGCGTTGGACAGCGAACCGAATAACGCCGCCGTACTCGCCGAACTAGCGAGGGCTTACGATCTCATGCAGCTTTACGACCGCGCCAATGAAATATGGCGCAAACTCCAGGAAATGGGCCCGCCAGCTGGTGCGGCATATGAGCTGGCTGATCGACGGCTGAAGCTCGGGGTGCCGACTCCAGCCACAGCGCCGATGCCGACAACTGCGGCGTCTTCGTCAGGTCAGGTAAACACTTCGCCGTATGAAACCGCTCCTGATTTTGCAAAGTACGCCATAAGGCCGAGCGAACATGAGATGGACGAAGTCACGCCACTGCCCACTCCTACTGCATCGGAAGCATCTTCTCCTCCAACTGGCGCGAGTCCAGCAGAGCCGGCCCCTTCCGCTGAAACTGCCGTCGCTCAGCCGGATGGCCGTCTTATCGTTTTGAGGGCCCCGAATTTTGGATGGAATTTGGCGCTCAATCTTAAAATTGATGGGAGAACGGCCGCCAACATTGTGCAGGGGCGCCGCTACGATGACTTCGTGCCGGCAGGGCGTCATACGCTGACCGTGTCGGCTGTGCCAAACTATCATCCGACGTCGACGGTGCTAGACGTGCGGCACGGACAAACCTACGTATTCACGGCAATACGGCAGAACACGGATAGTGTTGTTCTTGTTCCGTCAGCCCTGCCTCCAGAGCAGCCGCACTAGGTTGAAAAAATGCAAAGCACACCCACCAAGAGCCAGAACGTCAGAACAAAATTCCTAACATCCGACCTTGTCTGCTGACGTCCTTTTAGCTGGCTTTCCGCTCTGGCGCGTATTGCTGCTCTTTCTGTCCTCAGGCGACGAAGGGGACAATCGTATCTGAACGTCGTGGCGGCGGCTCGATCGCGAACCATTCCAGCGCATGATTATGTCGATCGAGCTCGCGGTAGTTCGTGAAAAGTTTTGCAGGGCTGTTCCCCATTTCCAGCGCAACGCGCCCTGCATCGGACACTGTCGACAATCGATATGCAGCGTAAGAATGCCTGAGACAGTTTGCTTTCCAGGGAATGGCCAACCGTCTTGCAAACTTGATCGCGCTGTCCACGATTCGGCGGCTCTTGAATAACTTTTCCTTGCTGCCGCGGTACGGCTCCAACCACTTCGCCAGATTCGGCTGAATCGGCACCAGTCGCCGCGTAACTGTTTTTGCTTTGTGCGCTTTCACTTCAATGTTCCCTCTCTCAAAATTAATTTCGTCCCATTCCAAGCGGAGCAATTCGGCAGAGCGGATTCCGGTGAAAGCAGCAAGCGCGAAATAAAGCTGATAAAGAGGCTTCGATTTTCCGAGAAGTTTCTTGAGCTGGTCCGGTGTTAAGATCGCAATTTCGCTATGATGATCTCGAACCGTCTCCACATCGGCGGCTTCTGTTGTTTCGCCTTTCGGGAGATAACCGCGCCGGCGAGCGAAATTGAACAGCGTTACAACCGCCTGGCGCACGTTGTTTCGCGAACGCGGTCCGATTTTCAAACTGTCGAGCCAGACCGCGATCGCGCCAGTGTTAATACGCTCGATGTTTGTCTGAAAGGAATCAGCAAACCGATTCAGATAAGTCCGAAGCGTTTCAAGGTATCGATCAGACAGACCGGCGTTCTGTTTTGCTACCAAGAATTCATCGACAATGTCCCCCACCCGTTTTTCGATGACTTTTTTGCGCTTGCGCATCGCGACGTATTCCTCGATCGCGTCATGAAGCGGAATGCCGAACGGCCGCAGCAAGTTTTTCGCAGCCATGTAGCTCTGCCAGTCTGCGGTGCTAAAAGAAGAAACCTGGGCGCGGCCTTTTTCCAATGCGGTCGCCGTGTCTGATGCAAAACTCCACGCGTCTTTGTATCGACTAAAGTTTTTCCTCCGTTGTTTTCCGTCGAGCCGGTACGCAACGGTGAAAAGCTGGTAATACTTGCCCTTGTAGCGGCGACCCTTGTGACGATAGATCTTGACGACGGTGTTGCCGCGTTTGACCGCGATGATGGTTTTCAATTAACGCGGCCTGATTAGGCGGTTCAAGATTCCGGTCAGAAGTCCAAGCCTGGCAGGGCGGTCGAAAGTAAGCTTCCTCCCCTTCGCCTTTCGTCCGAGAGCGGGTTTAAGCTCCAGCTTCCATATTCCCAACCCGATCAATAATTGTTGTCTTTCCTTTTCCGTCATTTTTGTTCCTCCTTTCCTTCTTAAGCTCTGTTTAGGCGCTCCAATATCCTGGTCAGAAGAAGGCCACCAGTCATACGCTCCCTCTCGTTCATCCGTCGCCTGGCTTCCCGTTTAAGCTGCGGCGACAGTTTCCAGTATGTCACACTAGGGCCGCAGTCTTTCGTCAGTATCCCCAGCTCGATCAATTGTCGTCTCTCCTTTTGCGTCATCTCGTTGCTCCTTTTTAAGCACGTTTAAGCACAACAATGGCACAAGGTATGACTCGCCTGCAACTCCAAAAATAAGAATTACTTGGGGCAATAAATTAGTCCTATTTTTTATACACCTGTACATGAGGCTGCCTGTGAAAAGCGAGTTTTCACTCGTTAAACGCCCCAAAAACCTACTGAACAGGAGGATTTTGAGTCGCGCTTTCGAAGTGGCTGAGAACGGCAACGGTTTGCGCGCGCAGCAGCTTTCCATAAAGGACGACGCCCCTGATGAGCGGGATCGCGGAAAACAGCATCGACCAAAAATGAATGCGCGGCGCTCCTGCCCTGGGAAATGAGAAAACGCCGACTGAACTCAAGACGACCTCAATGGCGAGAACGTGGCGCATGTCCAAAAGATAAAGCCTTTGAAATCCAGCATGATCCAATTGCCGCCTGCATCTCCCATGGACGCCACATCCAGGAAATAGATGGGGATCAACAACAGGCCTAGAAACAAACAGATGATCAGATGCTTTCGCCAAATCGACGTCATATATGCCCAGCGATCCTGATACGCCGCGATTGGACAATTCCTGGATGCAGTCGATGCAAAACGCGCGCCGATCAGTTACTCGCGCAGCCGAATCGGTCGTGACGTGAGATCGAGTGTGCCAGACGACATGACCCGTTCGATGAAACCGGTATCATAATTTCCGGCGCGGAATTCTCCGTTGCGCATCATGGCGGCATGAAATGGAACGGTGGTCTTGATGCCGGTGATGTAATATTCATCAAGGGCCCGTCGCATTCGGTCGATGGCATTGATTCGAGTTGTGCCCACGGTGATGATTTTTGCGATTAACGAATCGTAGTAAGGCGGCACCGTGTAACCGGTGTAAACGTGCGAATCGATTCGAACACCGCGGCCGCCTGGCGCATAGTAAAACTCGATTCGACCCGGTGTTGGCCGGAAATCTTTCGCCGGGTCTTCCGCGTTAATGCGACATTGAATCGCGTGGAGCCGGGGCGTCGCATGCGCGACATGTTCCGAAAGCGGCTCGCCGGCTGCAATACGGATTTGTTCCTTTACCAAATCGCAACCGTAAACCTCTTCCGTGATTGTGTGTTCGACCTGGATGCGAGTATTCATCTCGATAAAATAAAAATTTCTGTCCTGGTCGACCAAAAACTCGATCGTGCCGGCGTTTTGGTAGCCCACAGATTTGGCAAGCTTTATCGCCGCATGTCCCATTTTCTTTCGAAGTCCCGGTGTCATTAGCGGGGATGGGCATTCCTCGATTACCTTTTGATGACGCCGTTGAATAGAACAATCGCGTTCGCCCAAATGGACAGTGTGGCCATGACTATCGGCAATAATTTGAAATTCGACGTGATGCGGATTGATAATGAGCTTCTCGAGATAGACCTGATCGTCTCCGAAAGCTTTTTCGGCTTCGTGACGCGCACTGTGAAAGGCTGATTGCAGGCTTGGTTCGTTGTGTGCCATGCGCATTCCGCGTCCGCCGCCGCCGGCAGCCGCTTTGATCATGACTGGATAACCGATTTTCCTCGCGATTTTGATCGCGTCGCTCTCTGTCTCGAGAATTCCGTCGCTTCCGGGAGTCACAGGTACGCCGGCTTTGCGCGCCGCTGAGCGCGCGGCATTCTTATCGCCCATCGCCTGCATCGCCCGGGAGGAAGGTCCGATGAATTTGATATTGCAGCTTTCGCAGACTTCTGCGAAATGCGGATTCTCGGCGAGAAATCCATAGCCGGGATGAATCGCATCGACATCCCCAATTTCGGCAGCGCTCATGATCCGATCGATTTTGAGGTAGCTCTCCGTGCTCGGCGCTGCACCGATGCAAATGGATTCATCCGCCAGCTGCACATGCAGTGAATCGACGTCGGCTTCGGAGTAAACCGCGAGAGTTCGGATCCCGAGCTCCTTGCAGGCGCGAATCACTCGCAGCGCGATCTCACCACGATTGGCAACAAGGACTTTTTCGAACATAAGCTGAGAGTTCTTAGCTAATAGTTGATAGACCTCTGAGCCGAGCGCTAAATTTCAAACCTATCAACTATCACCTCTCAACTAGCGGACTTTGAAAAGCACCTGGCCGAACTGGACTGGCTTTCCGTTTTCAGCCACGACCTCGGCGACGACGCCGCTTGTTTCGGCCTTGATCTCATTCATTACTTTCATCGCCTCGATGATGCAAACCACTGTCTCCTCTGTGACCGTCTTTCCGATATCCACAAAAGGCGAGGCGTCTGGCGATGCCGCGCGATAGAATGTGCCCACCATCGGTGAAACAACTTCTTTTAGCGGAACGGTTTCGATCGTTTTGGGCGAAGCCGGCGCCGCTCCAGAGGCTGCGGTCGCCGATTTGGACGGAACAGCCATTGGAAGCTGCTCACCAGAGGCAGGTTGCCCTGATCCTCTTTCAAGTTTTAAGCGGAAGCCCTCCTTCTCGATTTCGAAGACGGAAAGCCCGTTCTTCTTCATCAAGTCGATAATAGTCTTGATTTCCTTAATGTCCTTGGGATCCACCGCGTGCTCCTGTTAAACGTTGAAGAGGCTAGGTAAAACAGTTTTCGGAATGAGGTCAAGGCAATCGTGGCTATTGTTGCCGTGGAATGATCGAGTCGCCGCCGTCCATCGATTTCAAAATCATCGATGAAACCGACGATTATGCCGTCGTCGATAAACCTCCATTTCTCCTGATTCATCCCACGAAACCGGATGGCACGCGAACTCTGTGGCAGGACTTGCGAGGACTCTTTGCGTACGAAGTTGCCGCCGGCGGCCAGGTATCCATTGTAAACCGACTCGACCGTGAGACCAGCGGCCTGGTGCTGGTTGCGAAGAAAGCCGACATCGCGCGCCGGTTTGGACTCCTGATGCAACGGAGAAAACTAAAGAAAGAGTATCTGGCAATTGTCTGCGGCTGGCCAGAATGGGAAAGAAAGATTGTAAGCGCGCCATTGGTTCGAAAGAGTAAGCATCAACCGTCAGCGATCTGGCTGAAACAAATGATTTACCCAGACGGCGCGCCGGCGCAGACTGAGTTTCGTGTTGAGCAACGGTTTTTTAGACGCACGCATCGCGGTCACATCCTCTTAACTGAAAAGTTCAGCCTGGTACGCGCAGTTCCCCTGACGGGGCGAACTCATCAGATTCGGGTGCATCTCGCGTCAATTGGTCATCCTATTGTGGGCGACAAAATTTACGGACCTGACGAACAGCTCTACCTTCGATTCATCGAGACTGGATGGACTACTGAGCTCGAACGCCAGCTGCTCTTGCCACGACATGCTTTGCATTCAGCGGAACTCGCGATCGAAGGGGAGCATAAATGGACTAGTCCGCTGCCTGCGGATCTACTGGAATTTAAGGGATGAGAACAACGCTCCAGGCACCCGGGGCGTTGCAGCGCGGCGGTTGCACTGATTGCAATCCGATCAAGCCTTCTTATCGTAGCGCGCCGAATGAAAATGCTTCGCGCCTTCGCTGTCTGTGCGATCGTTCTGGCTCGCTCGCACACATTCGCCGGCACAGAACTGCCACCCGCGGCAGCGACGACCGAAGAACTCAACCCGCAACGATTCGAATTGGCGCTTGAATCCGGATATTTGTTTGGCGCGATCAATCCGCCACAGGATTACCAAATCGGTGCGGAATTCCTGACTGCGCGCGTTCGCTGGGGCGTGGTTCAGCGCGACGTCTGGCTGCGCGGCTACAACCAATTTTACATCAGCGCGATCGCGGAGCCGATTTTTCGGGGAATTGAGAACCATTATTTCGGGTTCAACATCGGAATGCGTTACAACTTTGTTCGACCGGGCTGCCGATTCGTTCCCTACTTTTCGGGCGGACTCGGTTTGGGATGGATCGACAGTCACCCAGAAGTCCCTGGTGGCCAGGGCCAGGATTTTACATTCAACATTTTATCAGCGGCCGGGATTTCCTACCTGGTGGACGATCACTGGAAGATAAGCGTGGGAGTGCTTTATCAGCATCTCTCGAATGGCGGTCAAACCGATCCCAACCCCAGTCTGAACCTTTTCGGGCCGCAAGTCGGCGTGGGCTATTCATTCTAGGATACTCTTGTCATGTTGAGTGAAAGCGAAACATCTCTGGGTACTGCGTTGATCTGCGGCTAACAAATAATCCAGAGATTCTTCGCTCCGCTCAGAATGACAGAAACGGCAAGTCGATGAATAACACGCCAAACGAAAACGTCCTGGTGATCAGGCGCAGCTTGTTTGACGAGCTTGGCAGTTTTCAGGGATTATGTTTCGAGCCTGACAAATACCTGAAAGCCATCCTGTCGCGCGGCAGCAATTTTTTCATTCCGCGTCCGAAAGCGGAAACCGATCCCGACTACAAACAAATTATCCCTTACGCACTGATCTCGTTTGAAGATACGGTGCTTCATTACGTGCGCGGCAAAAAGGCCGGCGAACAGCGACTCGTGGCGAAAGGGTCGATCGGTATCGGCGGTCACATGAACGAAACCGACGAATCGCTCTTTGCCCTGGATGAACAGGCCTACCGCGCGGGAGTCGAACGCGAAGTGAATGAAGAAGTGACGATCAGCGCTTCGTTTGAAGATCGGATTGTCGCCCTCTTAAATGACGACTCCACCGAAGTGGGACAGGTCCACTTGGGAATCGTTCACGTCTTCAAATTGAAAGAACCAAAAGTGCAGAAACGTGAGGCAATGATCACAGGCCTGATTTTCCTGACAAAGCAAGAATTGACGGCGCGCCGCGAATCATTGGAGAGCTGGTCGCAAATCTGTGTCGACGCGCTGGAGCGATTATTGCGCTAGCCGCTGTTCTATGGGCGGCGCGACGCGCGCGCAATCAAACAACGAATTGCACTTCTCGGAGAAAAACGGCGACAAACGCTCGCCTATCGTGCCTGCTCTGCCGTGAATATGAGCTCGTCAATTTGCCAGCGACCGACCGGATGGGAAACAGCGACGTTGATCTCAGCTCCCCGGGTGGGATAGTTAATATGGGCGTGGAAGTTCCCGTTTGGCTCGAAAAATTGTGACTGAAACACAATATCGCCCTGCACCTCCGGGGGAGACAGCGGGGTTCCAAGCTTCTCCAGCTGAGTCATGAGATCCTGTTGCGCCGACGGTGGATACTGAAGACGCATTGCAGGACTCAAATGCTCTGCAAAAAATTTCACATTGCGTTGCATGACCAGCTCCTGGATTACTTGTTTCCCAAATGCTGTGCCTTCTTTTGCCATTTGCTGCTTATTCGAGAAGAGCCACCAAAAACCGATCCCGATCAACACGAGAACGATGATGGCGATGACCAGAAGTTGTCCTGATGATTTCGATCGTGAGTTTATTTTCATTTTGCGTAAGACTAATTGTTAATAACCGAAACCCAGTCCCTTAATCACCTCGCCATTGCGAATCAAAGCGCCATGACTTTGCATTCCCGTGTAAGCGCCGAAGCGATTTCGAGCGTTTACCTTGAAATTGACCAGATACCCGTAAAGAGGGTTGTCTTTCGTCCCCAAAGTCGCCGGTTTTGGATCGCCAGACCATTCGATACGCGCGCTGCCTGAGTCGATCAATTGCGTGTCGAGCCATTTCATGACGACTTCCTTGTAATTCGTGGGATACGATCCATAGCGCTCATTATCGGTTGGTGTTTCGGCGCCCAAATTGCCAATTGCGCACATCCCCATAAAGGACAGGCAGACCAACGACACAAGCTTTTTCATGTTTTTGCATCTTCTACTGGGCTACGCAGCGAGTCCAGCTTATTGAGGAGCGATCTGGATATGATTGGGGCTGCCTGCCTCCATGTGACTTTGTAACCTCTGTGCGATTACGATTAGCCGAGTGCTACGTCTTTGTTTAGTTCCAGCGTATTATGAACGCATGATGATTCAGTCTCCGATTTTGATCATACTAGCCGTTACATCGGCAATGACTTTGATGTCTGCTTCGGCGCAAGAAAGCCCCGTATCAGCCGGCTCCCCTGCAATCCCTGAGAAAGCCATCTCTTTCGAACCGGCCGCTGGAGTCGATGTTTCCGGCCCCGGCTTAACCGCGACCGCGGAGAATGTAAAACCATTGGACCCCGCTGCGGCAACACGCGCCTGGCTGGATAGCATTCCGCTGAATAAACGAGAAAAGTCCAACGCCTATTTCGAAGGTGGTTATTGGTTGATCCTCTGGAACTTTCTTCTCTCATCCGCTATTTCAGTCTTTCTCATTGCCTCGCGCATTTCGGCACGACTACGCGATTTCTCCGAACGTATTAGCAAGATCAAGAACTTGCAGGTAGCCTGCTATGCGATCCCCTACCTGATTGTCGTCTACGCACTGAATTTTCCGCTCAACTTGTACGAAAACTTTTTTCGCGAACATCAATACGGCCTGGCAACCCAAAGCTTCGCACCATGGTTTCGGGAACAGCTGCTCGGTTTTGCGTTGACCTTGATCGGTGGAATTCTATTGATAATCGCTCTCTACTGCGTTTTTAGGCGCGCGCCGCGTACGTGGTGGATTTGGGGAACTATCGTGACAGTTGTCTTTTCGGGAATTCTCCTTCTTATCGCGCCGGTTTATGTAGAACCTCTCTTTAACACCTATAAGCCGATAACCGATCCAAAAATCCGGGACCCAATTCTTGCGATGGCCCGAGCAAATCAAATTCCTGTGCAACAGGTTTTTGAAGTAGACGCCTCGCGTCAGACCACACGCGTAAGCGCCAACGTCTCCGGGTTACTGGGCACGACACGTGTTGCGCTCAATGACAATTTGCTCAAGCAATGCACGGTGCCGGAAATCCGCGCGGTGATGGCGCATGAGATGGGACATTACGTTCTCAATCATGGCGCAAAGCTGCTGACCGACCTTGGAATTCTTACACTGATAGGGTTCGCGCTTACTCGGTCGCTCTTCGATGCGGCCGTGAAGCGTTGGGGCGAGAAGTGGCGCGTGCGCGGTATTGCGGATCCGGCTGGTCTTCCACTGCTCGCACTGATTTTCACTACCTTACTCTTTTTGGCAACGCCGATTCTCAACACGATCGTCCGTACGACCGAACGAGAAGCAGATGCTTTCGGAATCAACACTTCGCGCGAGCCAGACGGTATGGCCAAAGTCGCGCTGAAACTGGGCACGTATCGCAAACTCGATCCAACGCCACTGGAGGAATTTATCTTTTTCGATCATCCCAGCGGTCGCGCGCGAATCCGCATGGCGATGGACTGGAAAGCGGCCAATCTGCCGGCTGGCGAACCGCACGCCTCCAACAACCAACATACGGCTAACTAACTAGCTATCCTCGTTCCGAAGTCATCTGCTGCATCATCCCATCTCACGCGGGTGCTGGGAAGGCGCTGCTGCGGTGGGAGGATTGCCGCCTTTTCGGATCAACATCAAGTTGCGAATGTAAATAAGTGAGTTTGGCAAATACGCGAGTATCCCAATGGGATCGCGTCGAAAGATAAAATAAACGCACATGAGAATACTGCCCGCAATGCTCCAATACCAAAACGAGATTGGAATGACGCTTTCCCCCTGTCGCTCTGAGGCCACCCACTGAACAATAAAACGCATCGAAAAAAGCGCGTTTCCGATGAAACCAAGAACCATGAGATAGCTCCAATCCAATCCGAGGAATCGATATTCTTTTCCGATCCAGGTGACAGCGATGAGTGCAAGTGTATTCATAGGCAATTAACTCGATTCAGTGATTCATATTTGAAATCCGGCGCGATCTCGTCCGACAATCTGCAAGTAAATCGCGAAACGACTTTAAAAAAGGAATTCCAAATACCGTAATGATCGGTTTCCAGGACCGCGAATTTTAGGATTGAACCTTCATTCGCGCAATTAGCGTATCAGCGATGGCAGCGGGGGTCTCGGCGACGGCGATGCCTGCCGCCTTGAGCGCTTCAATTTTACCTGCAGCCGTCCCCTTTCCGCCCGAAACAATTGCGCCGGCATGTCCCATGCGTCGACCCGGCGGGGCTGTCATTCCGGCGATGAAAGCCGCGACCGGTTTTTTGCAATGCTTGCTGATCCACTCGGCGGCTTCTTCTTCCGCTGAGCCACCAATTTCACCGATTAAAATCATCGCGTCGGTGCCGGGATCTTCGTTGAACAGTTTCACGCAATCGAGATGCGACAGCCCACCGATGGGATCGCCGCCGATCCCGATGCAGGTTGATTGACCATAACCGCGTGAGGTGAGTTGCCAGACTGCTTCGTAAGTGAGTGTGCCGGAACGCGAGATCACGCCGATTTTTCCCGGCTTATGGATGTATCCTGGCATAATGCCAATCTTGCATGCGCCCGGAGTTATGATTCCTGGACAATTCGGACCAATCAGTCGCGAATGGTTTCCGTGCATAAGGGCCTTTACCCGCATCATGTCCATCACTGGAATTCCCTCGGTAATGCAAACGACGAGTTCTACTCCTGCGTCCACCGCTTCGAGAATGGAGTCAGCAGCAGCCGGCGCCGGCACAAAAACCATCGAGGCGTTACATGCAGTCTCTCGCCGGGCTTCCCAAACTGTATCGAACACCGGCACTTTGCCTTCGAACATCTGTCCGCCTTTGCCCGGAGTAACACCAGCGACCACGTTTGTGCCGTAATCCATGCACTGTCGCGTATGAAACGCGCCCGCGCTGCCGGTAATTCCCTGCACAACGAGGCGCGTGTTTTTATCCGCTAAGATGGACATCGTTTAGGTCAATTTTCGCGAGTGAGAATCAACTGTTTTGCTTTCGTTTGTGGACGACCAGTTTGTTCCCGTCCGGATCGCGAAATTGAGCCATCCAACACACCGGCGTTTCCGACTTTTCGATGTCGAACGTGACGCCGCGCTTCTTAAGCTTGTGTATCGCGCCATCGATATCTTCGACCTCAAAGGCGATTGTCGTACCATCGCGTGATGGTTTCCACGCAGGGTGGCAGCCAACTCCGATAGTGATTGGACCAAGATCGTACTCGACCCATGCGCCGTCCATTTGAGTTCGCGTCGGTTTTAGCTCAAGCGTTTCCTGATAAAACTTCCGTGCCCGTTCTTTGTCTGAAACCGCGATGGCGACAAATGCAACTTCCTTGATCATGCCTCATCCTTTCTTCAGCTTGTGAATAATAATCTTGTTACCGTCCGGGTCTTGCACGACCGCCATCCAGCACACCGGACTTTCGATTCCTTCGGCGGCAATCCGAGCCTTCGCTTGTTTCAGGCTTTTGATCGCGGCGCCAAAGTCTTCGACTTCAATAGCGACACTGGTGCCGTCTTCGGATGGCTTCCATTGATCGCCCACGCTGCCAATGGCCAAAGTATCGGGACCGATCTCGTATTCGATCCAAACACCTTCGCCGAATTCACCTGAAACCTTGAGCCCGAGCACTCCTTCGTAAAAAGTCCGGGCGCGTTTTATGTCCGTTACTGGAATTCCAGTGAACGCAATCTTCTTAGCCTTCATTTTTCTCCTGCTGCCGCTTTCACGGCCTTTTGCGCGGCGTCGGCCAAATCGTCAGCCGCGATGACGGCCATCCCTGAATCCGTGATCATTTTTTTTCCCGCTTCCACGTTCGTTCCCTCGAGACGAACAACCACCGGCACCGATAACTTTAACGTCTTTGCCGCGTTGATGATTCCCTGCGCAATGATATCGCATTTCATGATGCCGCCAAAAATGTTGACCAGGATCGCCTTTACCTTTTTATCGGCGATCAGAATTTTGAAAGCTTCGGTTACCTGCTCTTCCGTCGCGCCGCCGCCTACGTCGAGAAAGTTGGCAGGCTCGCCGCCGTAGAACTTGATAATGTCCATCGTCGCCATCGCCAGACCAGCGCCGTTCACCAGGCAAGCGATGTTCCCATCAAGCCCAATGTAATTGAGACCATGCTTCGAAGCTTCAACTTCGCGCGGATCTTCCTCGGCCGTATCCCGCAGCGCCGCGATCTCGGGATGACGATAAACCGCGTTATCGTCGAAGTTAAACTTCGCATCCAGCGCCAGCACATTGCCGTTGGTTGTCAGAACAAGTGGGTTCACTTCCACCATCGAACAATCGTAGGCAACAAACGTGCGGTAGAGTCCTTCAAATAATTTCGAAGCGTTCTTCAACTGTGACGAGTCGAAGCCGAGTTGCTTTGCCAACTTCCGCGTCTGACACGGTTGCAAGCCCGCCAGCGGATCAACCGGTTCACGAATGATTTTTTCAGGCGATCTCGCTGCGACGGCTTCGATTTCAACCCCGCCTTCCGTGCTGGCTACGATCACAGGCACGGCCGTCGCTCGATCGACAAGCACCGCAAAATAGATCTCGCGCGCGATGTCGGCGGATTCTGCTACCAGCACTTTGGTTACCTTGCGACCACTCGGTCCTGTCTGATGGGTGACGAGAATCTGACCGAGCATCTGCGCAGCGACATCGCGCACTTCGGCTGGCGTCTTGCAAACATGTACCCCTCCTTTGAATCCATTAGCGAACGTCCCCTTGCCACGCCCGCCGGCATGAATCTGCGCTTTAACGACAGCGTCGACGTCGCCCAGTTCGCGGGAGATTTGCTCGGCCTCGTCAAGTGTCGATGCGACTCTGCCGCGTGTGGTGGCCACATCAAATTTTTGCAGAAGCTCCTTGGCCTGGTATTCGTGAATGTTCATCGGCTGAGCAGAACTGGAATTAGCCTGCTACGCGCGGATCAGCAACGGTTTTCTGAATAATGTGCTTGTCTTGTCCAAACTGAGCGCCCACCCTGACGTCCATGAACAACCTCACCAGAATCAGCACCTTAGCGTGCGCCGTAATCCTTACAGCTTCATTCTCGCTTCACGCTGGCACATCGCCGCAAGAAAAAGCCTTCACCGACAAGTACAAGACTGCTTTCGAAGGCAAGGACACGGCCACGTTGGAATCGTTCCTTTACAGTCAAGGAGCCGATCCGGCGATTCTCGGCTTCTACAAAATGATGCAGTCAGGAGAAGCCGGAGAGAAAATTTCCACCATCGAGCTCATCGATCTTACGCCGGATGATGCGAAAAAAGCGGCGACGCCAATGGATTCGCCGACTGGCGGCAAGGTTTGTTTGACGCTCAAACCAACCAAAAAGCTCATCATTAAGGTGGAAAAAAAAGACGCTAACGGCAGCTCGAGCAGTACCAGCGAAAACTTCATTGCCGAGAAAGACGGCAAGTTTGTCATTCCTGTGCCGGGACCGTGTAAGTAAGAGCCTTGTAGCAGATCAAAAAAATTCGAACACCGTAGCCACGGCGCTGTGTGCCGCGCCGGTGTAGACCGCACGGGCCTGCCCGCCGTTATTTTCGTTCCTCTCCGAAAAGGGTCCCAACCGTGCGTTGCTCCGGAGGACGCTCAAGTGAGTTGACAAAATTCCGAAACCGCTCGGAGAAAACGTCGGGACGAAGGCTCCAATAATGAGCCATGCCGGGAGCAGCGATGTAATGCCGGAGAAGCCCATGCCAGCCTTCAAACAGCTGCTTGTCCATTAAGCCATAAATGTAGTGAAAATGAATTGTCTCGAACGCTTTCAAAAATTGGTAGGCAGCGTGGAAAAAACGCGCCCGCTCTTCGACAGAGAGCGCGCCGATATCTTCCAAACCTATGCGCCAGATGCGTTCGACCTCGGCATTTTCCATAAAAGGCTTCGTCACGTCGCGTAGGGCCATTGCAGCGGCGTCTTGCGTAGCAAGCTTGGCCACCCGCGTGCTTCGGTGGACTTGCAACGCGAGGTATAACACCGACAAGACGACCGCAATCGAGCCGACTAACTGCGAGATTGCGCTAATCGCGTCCCAATTCATCCCTGTGTTATATCACAGCTGAATAGCTAGTCGCCACTGCGGCTCGTCAGAGAGTTTCGAGCAACAATCCCGCGACGCGCACCAGCATCGTAATCATTATGTGAAACAAGACCCGATCGAGCGCGCAAGGTTACTGGCTCTTCATGAAAGCATGAGCGATAAGCTGCCAGTTTCCACCTCTTTTCATCCATACACTTGCGACATTGTACGTGCCCGACGTGTCCTGTCCGTCATGTGTGGCTTGCGTGGTTACCTTGTACGTGAGAACCGCGACTTTCGGGCTTGGAAACGTCGCTTTCATATCTGCGAATGTGTTCTCGCGCACATCGTATTTCTCCATGTCCTTCAGTTCGGCGTCGACGTTTTCGATTCCCTCGGGATCAACTGAAACAAACTCGGGCGCCAGATATTTTTTGAATTCGTCCGCCCGTTTATTCTTGAAGGCTTCTGTGACCTTCTTTTCCAAGTCGACAACAATCCTTTCTTTCGTGGCCGACCGGATCGCCTTAAACGGGCTCGGACTTGGGCTTGGGCTCACCTGACCAAGGCAAACGGACGTAACTGTGACCAAGCTCAACCAACAAAGAATAAGTTGTCTTTTCATAACAGATTTCTAGGACAGCAGACCGGGGCGGTCGAATCTTTTTTGGCTTCCTGAGTGAAGACTCTTCCCCTTCCCATTTCACACGGCCGGAGGCGATGGCGGTCCGGGTAATGTGTTTTGCGCGGATATTGTCGGAGCGGAAACACCTGATAAAATCGGCAAGACTTCTTGCGGCATGAAAGTCGCCCACACATCGTAATCCGGACCAAACTGGCGAAGAAACACAAGGGAAAAGGACCGGAGCAAAACAAACACAGGCAGCAGGATCACAGTACCGATGTAAGGAAGCGCCGCGACGCAGCACGTAGCACAGATGGCGAAACAACTGATCAGTCCAGTACCGACGACAAGGACAATCAGAAACAAATAATAGAGAACAATCTCACCCGGATGCGCCGCAATTAATGATACAACGGCGCGAAAACTCTCGTAAGCTCGGCAACGGCGCCGGTACATCACCGGCACCATGAAACCCGCGATTAATGCCCAGACCATGATCAGAAGCAGGATCACGAACACCCAGGCGGCTATTGCCAATAGCTCGTAAATATCGAGACGATCGCGATATAGATTCAAATGGTCATGGCCTTTGATCGCCACGATGATCAGCGGTAGAAAGGCCGACGCCGCGACAACGACAAAAATAAAAGCAAAGACTAACGAAAAGAGAAAATAGCTGTTACCCTCTTTCTGAAATTCGCGCCACGGTTCAGCAATCGCGCCGCGGTTCTTTACGATGCAATCGATAAACATGAAGTGCCCACGTGCTCGCAGCCAGGCAAACAGGACGATCAACGCAAGAACAAAAACAATCAGAAGAGCAACGCCCAGCACAAGAATGGGATGAGGAATCTGGCTGATCACCTCATTGACTTTGCGCGCCTCATCGTGGCGGTCGAATTGATAATTGAAACTGCCGCCGCCACTACCCAGATTCGCCAGCCACGCCCCAAAGCCAACGACGAACCATTTTTTCAAATCGAATGGCTGAAAAAGAATCTTCTTCATCAGCTCGAATGCTTCACCGAATGGCTTGAAGATTTGGATGTCCGGTTCGGTCCCGTTCATGCAGAGGATTCTGAAACGTTTTCAGCCGCGTGATCAAGCCTGCTTTAGGCGCAGCTGTTGTTTCCTCTGGTATTTGCATAACTCGCGCCCGCGCGTTGTTTCATACGATCTCGAAGAGGAAGACCATAATAGTGAACAGTCGACCATGGGCACGAACCACGCGTTGAGATTTGCCAAGCGCCGCTACCCAATTGGCGCCGAAGTGCTGGGTCCTGACCAAATACACGTCCGTATCTGGGCACCCAAGGCTGAGCGCGTGGATCTCGTTCTCGAAGACAGCGCCTCGAAAGATTCAACGCGGACTTTTCATGAGCTGAAACCTGAGCAAGGCGGATATTTTTCGGGTTCCGCCAACGCTGGCGCTGAGGCTCACTATCGGTTTCGCGTGAATAACAACCTGTATCCGGATCCTGCATCGCGCTTTCAACCCGATGGGCCACATGGTACTTCTTGTGTTATCGATCCCACGCAGTTTCGATGGACAGATTCACAGTGGCCCGGCGTCGGGTTGAAAGGCCAGGTCATTTACGAACTGCACGTTGGTACCTTCACAAAGGAGGGGACGTGGCGCGCGGCAGCAGCGCAATTGGAAGAGCTGGCGCGTATCGGAATCACTGTAATCGAGATGATGCCGGTCGCGGAGTTCCCAGGGAAGTTTGGATGGGGATACGACGGCGTTGATCTCTTCGCCCCCTCACATTTGTATGGCACACCGGACGATCTGCGCAGCTTCGTCGATCGCGCGCATTCGTTAGGCCTCGGGGTAATCCTCGACGTCGTCTATAACCACTT
>DATBEX010000240.1:0-6639 GCA_036558805.1 Candidatus Udaeobacter sp.
GCTCACACCACAGCTCGACGTCTCGCAAAGGATTATCACGTTGTTCTAAATCCGGAGTTTCAAGCGTTCCTAGTCAACATCGGCGCTCGAAAGCGTGGTTGGTGTGGCCATTGGGCACAGGATATCGGAACGCGTTTGAAAGAACTGAAACCCAGGACTCTGGTGCTTCACTGGGGCGTCGCCTACGATCACACATCGAGCGAAAACAATTGCCTGGTAATAACTGCACGGAACCAACCTTTTCAGGACGGCATCATCCTCGATGGCTGGCGGAGGGCCGGCCGATTATTCTGGTGTCCTGTCATAAAAGACGACGAGTACGAAGTGGAACAGCATTACGGTCATTCCGGGATCACAGCATGGAAAGAGAACATGCAGTGGAGTGCATGGCTGCAGGATTACGAACCGGTTGCGCAGAAGCCCAAAAAAGCCACAAGCAGCAAGGCAAATGAAGTGAAATCGGCTCGGAACGAGCGGCGTAACGACCTTTCAAGCCAGGCGATAGTGCCGTAGCTGTGCGGTGACGGCAATTCACGGCTCATCGTAGCTGAGGTTCAGGACTTGCCCTGAGCTTTCACTTGTCCAATCCTTGTTCCGTGGCTTCAAAACTCTGTCGCGCGAAACCAGCGACAAATCGCGGCCAGAATAATGCCAGCTAAGTTTGTTCTCATCGGCAGCGGCCTGGCGGGTGGATTGCTTGCAGCGTACCTGGGGCGCCGGGGGTACGAGGTCGATCTCTATGAGCGCCGCGCCGATCCGCGCGAAGGCAATATTGTTGGCGGACGTTCGATCAATCTGGCGATTTCAACGCGCGGGATTCATGCGCTCGAACAAATCGGGATCGCTGACGACGCCCTGCGGCACGCCATTCCAATGCGCGGGCGGATGATCCATGACAAATCCGGTGCACTACACTTCGCGCCGTACGACGTCGATCCCAAAAACTGCATCAATTCTATTGGGCGCGCTTCCCTTAACACTACGGTAATCGAAGCGGCGCAGCATTACCCGAATGTAAACGTTCATTTCAATCACAAATGCACCGACGTCGACCTGACCGAGGCGGTTTCCCATTTGGAGACAAAGACCGGCAAATTGACTGTGCGCGGGGATGCAGTTGTCGGCGTCGATGGCGCGTTCTCGGCCGTGCGCGCTTCAATGCAGCGGAAGCTCGACAATTTTCAATACGACGAAGCCTATCTGGCGCACGGCTATAAGGAGCTCATGATCCCACCTGCGTCGGATGGCTCATGGCAAATCGAGAAACACGCGCTCCACATCTGGCCGCGCAAGAGTTTCATGATGATCGCCCTCCCGAACCCGGATGGCTCCTTTACTTGCACGCTATTCTGGGAATTCGAAGGCCCGCGCAGTTTCGCCACAACAAACAGTGATGACGATGTTCGCCGCTTTTTTGATGAAGAATTTCCAGACGCCGTTCCGCTCATGCCGACGCTGATTGAAGACTTCAAGAGCAACCCAACTGGCTCACTCGTGACCATTCGTTGCGCGCCGTGGTATTACCGCGACAAGATCTGCCTGCTCGGCGATGCCGCCCACGCGGTTGTTCCCTTTTATGGTCAGGGAATGAACGCCGCATTCGAAGATTGTGTCGTGCTTGACGAATGCCTGGATAGATCGGCCGACAACCGCGAGTGCGCATTTGCGGAATATTTCGAACGCCGCAAAGAAAATGCCGACGCGCTCGCCGACCTGGCGATAGATAATTTCATCGAGATGCGCGATAAAACGGCGGCGAAGACCTTTCGCGCGAAGAAGAAACTCGATCACCTTCTCGAAGCCGCCCTTCCCGGCGTATACACGCCTCTTTACACGATGGTCACCTTCACTCGCGTCCCGTACGCACAAGCAGCGCGGCGCGCTCGCCTGCAGGACCTAATTCTTTACGCAGCCCTCGTGGTTGTTGCTTTGATCGGAATCTTGGTGCTCGCAGTTTTGCTCGGGCGCTCCTAGCGGTAATAAATCGATGTGAGGTTCCGAGTCTACGGCGACTCTTTCCTGCGCGGGCGATTCGATTGAGCTTCTGTGGAACGAACGCGGTGACGTGCTTCGTGCTCCAGGGCCGCGATCACCTTGGTGAAACCTTTCATATCGGCAGCGCTAACCTGGTGAGCAACTGCTTGTTCCAATATGGACAAATGACGGCGAATACGCTGTGCCAGCTTCCGCCCTTTTGCCGTGAACCGCACCACGAATGTGCGCCGATCTGTTTCGCCAACCGCGCGGGTGATCAACCTGCGCCTTGCCAGGCGATCAAGAATACTGGTTAAGGTCGATCTCTTGTGCGCCAGGCCACGATGGAGCTCGGCCACGTTGGCCCGCCCCGAATGAGCGAGCAGCGCTAAAATATGCGCTTCTCCTTGAGTTAACCCACGCTCGCGCAAGTCATCGAGGTAAAGGCCGATCCGGTGCGTCGTGCGGTGGACTGGATGAACAAGTCGCAATGGCATCGATTGAAAGCGGCTTCAAATCCGGCTCTACCCACGAAGTCCGCGCTTTGTTACTGAAAAGCCGCTGTGCCGAATAGTAAGCCAGCGGAAAATTCTTTTCCAGCAACTGCGGATTTGCATTGATGATTTCTTCCAGGCGCCCTCCGCACCTGGCCGCCTTCGCGCGTGAGAGGATGTGCAGCCAAAATAACGTAATCGTCTCGTGATATTTTTCCGGCCTGCCGGCGGCCGTGGCGAAACGGCGAAGCGTAGCGCGCATCTTATCGGCGGCTTGTCCCACCGAAGAGGATTCCGCGAGATAGACCCACGCGACGTGCAAGTGTGAAGCATGGTGGAAATCCTCGTCTGCGATGTCGCTTCGCTCGAGCGCGCGCGTTAATTCGACATCAGTCATGAGTGTCGCGTTTCGCCAGAGCTTCGTTAATGGCCATCTCCCAATGGATCCGTTGCTGCTCAGCCCAACGCGCGTCCAGGTTGGTAACTTCTCGATTTCCCTCGAGTGCCAATGCAGAACGCCGATACGTTATTGTCGCTTTGCAATGCTGATCCCCGTCGGGGGCGACGCGAATCCTGACCTCGCTAGTGACGAGAGCAGGCGTGGTAGCCACATATTCCACCCGACCGTTCTTAACATCGTATGTTGTGAGCAACCAGAGTCGTTCCCTGCCGCCGCCGTTTGCCGTGGTGAACACGACTCCCTCGCGCTGGACGCCGTAGGCTGGGTGAATGAAATGCGGCGACCAATCTGGCGCCCATTCTGACTCGCATACCGGCCCAAAGAGCGGCGTCGCGTGCCCGACTGGGGCGTTCAATGCAAGTGTGAAAGACTGTGTTCGCTGTTCAAGCACCGGAGTTTGGGCCGCTCCGGTCAAAGCCCCATAAGCGAGCACCAGTCCGAACACAAAGATCGTTAAGGACATCCTCACAATTATGTAATACGATATCGTAATATCCGAAATCGTCAATCAATTTGTATTTCCGGAAGTAAATAAATGAGATACTCTATCAAGTCGCATCAAAGCATATTGCGACAGAAAGGAAAAGCAGGCTGATGCCTTCGAAGCCGATTTTTTGATTTGCCGGGCCGGTTGTGAATTCAGCTCAGTCGATTCCAATTGCAGCGAGTCCAACTCGCTTGCTATCCTGATGAGATGAACCCACATGTTCGCCCCTTTTCTATTCTCGCTATCGTCAGTCTTTTTCTTTCCCCGCCCATTCTTCGCGCGCAGGACAATCCGCTGAACGATCCTGATTTGAAGGCGATGTTAAAGGAAGCGGAGGAAATGCAGAAGGAAACCAAGGAACTTCAGAAACAGAATCCGACGTCACAGGACACGAAAAAGAAACTCGCCGATATGCTGTCCCAGGCGAAGGAAGAGGAAGCGCGGCAGGAAGAGCAGGAAAAGCGTGAAAAGGCAAAACTGCAGGCTGCGCTGAAGAAACAACTCGAAGCGCCGGGTCCGGTGGTGTTACCCGATTGGACGCCGGCTACACCCGAATTTAAGGCCACCGGGGCGCCAGTGAGAAAAATCGTGGATGACGAAGTAAAAATTGTTCAGAACGGGACGTCATCGCTTTCCCCAGAAAAAATAGCCGATAGCTGGCAAGCGGCGGCAAGCGCTGCGAACAATCTCAATCAGAGCCTTAACAAGATCAGTGTTAACGGCAAGATCACGAGGATCCTGTTTCTCAGCACGCGCACCGACCCGAGGCAAGAAGTAGAGCTGGAGGCAAGCCGCGAGCCAGACAGTAAGATCACACAGGTAGAAATTTCGTCGCCGTTACCGAAACCGGATATCGAAAGCGAATAAGGCACTCTGCAGCGCCTAACAGATGGCTGTCATGTTGAGCGAGCGAAACATCTCTGATTGTTCCGGTTTTCGCAGTGCGTCTAAAACTGATCCGAGATTCTTCGCTTCGCTCAGAATGACAATAAATGAGGCTGCGCTCCTAACGTTGCAGACGTTTTTCAACGCGCGAACTTGCAATTCGTTCACCCTGGTATTACCGAAACTATTATGGCCGATACATACGTTCCAATGATTAGCTCCGGAGTTGCCGGACCACTCGGCGTTCTCCATCTTCCCCGCCTGTGGCTGAAGGTGTCGCTTGAATCGCAAGGCAAACTCGCGCCCGGTTATCCGGGCATTGGCAGAGGCTTCGATGCAATGACTTGTGCCGCGCTCGGCCTCGACGAACAAGCGGTCAAGGATTACATCAAACAAAGTAAGCCTACCTATCCCGAGTTCGAAGCCTGGGTAAAGAAAAACGCCAAGTCGCTTAATCAAGACGCGATCAAGAAACATAATACCGCAGTGCGTGGTTATATTCACGACGACGAAACACGCAAAGGCGTATTGGGCGCCTCCAGAATTGCAGACAACGATTCTGCTCCCAAGGACGCCGTTAATCTTAACAACCTGGACGACTGGTACGAGTTTCACCAGGTGGTCCTGAGATAAAAAGAAACCGCACCTGCGCGCAGAAAGATTTGTTTCGTCAACGGAGCCGAGCCCGGTATTCGGGATCCGTGCGATCTACGGATTGACGAGCGCGAATGCGGCGTGGAGTTTCCCAAGTGGATGCGACGCAAACAAGAATAGCGCCAGCATTTCGCAAAACTGCTGAGACATTCGCAGTTGGCGCTAAGACTTTGGCCCAGCGCTATTTTGTTTCCCGCGAGACTTTTGCTCAGGAGCAGGAAAAGATTTTCTCAAAGGAATGGGTATTGGTTGGGCATCAAAGTCAGATCGCGCAAGCTGGTAATTATTTTACGGTGGAGATCGCGCGCGAGAGCTTCATCATTGTTCGGGATAAACGCGGAGCGATTCATGGATTTTACAATGTTTGCCGCCACCGCGGAAGTAGACTGATCGAAGACGGAAACGGCCGACTGTCCGTCGGAATCCAATGTCCTTATCACGCCTGGACCTATGCGCTCGACGGACGACTACTCGGTGCTCCTCACATGGATGACGTCGAGGGCTTTAAAAAGGCTGAATATGCATTGCATCCGGTAAAACTCGCTGTGTGGGAAGGATTCATCTTTGTGAACCTGGCAGACGCCTCGAAACAACGAGGCGGCTACATCTCACTGGAGGAATGGTTCGCGCCGTTGGCCGGCAAATTTTCGCGTTGGAACTTGCCGGCCCTTCGCTCGGCAAAACGAATCGAATATGATGTGCGGGCCAACTGGAAGCTAATCTTTGAAAACTATTCGGAGTGTTATCACTGCCTGGGCGTGCATCCAGAGTTGTCGAAAATCTCGCCGCATGACTCCGCGGAGAACGATCTAACCGAGGGACCGTTCCTTGGTGGATTCATGCGGATTGCAAAAGGCAAAAGCCTGACCATGACCGGCAACGCCTGCGCCTTGCCGATGGAACAATTCAGTGAAGACGATTTCCAGCTGGTTTTCTATTATTCAATTTTCCCAAACATGCTGCTGAGTTTGCATCCAGATTATGTGATGGTGCATCAACTTTGGCCACAATCGCCGGAGCGCACGCTGATCTGGTGTGACTGGTTTTTTAACCCGGATGCGTTCAAGCACAGCGATTTTGATCCGGATGATGCCATCGAGTTTTGGGACATGGTCAACAAGCAGGACTGGCACGTGTGCGAGTTGAGCCAGCAAGGCATCGCGTCTCGGGCGTACAAACCCGGTCCGTACTCGTCGCGGGAAAGTATCCCGGCGGCGTGGGATCGCTATTATCTCCGCTTCATAGCTTGAGAGGAGAACCGACGCGCCGGGCAAAGACTGAAGGAATCACGCGTTGTCATCCCACATCCAGCATCTAGTATCTAGTACCGCATGCCCCCGCCTCTGACTTACGCGACGTATCTGGATCTGGAAAAGCTGCTGACGCTTCAGAAACCCCGCTCAAGTCCGCCGGAACACGATGAGATGCTCTTCATCATCATTCATCAGACGTACGAGCTGTGGTTCAAGCAGATGCTGCATGAGTTCGAGAAAATAAAGAGAGACTTTTCCGCGGGCGATCTTTTCGGCGCGATTCATACATTTAAACGTGCGCGCACAATCATGAAGGTTCTGGTGGCGCAGGTGGATATTCTTGAAACGATGACGCCGTCGTCGTTCTCAAGTTTTCGGGACCGGCTCGAGACGGCTTCAGGCTTTCAATCCGTGCAGTTTCGAGAAATTGAA
>DATBEX010000241.1:0-10086 GCA_036558805.1 Candidatus Udaeobacter sp.
CGACTGTTTTTCCGTAACATCGACCCCGCAGTGAATTGTCTGCATCGTCATCAAAGGAAATGTCCAGGACTGGACACAAATCGAGATTGAAACCGAAAAGGCGGAGCAATCGGCCGGTTATTTCTCCGTGATTCTGAATTAGCTCCACGGCACCCTTGTCGCGGAGTTGCTGCGCATTTGGCGGCTCGTTGCCAATCAATCGGAGACGGGAAACGCGACCCCCCTCCTGGTCGACCGTGATAATGGGTTCGATATCACTTAAATCGCGCAAGTCATCGATCAGTTTCCTCAATTGCGACGCACTTTCGATGTTGCGGCCGAATAGAATAAATGCGCCCGGTTTTACCTTCCGGAATAACTTCGCCGTTCTTGCATCCATTTCCTTCCCCGGCACACCGGTCATGATCAATTGGCCGAGAGAATCTGATTTCATGGGCGGCAAAGAGTAGCGCCCAACGGAGAACATTCAACGTGCAAGGTCTAATTATGGCAGACGCTTTCAGTTGAACCTTGAGCGTTGAGCGTTGAGCGTTGAGCGTTGAAAAAGATCGCAATCTACGGCGGCACATTTGATCCGATTCATCACGGCCACCTTATCGTTGCGCGCGAGGCGCTTGAGAAGCTGGGCACTGAAAAAGTGATTCTTATTCCCGCTCGCATGTCACCTCTAAGGAAGACCGTGCCGATTGCCGAAGACGAAATACGGTTGTCGATGATACATGCCGCGATTGAAAACGAACCTGGATTTGCAGTCGATGATTGCGAATTGCGCCGTCCACCGCCTTCCTACACCATCGATACAATCGAACAGATTCGGCAGCGCAATGCTGACGCAACAATCTATTGTCTCATTGGCGAAGACAACGTCGCGAAGCTTACAAAGTGGCGTCGCTTCGCCGACTTGGAAAAGATGGTTCGTTTTATTGTTCTTGATCGCACCGGCCAACGACCGAGCCATGTCTACCCGGTTATTCGCCGGAAAATCGACATTTCTGCGACGGAAATCAGAAAGAGAGTTGCCACTGGCCGATCGATTCGGTATTTCGTACCCCCGGCGGTGGAGGACATCATTCGCCGCGAACAACTTTACCTGGAGCAACAGAAATAACGCCCGAAGACCTAGCTAAAACCTGCGCCGAACTCGCCTCAAACAAGAAGGCGGAAGACCTTGTCGTTCTGGACCTGCGCGCGATCTCGACGTTTACGGATTTTTTTGTAATTTGCTCAGCTGCGTCCGAGCCGCAGCTAAAAGCAATTGCAAACGAAATTGAAACGCGCTTAAAAGAGGACCATTCCGTCAGGCCCGTGGCAATCGACGGGTTTCCCGCCAGCCAGTGGATCGTGCTCGACTATTTGCAAGTCGTCGTCCACGTCTTTCATCGGGACAAGCGATCTTACTACAGCCTGGAAGACTTGTGGGGCGACGCACCCCAGCTCAGGTGGGAAGAAGCCACAGCCCGCTGATCCGTTCGGTGGCGAGCCGCTCCAGCCGCCGCAAGGATCAATGGCCGGGCACGCCGTCTAAAGGTCAGGAACTGCTATTTTTTCGTGGGAGACGCCGCCGGGGTTGGGACTTTCGGGGCAGCCCCCGCAGGTGCTGGTGTCGGACCAGGCTTGGCATCCATCAGTTCCACTTCAAAAATTAGAGTCGAATTGGCCCCGATTTCCGGACTGACGGACCTTTCACCGTAGGCCAGATTGGATGGAATAAACAATTGGTATTTCGACCCGACTTTCATTAGCTGAAGCGCCTCCGTCCACCCGGGGATAACGCCACTGACTGGAAAAGTAGCCGGTTGTCCACGCTTGTATGAGCTGTCAAACTCAGTCCCGCTAATCAACGTACCGCGATAATTCACAGTCACTGTGTCCGTCTTCTTCGCCTGTGGTCCGCTCCCGTCTTTAAGGACTTTGTACTGCAATCCGCTGGCAGTTGTTTTCACGCCCTCTTTCTTCTTGTTTTCCTCAAGAAATTTTGCGCCTTCGGCCTTATTCTTTTCGCCTAATTCTTTCTGTTTTTGTTCCATGTCTTTTTCAAACGTGCTCATAACCTCCTTGATTTGCTCAGGGGTCAGTTGCGGCTTGCCAGCGATGGCGTCCTTTATGCCTGCAACAAGCAGATCGGGGAGAACATCCACCTTCTGTCGACTGAGATTGAAGCCGATCTGCAGGCCGATGCTGTAGCTGACTTTGTCCTTCTGGTCCTTAAGTTGTGTCGATTTGTCTTGCCCAAACAAAGGCAATGCCAGTAAGGATGCGCTGAAAATGACGATAAGTTGTTTCATAAAGAGTGTCCTTCGCGCGGATTCGGTTAAGTCCGCCGCCGCGGAAACTGGGACGCTAATAGATAAACGCTATCCGTCAAGAAAAGAGCGGCCCTGGACATCCCAAGCGTGGTACTTTCCGGTTCTTGCGGGAATAATTGCCCTTCTGCCTGGTCCACTTTACGCAATTAACCTCTCCCATGTTGACGTTCAGAGAATCGCAAAGAAGGTCTGGCAAAACGAATGCAACGGAACGATTGCCGGCCTGACGTCCTGGAACCAGGGTGAAGATTTTGCGTCTCTGGGCATCGGTCACTTTATCTGGTACCCGAAAGGCCGGCAGGGACCGTTCGAAGAAAGTTTTCCGAAATTGGTGAGCTTTATCTCAAAACGTGGCGCGAAACTTCCATCGCTGCTTTTGGGAAACGGCGAAAAGCCGTCTCCCTGGAACTCGCGTGCAGAGTTTGTTCGCGCTCAGCATTCGCCGGAAATGAACCAATTGCGCAAATTCCTCGCCGATACAGTCGATCTGCAGGCGGAATTTCTCATCGCCCGGCTGGAAAGCGCGCTGCCCAAAATGCTGGCCGAAGCGGCGCCTTCTGATCGAGCGAACGTGCAGGCACAATTCGAGCGTCTTTCGAAAACTTCGCAAGGATGTTACGCGCTGATCGACTACGTAAATTTCAAAGGAGAAGGCGTCCTGCATTCAGAGCGCTACCAGGGTCAGGGTTGGGGTCTGCTTCAAGTATTGGAGGCCATGCACGGCACCTCGGATGCCGCAGCGCCTGATGAATTCGCACGTGCCGCGAAAGCCGTGTTGACACGGCGGGTGCAAAACTCTCCGACAGAAAGACACGAATCTCGATGGTTATCGGGTTGGATTCGGCGCGTAAACAGCTACAATGGCGGCTAAATTATGCGATTTTCGATATTGATTCGGTTGGCTTTAGTGGCCGTTTTTGTGTCTTCCGCCAGCGGCCAATTGTTCCACTTCGGGCCGAAACCGCGACAGCCAAATGCTACTCCGCCACCAATGCGCAAAGCAACGACCTTCATTCAGAGGCAGGCACCATTGAAGGTAAATCAAAAATTGCTCAAACAAGCGACGCCGGACAATACGCGCATCGTCGTCTCAATCCCGAAGCAACGTGCTTATCTGATGATCGGAGACCAGATCGTGGCTGATGGGCCAGTTTCGTCTGGCCGGGTGGGGCATGAGACGCCGAGAGGACATTTCAACGTCATGGAAAAGGATCCCAATCATCACTCCAGTCTTTACGGCGATTTCGTGGACGGCTCCGGTCGCACAGTGCGAGCTGGGGTCAGCGCCCGCAGTGATTCCGCGCCGAGCGGAACGCATTTTTCCGGTGCTGCGATGAAATGGTTCCTTCGCCTCACCGGCGAAGGTGTCGGGATGCACATCGGGATTTTGCCCGGCTATCCAGCTTCGCATGGTTGCATCCGGGAATCGGTTGATGGAGCAAAATTGTTTTACGACTACGCGAAAGTGGGCACATCCGTAGATGTGGGTGATTACTAAAGCTCCGACTCCGGCCTTAAGCTTTGGCTTCTTGAAGGACCGACGATTGGTCGGCGTGGAAATTCGTCACTCCTTGATCAGCTTTCTGCGTAGCAGTTCCAACGCAGACTCCGTAGCAATCTGCTTAAAAGTCTCGCGGTCGGTTGGAAAAAACAATTTCTTCGCGATCGTTTCACCCGGTGCAGCCAGAGCAAGGTAAACGGTTCCGACCGGCTTTTCCGGCGAGCCACCGGTCGGTCCGGCAACACCGGTCGTAGCGAGCGCATAATCGGATCCCGCGCATGCCCGTGCATGTTCGGCGAGCACGCGCGCTACTTCTTCGCTTACGGCGCCGTATTTCTCGATCAACTGCGCTTCGACATTCAGCATGCCGATCTTGGCCTGATTCGCATAACAAACATAGCCAGCGAGAAACACGGCGGACGCGCCCGGCACATTTGTGATGCGATTAGCTAGCAACCCGCCAGTGCAGGATTCTGCGACGGCCAGCGTTTGATTGCGCAGCATCAAAAGTTTTACGACGACTTCCTCCAGCGTTTCGTCGGCGGCCGAAAAGATCGAGGATCCCAGCGTCGATCTGATGATCGCGTCTGCCTGCTCGATGACCGTTGCTTTCCCGACAATGCGCACGTCGACCTCGCCTGGACGCGCACAGTACCCGAGCTCAACACCCTGAATGGCAAGTACGCGGGCGCCGATCGCCTTTTCGACCAACGACTCGCCCTTGTCAGCAAGCTTGTAGAGACGCCGTTCGATCAAAGCCGAAGCTGGAACGATTGAATGAAGACGCGGCATCACAAATTGCCGGAACATGGGCTGAAGCTCGCGCGGAGGCCCGGGCAACAAGAAAAGGTGCGGAGAATGAATCTGAGGATTGATGTTGGCGCGCAAATAAAGCCCCGGCGCGCTGCCATTCTCATTGGGCAGCACCTCTGCGCCGACATGAACGTGAGCCTGCCGGGCAATACCAGACGTCCACTTGATTCCGCGCACTCGAAGTCTTTGCCGGAGTGAAGCCAGCAACTCCGCAGATTGTCGCAGCTCCAACCCCAGTAGATCGGCAACCATCTCGCGCGTGATATCGTCAGTCGTTGGACCGAGGCCTCCGGTTACGAAAAGAATCTCGCAACGGGGAAGCAATTCAGTCAGCGTTAGTCGAATCGCGTCGGAATCGGGAACAGTGCGCCGCTCCTCGATCCGCAAACCCAGCGGAAGAATCTCGTGCGCGATGAATGGAAGGTGCGCGTCCTGAACATCACCAAGCAAGAGCTCCGTGCCAGTGTTGAGAAGCATCGCGCGCATGAGAAGAAGCGAAAACGTTAGAAAGTTACAATGTTGCGAAGGGAAGCGGTAACCCTTTTAACGCTGTAACGCTTTTAACTTTTTAACCTGCCCCGCAACCTTCCGGGGCTCACGCCGCGCTCTTGTCCTGTTTCTTGCGAATCAGAGGAAGCTTTTTGCCTTCCACTACTGCCCGATTGATTGTGACTTCAGCGATATCTTCGCGGCTCGGCACATCGTACATGATATCGAGCATGATCCGCTCAAGCATCGATCGCAGCGCACGCGCTCCTGTCCCCTTGGTGACTGCCTGGGCGGCCAATGCGCGCAGCGCATCCTTGGTCACCGTTAAGCGCACCCCTTCCATCGAGAAAAGCTTCGTGTACTGCTTCACCATCGCGTTTTTTGTCTCGGTCAAAATCGCAACCATTTCTTCTTCGGTAAGCGCATCGAGCGAGCTGACAACCGGCAATCGTCCGATGAATTCAGGGATCATTCCGAAAGCGAGCAGGTCTTCCGGTTCCACATACCGGACGGCTGCCTTCCGCAACGCGTCTTCGACCTCGAGAGTTGGACTGCCGAAGCCCATTACTTTCTGGCCTATGCGTTTTTGAATAATTTTATCAAGACCAATGAACGCGCCGCCGCAAATGAAGAGGATCTTCTCGGTATTTACCTGAATATACTCCTGATGCGGATGCTTGCGTCCGCCCTGTGGCGGAACATTGCATGTGCTGCCTTCCAAAATTTTCAACAGGGCCTGTTGGACTCCTTCCCCGGAAACGTCGCGAGTAATGCTCACGTTGTCGGTTTTGCGGCCGATCTTGTCGATTTCGTCGATGTAAACGATGCCGATTTCGGCTCGTTTCACATCGTAGTCCGCATTCTGAAGAAGTCGCAGAATAATGTTTTCAACGTCCTCGCCGACGTAACCCGCCTCCGTCAGCGTCGTTGCGTCAGCAATGCAAAATGGGACATCGAGAATCCGCGCGAGTGTCTTGGCGAGTAACGTTTTCCCGGAGCCGGTTGGGCCGATCAGCAAAATATTACTCTTTTCAATTTCGACGTCAGCGAACGGATCCGGCTGGAAAGCGGCGGAAGCATCCGCCGGTTGGGAAGCCTGAAGCACGCGCTTATAGTGGTTGTGAACGGCCACCGACAGCGTTTTCTTCGCGGTCTCCTGGCCGATGACGTACTGATCAAGGGCGCGCCGGATTTCCGCCGGCTTGGGCACACGGATGTTGGAGGACTGGCGGCGAGCATCCTCGTTGAGTTCCTTATCGAGGATGCTTTTGCAAACGTTAATGCAACTATCGCAGATGTAGACGCCTGGTCCCGCGATCAACTTGCGAACCTCGGCATGGCTCTTGCCACAAAACGAGCACATGGTGAGGTTGGAAGCGCGGGCCATATTTTTCTAAGACGTTCTCCTATGCTCCCACTTTGCGCGGCAACGCGGTTTCAGCCACTTCCACCGACCTGTCGCCGGAGAGAGGAGTCGCCCCATCAAGTAGCTTCACCTCCTTGCGAGACTTGATGACTTCATCCACCAACCCGTACGCTTTTGCTTCCTGGGCGGACATATAATAGTCGCGATCCGAATCGACCCTCACCTGTTCCTCGGATTTGCCGGTGTGCTGTGCGATGATTTTGATGAGGCGCTTTTTCAACTTGAACATGTAATCGACCTGACGTTCCACGTCGCTCGCCGCGCCCTGCGCGCCTCCGGACACCTGGTGGATCATGATATCGGAATTCGGAAGCGCGAAACGCTTCCCCTTGGTTCCTGCGCACAGCAAAACGGCAGCCATGCTCGCGGCCATCCCCAGACAATAGGTGGTCACGTCGCACGTGAGAAACTGCATCGTATCGTAAACCGCGAGCCCGGCGGTTACCGAACCACCCGGCGAATTGATATAAATGTTAATGTCCTTTTTTGAGTCCTCCATTTGCAAAAACAGCAACTGCGCGATGACAAGATTAGCGATGTGATCGTCCATCGGCGTTCCGATAAAAACGATGCGATCCTTGAGCAGTCGCGAATAGATATCGTAGCTGCGCTCCCCTCGGCCAGTCTGCTCCACGACCATCGGAATCAGCACCTGGGAACGATTTTCGTTCGATATACTCATGATTTTTCTTCTTTAACAGCGGGTTCTTGCGCTGACTCGACGCTAACATTCGCCTTAAGGAAATCAAGAGTCTTACCCAGCAGTATCTGCTCCGCGAAGGTATCCAGACCATCGTGTTCCTGAAGTTCCTTTCGCATCTTTTCCACGGGAACGTTATACCGCGCCGCCTCTTCGCGAAGTCGCGCATTGACGTCGTCGCGAGAAACTTTGATGTCTTCGCGTTCGGCAATCCGATGCAGAATGAAGTTGGTCTTCAACCGGTGAGCGGCAAGCCCGGCGGCGGTTTCGACAAGCTCTTTCTCTTTCTCTTTTAACATCTCGTCAGTAACACCGCGTTCCCGGTTTCGCTGCACCAAGTCTGTCAAAATGCGACGCGTCTCATTTTTTAAGAGGACCGGCGGCAACTCGAACTGAATTCGCTCGTGCAGGTATTTCACAACCTGCCCTTCTTTAGCTCGTTCGCGCTCATGCTCCTTTTCGTGCCCGAGGTCGTGTTCAATGACCTTGCGCAGATCAGCCATGGTTTTTTCAGGAATCAATTTTGCCGCGAACACATCATCCAAAGCCGGCAATACTTTCTGCTTAATCTCACGGACAGTGACGCTATAAGCTGCCTGTTTTCCCGCCAGTTCCTTTACCGGAAAATCCGTCGCGAAATCGACATCTACCGTGCGTGTCTCTTCTGGCCTCTGACCAACGATTTGTTCGCAAAACTTCGGCAGGAAATTATCGGACGCGAGGCGCAACCAGAACTTCTTGCCGCCGTGGAGGTTCTTGCTCGCCTCAGGCGCAATTTCGCTGATCGGTTTGCCGTCGCTCGATCCCTCGAAGTCGATGACCGCGAAATCGCCCAATTCCAGTCCCCGTTCGGGAACGTCAACGAAGTCAGCGGATTGATCGCGCAAACGCTCAAGCGCAGCATCAATTTCCGACTCCGAAACCGTCGTCTCCTGCAACTGCACCACAATGTTCTTGTATTCGGGCAGCTCAAATTCAGGCACTGTGACAACGGTCGCACGGAACCGCATCGACTTGTCCTCGCCTACCTGGACGTCTTCGATATTGGCAAGCGAAGCAACTCGTAACTGTTCCTGCTCGATCGCTTCGTGATAACTCTTGGAAACGAGCTTCTTGGTCAATTCGTCCTGAATTTCCTTGCGAAATCGCTTCTCGATAACAGCGCGCGGCGCCTTACCCGGACGGTAGCCTGGGATTTTGGCGAAACGCGCGAAGCTCTTGGCGATCGCATCCCATTCCTTGGAGACCTCCTCCGGGGGCAGTTCAATTTGCAGTGTGGAGACGGACCCCGCCTGCTTTTCGACTTCGACCTTCATAAAAACCATTGTAACGGCGCTCCCCACGCGCCGCAAAATTTGCCGCAAATTTGCAGGGCAATCCGCCTCACTGTTTCGTAAATCCGGTGAGTTGCGTCAGAACACATCGCCATTGTCCATCGCGTCTCACAAAGACATCTGTGGACCGTTCGTGTGTAGTGAATTCATGTCCCATGAATTTCCCTTTTGAGCGAGCGAGCGCAGTCACGACGGCGGCATCTCCGTATACACGGACCCGCATCTCGTCGGACTCTATCAACTCATGAGTTAGAGCTCCCGATTCGATCACTCCGAGAAAGCGCCCCTTATCAATGATTCCACCATCGGCGTTGATAATGATCCAGTCATCGGTAACAAATCGTTCGATTGCTACCGGATCACTCCTGACAATCGCCGCCGTAAATTGCTCTTCGAGCTTTAGAAGTTCTTCTTCCATTTCTCCGTTGTCTCTAGTCGGCCCTATTTCCCTTGACGTAAACGCTGTCCATCAGCGGAGCCCCGAACCAATACGTCAGCTCCCGGCAATCTTCGCAATCGAACATGGCGAAATTGGCGAACTTTCCTGGCTCAAGAGAGCCAATCCGGTCGCCCCTGCCTAACGAATAAGCCGGGTTGATCGTCGCTGCCGAGATAGCCTCTGACGGCGACATTTTCATTTGCGTGCACGCGAGGGACAAAATCATCGGCATGCTCGGCGTCGGCGACGACCCTGGATTGAAATCCGTTGCTATTGCGAGCGCAAGATTGGCCGCGATCATCTCTCGCGCCAGCGGATAATGCGGCGATCCAAGTGCATAGACAGAGCCGGGCAACAATACCGGTTGCACGTCGCCAGTTTTCAATGCCGCGATGCCTTGCTTGTCAGTCCTCTCGAGGTGATCTGCTGTTACAGCTTTCAATTCGGCCGCCAGGCTTGCCGCGCCTGAATTACTCAATTGATCGGCATGAATCCGCAGTTTCAATCCAAGCTTTTTCGCAGTACTGAGAATCCACCTCGATTGTTCGATGTCGAAATAGCCGCGCTCGCAAAATACGTCGCAAAATTCGGCCAGACCGTCCGAGGTCACTTGTGGCAACATCTCGTTAACAACAAGATCGGCGTACTCATCGGCGTCCGTCTTGCGCGGCACCGCGTGTGCGCCGAGGAATGTGGGGACAATCTCCAGCCGAGTTTCCTGATTAAGTAGCCGCATAACCTGCAAGATCTTCAGTTCGTCGTCCAGGGTGAGTCCGTAACCCGATTTTGACTCCACCGTCGTCGTTCCGCAGCGAAGAAACCATTCTGCATGCCTCCGCGCTTGCGCGAGGAGATCCGGCTCACTCGCTGCGCGTGTCTTTTCAACGGTTGACCAAATTCCGCCGCCCGCCTTTGCAATTTGTTCATAAGTTTCGCCGCGCGCACGCCGCTCGAAATCATCCAGGCGATTCCCGGCAAAAACCAAATGCGTGTGGGCGTCAACAAATCCGGGCAGGACGACTTTTCCGCGAGCATCGATTACCTCCGCATTACCCGCCTTTTTCTCGATTTCGCTGCT
>DATBEX010000242.1:0-5773 GCA_036558805.1 Candidatus Udaeobacter sp.
CTCACGCCATCGCCGATGCATTGCTGGGCGCGATCGGCGCTGGCGACATCGGCCAACATTTCCCAAACACAAACGAATCAATTCGCGGCATCAACAGCATCGATATTTTGAAATCCGTGAGCAAGTTGCTCGCGAAGAACAAAGCGCGCGCGCTTAACGTCGATGCAACAATTATCGCAGAAGAGCCGAAGATCGCGCCACACGTTTCCGCGATGCGGAAGAAAATCGCGGATGCCATCAACGTTAGCGAATCGAATCTGAGCATTAAAGCGACAACAAATGAAAAGCTCGGATCCATCGGACGCGGCGAAGGTATTGCTGCGATGGCGGTGGCGAGCGTGGAAATGGAATGATGTATTAGCTCACGATCGCGCTCACCAAAACGGTCATGGTGAGCGAAGCGAACCATCCCTCAATCGAAGCGATGACTTTCTGGAACAAGACAGCGTGTCATGCTTTTGTGAGGTCCCTCGCGCCGCTCGGGATGACACAATAGCAGGAAATGGCCCTTCACTTCTTTAACACTTATTCGCGCAAGATCGAAGAGTTCGAGCCGCGCGATCCGACCGCGCGCGCAATCAGTATCTACACTTGCGGACCGACCGTTTACAGCCGTGCGCACATCGGAAATTTTCGCGCTTATATCTTTGAGGATTTGCTTCAGCGCCATCTGGAGCTGCGGGGTTACAAAGTTCATCGCGTCATGAACATCACCGACGTCGACGACAAAACGATCCGTGGCGCGCGCGAAGCCAAGGTGGTGCTGACGAAGTTCACCGAGCAATTCAAAAAAGCGTTTTTCGAAGACGCCGAAACTTTGCGGATCAAGGGCGCCGATGAATTTCCGGCTGCGACCGATCAGCGTTACATCGACAGGATGATCGAAATGATCGGCGAACTCATCGCACGCGGTCTGGCTTATCAGGCGGACGACAAATCAGTTTATTTTCGCATCAACAAGTTCCCTGCCTATGGCAGGCTCGCGCACTTCGACCTCAGTCAGTTGCAATCGACCGGACGCGTGAAACACGACGAATATGACAAGGAACACATCGGCGATTTCGCGCTTTGGAAGGCCTGGGACGAAGAGGACGGCGATGTAAAGTGGGATTCGCCATGGGGACCAGGCCGGCCGGGCTGGCACATCGAATGCAGTGCGATGGCGACGGCTCTGTTGGGCGATCAGATCGACATTCATTGCGGCGGCGTCGATAACATTTTTCCACATCACGAGGCGGAGATCGCCCAGAGCGAAGGGGTGACAGAAAAGAAATTCGTCCGTTACTGGCTGCATTGCGCGCATTTGCTGGTCGACGGCCAGAAAATGGCGAAGTCGTTAGGCAATTTCTATACTGTGCCTGATGTTCTCGCGAAAGGTTATACAGGACGCGAGCTTCGTTACGCGCTATTGCGTGTGCATTATCGGGTGCCGCTGAATTTCACATGGGAGGGAATAAGGGAGGCGCGCGAGTCGTTAGGGCGAATCGATGAATGGCTTGCCCGGCTTGACGAAGTCGCGAAACAGGAAAACGCCCAACATGCGACGCTCAACGGCCAACGTCCAACGGCTGCTTTTGAAGAGGCACTGGACGACGACCTGAACATTTCCGCAGCATTAGGATTCCTTTTCGAGTCGATTCGACAAACAAATCGCGCAATAGATCAAAATCAGATGGACGCGGCCACTGCCAAGGCATGGCTGAGCTGGTGGGGACGTGTGAACACCGTGCTTGAGTTCCCGCGCCGACTTGTATTTGCGGGAGAGACCGGCCGATTCGCCCTGAGTGGTGGGGACGCTCACATGATCCATATCGCAGGAGAAGTGGCGCAGCTCGCGAGCGAACGTGAGAAAGCGCGCGGCGAAAAGAATTGGAAGCGAAGTGACGAACTCCGCGATCAGATTTCTTCGCTGGGCTGGGAAGTTCGCGACACCAAGGACGGTCAGAAACTTACGCCGCGCGGCGCGTCTTGATCGACAGAATTTGCGCTAGCAACTGGCGGATGCATTCGCCATCTTGAGTACTGAAAAATGTTTGCGCCTGCCGATTTTCTAAATCTTGAACACACGGCTCATCCGAAGCTGTTCGAAAACCAGACCTACGTCTGGGACGCGCTCAAACAAATCGCCAGTTACCTGCAATTTCGTCTCAAGCCCGCCATTCTGGGTGATCTGATGGGCAAGCCGTTTATTAGCAACCACGTTTTTATTGGCCGAGGCACCGTTGTTGAGCAGGGCGCAGTTTTAAAAGGGCCAGCATGGATCGGCGAAAACTGCCACATTCGCAGCGGAGTTTACGTCCGGGAAAACGTGATCGTCGGTGATGGGGTGGTCATGGGAAACTCGTGCGAATTCAAAAATTCGATTCTGTTCGATGAAGCGCAGGTACCACACTTCAATTACGTGGGAGACTCGATCATTGGTCATCACGCGCATCTGGGTGCAGGCGCGATTCTCTCAAACGTGAAGCTTGACCATAGTGAAATCGCGGTCCTGACACCCGATGGCCACATTCCGACAGGGCTCAGGAAATTCGGCGCAATCGTTGGTGATCGCACGGAAATCGGTTGCAACGCGGTGATCAATCCCGGTTCGGTCATCGGTCGGGATTGCATGATTTATCCAAGCGTAAATTTCCGCGGTGTTCTTCCACATGGCAGCGTGGCCAAGCTGCGGCAAAACGTGCAAGTCGTCGAACAACGCAAACGCTAGGCCGAAGCATTCATTGATGCAGTGATTCCGCTTGGCCTGAAAATTATCTATACGCTTTTTGTCTGCATCGTGGTGCCGATCTATTGGCGGCAATACGGTCCGGCAAATTTTCTTTGGTTCTCGGATATCGCTCTGCTCGCGCTCGTGCCTGCGCTTTGGCTCGAGAGCGCGCTCCTCGCCAGCATGCTGGCCATATCGGTCGTGTTCTTTGAAGTCGTCTGGAATATCGATTTCTTTTTCCGGGTGTTTACCGGCAAGTCATTGGTCGGTTTGAGCGCCTACATGTTCGATCCCAACATCCCTTTGTTCACCCGCGGACTATCGGACTTCCACATTGTGACTGCCGCTGCTACTTCTTCGGATGCTTCACCGGCTCGGCTACGATCAGAGCGCTTTTCTTTGGCAGACAGTTGTTGCGCTGGTCGTGCTGCCGCTTTCCTATCTCGTGAGTAATCGACAAGAGAATGTGAACTGGGTTTATGGCTTCGGCCAAAAGCCCCAGACGATTCTGCCGTGGCCGCTGTTTGTGATTCTTTTAATGGTGCTGTTCCCGTTGGCAGTTTATCTGCCGTCGCATCTTTGTTTCCCAGAATATTTCGATCAGCCGCGCTCCTAATGGCGGATGGGGGGGGATTCGAACCCCCGGTACCTTTCGGTACACACGCTTTCCAGGCGTGCACAATAGACCGCTCTGTCACCCATCCGTTTTTGAGCGTTACGACTGTAGCGGCGGTCTCTCACCGCCGCATCCGTTTTGTATTCGGCGCCCGGAGAGCGCCGCTACAGTTGCAGTCGACGGAACAATTCGTCGAGAGGCACCTGGATACCGATGTAAAATTCGCCGAAGTCCGCGTACTCGGCACTGACCGGATCGAAACGCATTTTGTAGACGATCGCCTTGATCTGAAATGTGTCGCGTGCAAACAGCGTCACGCCCCATTCCGCATCATCGAGTCCGGTTGAACCAGTGATGAGCTGTTTCACTTTGCCTGCGAACTCGCGTCCGACGGCGGCGTGTCCTTTCATCAGTTTGCGGCGCTCATCGTACGGCAACGCATACCAATTCCGCTGATCGCCTCGACGCTTGCTCATGTTGTAGAAGCAAACGACTGGCCAATCAGACAGCGTGGGATACACCCGCTCCTGCCGGTAATGTTTGATTCGCTCGCGAAACGCCGTCAGAGCTTGATCAAGTTTTGCCGGATCGTTCCGCACATTAAGCTCAAGCGTCTGTATGTGTTCGTCTTCGCTTGTGATGTATTCGCTTTCCTCGGTGAGCGACAGATAACTGTAAACGGGGGTAACTACGTCCGCGCCTAACGAAAGCGAGAGTCGTTTTTCGATCATGTTGGCATTATGCAAGTCGGGCGTGATTAACATGAAACCGAGGTCAGCTTTGGGCGTGACCATGCTAAGCGTGAGCAATTGCGTCGATTCCATCGCGCGCACTTCCTGCACAAGTGACGCTAGATTTGTTTTTGCGGCATTCTGTTCTTCACGGCTCAGTAATTGCCATTGGCCGTACTCGATCCGGTAAAACAAATGCAGACAATGCCAGCCTTCCTCCGGAACCAGCGTTATGTTCTTATCGGTCATCGCGATTAGTTTCATCCCCAGGAACTCGCGGTCAAGCAAGGTTGCAGCCACGGCGCTGTGGCCGAGTTGGCCTCAACGCGATTCACCTCTCGACACAGCGATGCGGCTACAAAACCTCACTACGCGGGCGTCGCCGCTTTCGGCAGATGCGCCATGCAGTACTCCTCACCGTCACGCGCAACTCGGAATTCGAGGTTTGGATCGCTCAATTCAGTCGCACCGCACACGGCACATTTGTGGAGCGGCTCGGCTTCACTTCGAGAACTGTTCGCATAGCGCTTTCTCCGCGCCGAGACTTCGCCGCGATGGCGCGCATCGTGAATGATCTCCGGTCCGAAAAAGATTAAATAATTAGCCAGGGCAGCCACGAGCGCCATGCGATAGGAATTCGTGTTTACGATGAAACCGAACAATAAGAATGCCGCTGAGATCCATGCGATCCATTTGATTTTCGCCGGCAGAATAAAAAACAGATAGATCACCTGATCGGGATAGAACCGGGCGAAAGCGAAGAACAGCGACGCGTACAACATTGAGTTGGAAAAGCGCGCGCCGAAGAAAAATGCGGCCACCGTTGTGCCGATCATTCCGACAATGAAATAGAGCGTGAGGCGAAATGCTCCCCACGCCTGTTCAAGGCCTTCACCTATGAACCAGAGAAACCACAGGAGAAGGAAGACCCATAAGAAGCTGTTGGTTTGTGGGAGGAAAATATAGGTCACCAGGCGCCATATCTCGCCGTGGCGAATTCGCGCAGGGTCGAGGTCAAGCACAGGTCCAAAACCGGGGTTCAAACGAACGAGCAAAAAGACGAGCGCGGTAAGACCGACCACGATGCGCATCAACCCGGGGATACCGAGAAAACCGAGGCGGCGTTCGAGTTTATCCAGCAAGGGCATCGCGACGCACGGTAAAGGCGCGCTGTTCGCGCGCAAGGTCGATCGCGTTTTCCTTGCCATAGCGGCGGTGCACGCGGCTTTGCCAGCTAATAGTTCGGCCCTTCGGCAAATCCCCTCCCGTCGTCTCCGGAGAGGCTGATCCACCTTTGCACGCAATCGATGCGCCGCTTAGTTTGCTCGCGTGAGCGAGATTGCGCAAAAAAAGACACCTCTCTACGAGGAACACGTCCGGCTCGGCGCGAGACTAGTTCTTTTCGCCGGTTGGCTCATGCCCGTGCAATACACAAGCATTGTCGAGGAACATCAAGCCGTGCGAAGCAGTGTCGGCATTTTCGATATTTCGCACATGGGACAACTGATTGCGGACGGACCGGGCGCGCACGCATGGCTCAACAGCATGCTTACAAACAACGTCGACAAGCTCGAAATTGGAACGGGTCAATACACCTTTCTGCTCAACGAGCGCGGCGGCATTATTGACGACCTCATCGTTTACCGAATTGGCGAGCAGAAGTTTCTCCTCGTCGTCAATGCGGCTCGGGTAGACGAGGATTTTGCGTGGTTGCAA
>DATBEX010000243.1:0-7883 GCA_036558805.1 Candidatus Udaeobacter sp.
CAGCAAGCCGTGAAAATCTGTCTGCGCCGCCGTAGCCTAAGGCGAAGGCGCGTGTAATCTCTGGTTAATGCCTTCTGACATCCGCGTCCGTTTCGCCCCTTCGCCGACCGGCTATCTGCACATCGGCGGTGCGCGCACTGCGCTTTTCAATTGGCTCTTTGCCCACCATCGCGATGGGAGGTTCGTTCTACGAATCGAAGATACTGATACCAAACGAAACACCGAAGAAGCGATGAAAGCCATCTACGAGGGATTGGAGTGGCTTGGCTTGAATTGGGATGAAGGTCCACACGCTGGCGGCGATTTTGGACCTTACTTACAAAGCAAGCGGACCGAACTGTATGAGCGCTATCTCAAGAAACTTCAGGACTCCGGCCACATCTTCGAAGACCAGGGTGCCCTGCGATTTCGATCGCCGCGCGAACACGTGATCGTTGACGACATAGTCTGCGGCAAAATCAATTTCGATCTTAGCAATCCAGCGACGCATCCCGATATGACAATCCGGCGCCCCGACGGCTCATGGATCTTCCATTTCGTTAACGTCGTCGACGATCTCGAAATGAAAATCTCGCATGTGATCCGGGGCGAGGATCATCTCTCCAACACGCCGAAACACATCGAGATCATTCGCGCGCTCGGTGCGACGCCACCGCATTATGCACACATTCCCCTGATCCTGAACCGCGACGGATCCAAGATGAGCAAACGCGACGAAGGTGCGCGCGTGGAGTATTACATCCGGCGTGGTTACCTCCCGGCGGCAGTGCGTAACTATTTGTGTCTCCTCGGCTGGTCGCCGAAGGATAACCGCGAGAAGATCGACATCGACGAAATCGTCCGGATCTTCGACCTGAAAAATATCGGACGCAGCTCCGCCACGTTTGATCCCGATAAGTTGCACTGGCTGAACGGCGAATACGCACGCGAACTGACTGACTCCGAATTTTACGCACTCGCCGTCGCGAAGCTGAAGTCGAGCGGTGTGAAGCTTGACGATTTTCCGGAGAAATACGTCCACGACGCGCTCCAAACATGCAAAGGTAAGATCAATACCTTTGATGAGTTACCTGCTTATTGCGGGTTCTATTTCACAGATGATTTGGATTACAATCCCGAAGGAATTTCAAAACATTTCACTGCTGAGAACAAACCAAGATTAGAGGCTGTTCGCGGCGCGCTAAAAGCGCTGCAAAGATTCGATGTCGCCGAAATTGAAGCAGCACTGAAAAGCACAGCCGCAAAGCTAGGCGTAAAGGTTGGCGCGATCGTCCATCCGACTCGACTTGCTGTCACTGGCAGCAATGTGGGGCCAAGTCTTTATCATTTGCTCGGAGTTCTCGGAAAAGAAAAGGTGAGTGCCCGCATCGATCGCGCACTTTCAACGTTTTAGTGCGCCGTCATCCCGAGCGAAGCGAGGGACCGCCCATAAGCTTGAGATCACGCGAGCTATATGTCGTGCGATCCATCACCTATTGAGGGGTCCTTCGTCTTCACGACTCGGATCCGAGGCGATTATTTCTTCGACACCTTCGCCCAGGCATCTCTTAGCGTAGTCGTGCGGTTCCACACCTGCCTTTCAGGGGCGGAATCCTTATCGAGAACAAAATAGCCGAGCCGCTCAAATTGGTAGCGCTCATCAGGACGCGCGTTTGCAACAGCTGGTTCAATTTTCGCCGTCACCACTTCCAGCGAATTGGGGTTAATAAACGATTTAAAATCGCCGCCCGAGTCAGGCTCGGGAACGCTGAACAGGCGGTCATACAACCGAACCTCTGCGTCGATTGCCTTCGCCGCGCAGACCCAATGGATCGTTCCTTTTATTTTGCGATCAGCAGTCGGTCCGCCTGATTTGCTGTCCAGATCAGCTGTGCACCGGAGCTCGGTCACGTTCCCCGCCGTGTCTTTCACGACCTCATCACACTTGATGATGTAACCGTATTTAAGACGCACTTCGCCGCCGGGTCTGAGCCGAAAATATTTCGGTGGTGGCGTTTCCATGAAATCCTCGTTTTCGATATAAAGCTCGCGACCGAACGGAACCTTGCGCGTTCCGGCACCTGGATCCTCCGGATTGTTGACAGCATCGAGGTCTTCGATTTTTCCCGCTGGATAATTCGTCAGCACAACCTTGATTGGCCTCAGCACAGCGAGCCGGCGCGAGGCAGTACGATTAAATTCGTCGCGCATCGTGTGTTCCAGCACGGCCATGTCAGTCATGCTCGGATATTTCGTGATGCCGACGTTATAGGCGAAAGTGCGCAAAGCGCTCGTGGTCACACCGCGCCGACGCAATCCGGAAATCGTAAGCATTCGCGGATCGTCCCAACCGTTTACAAGTTTCTCATTCACCAATTGAATGAGCTTGCGCTTGCTCACGACCGAGTAAGTGAGATTGAGCCGCGCAAATTCGTATTGATGCGGCCGCGGCTCCGGCAGCTCGAGCGCGTCAAGAATCCAATCGTAAAGCGGCCTGTGCACTTCGAACTCCAGCGTACAAACCGAGTGCGTGATGCCCTCAATGTAATCGCTCAGCGTGTGCGCCCAATCGTACATCGGATAGATGCACCATTTGTCGCCGGTGCGATGATGCGACGCGTGCCGGATGCGATAGAGCACGGGATCGCGCAGCCAGACGTTGGCTGCATTCACGTCTATTTTTGCGCGCAGCGTGCGCGCGCCGTCCGGAAATTCTCCTGCTTTCATTCGCGCAAACAGATCGAGGTTTTCCTCGATCGAGCGATCGCGAAAACTGCTTGCCTTGCCGAGGCGACGATATGCGTCTGTTTCCTCAGCCGTCATATCGCAGACGTATGCCTTGCCTTTGCCTATGAGATCGACTGCGAACTCGTAGAAGCGGTCGAAATAATCTGAGGCGTACAATGGCGCCCCACCGAGATGCTTGTCAGCCCAACCATCGATGAGCCAACGTACGTCGGTCATGATTGAGGCGACGTATTCGGCTTCCTCCTTTATCGGGTTGGTGTCGTCCATCCTGATGTTACAAATGCCGCCAAACTCGTGCGCAATCCCGAAATTGAGGCAGATCGATTTCGCGTGGCCGATATGCAGGTAACCGTTAGGTTCAGGTGGAAAGCGGGTGCAGATTTGTTTGTGTTTGCCAGTGCGAAGGTCGTCCGCGACAATATCGCGAATAAAATCCGAAGGTCTGTCAGTTTCAGTCGTCATTGCAACGGCTAAAGCTATTGGCGAATACGCAGATGGACAACTTTCGCTGTAAACGACGCCGCGCTAAACTGGCAAGAGGCGTGTCATGCTGACATGAAAACCGAGCAAACTACCGAACGCTACACACTCGCGGATCTGGAGAAGTGGGAGGAGATCGCGCGCGACACCGACCCGCCGGTCCGCCTCGGCATTTTTGGTGATCCAGTTGCGCATTCGCTCTCCCCGGAAATGCAAAATGCCGCTCTGCGCGCTTGCGAGATAGATGCCCAATACACGCGTTTTCATATCAGAGCCCATGAATTGAGATCGGCCCTGCGTTTTTTGCGAAGTCTGGATTTCACAGGAGTGAATCTGACCGTGCCGCATAAAATCGCGGGATTCGCGCAGATCGACGAAGCAGATGTATCCGCGAGTCGCATTGGAGCCGTGAACACAATTCGCGTTCGCGACAAGAAACTCATAGGATCGAATACCGACGGCGAAGGATTCTTGCGCGCCATCCGCAGCGAGTTTTCTGTCGATCTCCGCGATCTTCGAGTGCTCATAATCGGCGCTGGCGGAACGGGACGCGCCATTGCATGGCAATGCGCGCTTGAGAACTCTGAACGCCTCATCCTCGCTAATCGCACTTTGGAAAAAGCCAGTGCTTTGGCGGAGCGCTTGCGTTCGTCTTTTGCTGAAGCTCGCGTCCTTGGTCCGGTGGCGCGCCTTCAAGCCATGGCGATGGACGAGTCGGCAATGCGCGTTCAGCTTGCGGACATCGATCTTATCGTCAATGCAACTCCGCTTGGAATGAATCCCAGCGATCCACCACCAATCCCGGGACGCTTGATCGCCCCGCATCACATGGTTTTCGATTGTGTTTATGGGCCGTGGAAAACTGGTTTGCTTCGCGCAGCCGAACAAGCCGGCGCGCGCAGCGCGAATGGATTGTCGATGCTGCTACATCAGGGCGCGCTGGCTTTTTCCATTTGGTTCGATCGTGAGGCACCAATCGAAGCGATGTGTAAGGCGTTGTAGCCGCTCGCTGTGTCCGAGGCGCGTCCCCCAACCTTTCCCGAAACGCACGACGACGTACCGCCGTGGCCACATGGACTGTTTGTAATTCCCTTGAAAAAAGCCATATTAACCGATGGTAAGCGCGGGCGTAAACTTTGGCAGCCCACCGAGAGCAAGCCTCGATCTTGCGGAAGAGTTGCGACAGCTCAAGCGCGAGCGAAATGCAGTCATTCTCGCGCATAACTACCAGGTGCCCGAGTTACAGGACGTTGCTGATTTCGTTGGTGACTCCCTTGGACTCAGTTATCAGGCGGCGAAAACGGATGCAGACGTAATCTTGTTTTGCGGTGTCCATTTCATGGCCGAAACGGCGAAGATCATTAACCCAACCAAGCGCGTGATTCTGCCCGATCTCGATGCCGGCTGTTCGCTCTCCGAATCCTGTCCGCCGGAAAAACTGGCGCAGTTTCTGAAACAGAGCGCCGACAAGAATTACTACGTCATCGCTTACATCAATTGCAGCGCCGGCGTGAAGGCTTTGTCCGATGTGATCTGCACGAGTGGTAATGCCGACAAAATTGTGCGCGCCGCTCCGGCTGATCGAAATATTCTCTTTGTTCCCGACCAAAATCTCGGCGCCTGGGTAATGGAACGGACCGGACGCAAAATGGACCTGTGGCAGGGCAACTGTTATGTGCACGTTGAGTTCACCGCGCGCAGTATCGGTAAGATTCGGGAGCAATATCCTAATGCACCCGTTGTAGCTCATCCGGAATGCACTTATGCCGTGCGCATGCTCGCCGATGAAGTTTGTTCCACTGAAAAAATGGTAACCTTTTGCAGAGAATCATCAGCGCGCGAAGTCATCGTTGTCACTGAGGCCGGTCTCTTGCATCGTCTGCGTAAAGAAATCCCTGACAAGATCTTCATTCCTGGTCCGACGGACAACTGCTTCTGCGGCGAATGCCGGTTCATGAAGATGAATACGCTCGACAAGGCGTACGACGCTCTGTTGAACATGGAGCCCGAGATCACGTTACCCGAGCCATTGCGCAAGCGCGCGGAGCTGCCCATTCGGCGAATGCTCGAATTGAGCAAATAGACGCTAACCACTCGTTCGTAGCGTCAGAGGCTTTGGCGCGGTGCCGACAAAGAAACCGGAATGCCTTCGGTTTGCTTCTCTAAAAGCGCTTACTTGCCGGATTTAAGCTCGTCAGGCAGACGCTGCTCAAGCTATCCTTGACGCAACAAACAAGGAGAGAGCTTTATGAAAAATCCACCGATCATATTTAAACCACTATGTTTGCCGCTTTGTTGCCTTGCGTTTTCCCAAATAATGCAGGCGGTCAGTCCACCTCCGGATGGCGGTTACCCCGGATTCAACACGGCGGAAGGGCAGAGAGCCCTTTTTAGTCTCAGCACAGGCGTGGCGAACACAGCGGTTGGTTGGCTTTCGCTCTGGGGCAACACCGATGGCAGCTACAACACGGCTATCGGCGCCGGAACGCTTCTTTTCAATGTCGGCAACCAAAGTACAGCGGAAGGAACCGAAAATACGGCCACTGGCGCCGGAGCGCTGCTAAGCAACACAATTGGCTTCGACAACACAGCTACAGGAGCATTCGCCTTATTCAACAACAATGCCGGCAGCCGCAATACGGCAACTGGTGTAGATGCGCTCCGTAACAACAATGCAGACTTTAACACGGCCAACGGTGATTCCGCGCTGGCCAGCAACACCCAAGGTGAGGGCAACATAGCATTCGGTGGGACTGCTCTCTTTGGCAATACCATGGGTGACTTCAACACGGCCACCGGTTATCGAGCACTTCTTCAAAACACCACCGGTTCGGCTAACACCGCCAACGGCAAAGACGCCCTCTTTAGCAACAGCAATGGTATCAATAACGCAGCCACCGGATTTGGCGCGCTATTTAACAACACGACTGGTGGCAACAACACAGCGAACGGGGTTAATGCGCTTCACAATAACACAGAAGGCGACAACAATTCCGCTTTGGGTCTTGGAGCCGGCTTTGACATCACCGGTAGTGGCAATGTTTGCATTGGCGCAGGCGTTAACGGGGTTGCTGGCGAGAACAATATCACCCGGATCCGCAATGTGTATGAGTCGGTAGCGACCGAGCGGGCGGTTTACGTCACTTCAGACAACAGGATCGGGACGCTGGCTTCTTCGCGCCGCTACAAGGAGAGAATCAAGCCAATGGAAAAGGCGAGCGAAGCGATCCACGCTCTCAGGCCGGTCAGCTTTCGTTACAAGAAGGAGGTCGATCCGGCACAGCCGCTCTGTTTTGGTTTAATTGCAGAAGAAGTAGCCCGCGTTAATCCAAATCTTGTGACTCTGGACTGCGAAGGGAAGCCAGAAACTGTGCGCTACGAAGCTATCAATGCGATGTTACTCAACGAGTTTCTAAAAGAACATCGCAAGACACAAGAACAACGAGATACAATCGCAGAATTGAAGAATGAAATCGCACACCTCACTGCCGCAGTGAAAAGTCAGGCAGCACAAATCCAATCAGTCAATGAACAACTCGAATCGACCAAAGCTGCGGTGCGAATCGTTGCGAACAATCAGTAAGCTGTAGCCGGGATCGCTGAACCCAGCCACGGTCAACGACTGCGGCTACAACGGGATTATTTTCCCTCCGTGACATCTGCGTGATCTCGCGGTTTCTTCTCACACCATGACTGGAAAATCCATCGAAAAACGAATCGAGCGGCTGCAGGCCGGCGGAATTATCGACATGCATTTCGATTTGGCGATGGATTTGTACGAGAAGCGCGAGCGCGAAAACGTGCTTGAGACGGATTTTTTAAGAGAACTCGAAACCGGGAACATCGGACTGATCGGAGCCGCGATCTACATTGAGGATCGTTATGTCCCAGACGCGGCTCTGAGTGTGGCGCTGGATCAAATCGCGCGCCTTTATACCGAGGCGCAAGTCTGTCCGCGGTTCAGGATTTGCAAAAGCTATCGCGAAATCCAGAAGGCACGTGCGCAGGGCAAAATTGCTCTAATCATTACGTTGGAGGGAGCTGAGCCGATCGGCACGGACCTGGATTTGTTGCGTGTCTTTTATGAGCTGGGTGTGCGCACGATTGGACTTACGCACGCGCGAAGCAATGCCGCAGGACATGGCGGGATCTTCGCTTCGAGCGGCTCGTCGCGGGAGGGTCTCACTGAGTTCGGTCGTGATCTGGTTCGAGAATGCGAGGCGCTGGGCGTGATTATCGACCTTGCTCACATCAACCCGGCCGGTTTCAACGACATTTTGGAAATTGCGACCAAGCCGCCAATTGTTTCGCACAGCAACGTTCGACGCTATTACGATATCGAGCGCAACATTAGCGATGACCAGATCAAAATGATCGGCGACCGGGGCGGCGTGATCGGAATCAATTCGGTGCTGGTAAGCCCGAAGAAAGACAATAGCACACTGGATCGCTACATTGATCACATCGAACACGTCGCCAATTTGATTGGCATCGACGGAGTGGCGATTGGGTTCGATTTCTTTGAGTTTATCTACAGCCAGTGGCCGGAGTCGGCACAAAAGGAGTTGGCCGAAAAACTCGCCACACCGCATTTCATTCCCGAGCTGAGAAACCATTCCCATGCTGGCAATCTCACTCGGAAATTGATCGAGCGTGGTTTCAGCGACCAGCAGATC
>DATBEX010000244.1:0-11875 GCA_036558805.1 Candidatus Udaeobacter sp.
GCGCGCCATTCAATGTTAAAGATGCGATTGGGCGCGCTGCCAGAGACGGACGTAAAGACGCCACAACCGCTGGCGAAGTTATTACAGCCTTCGCCCACTATGTCGGTGCGATAATCGCTCCAGAGAGGAAAGATCGTGTAATCAAAGGGCCCAATATTTGGCGGCGCAGGCAGGCACGCTGATAGAAAGCCCCCTGGTTCGTTGGCAATCACGAAATCAAGCCGGCCATTGGAGCTAACGTTCACTTCGTTGAAAGTTTGGTCATACAACTGGAAGTTGAAAGGCAAGCTAACAAGCGTATCACCGTCGTCCGCGTGGTTACCTGTGTCGGTGTCACCCGGCACGATCGTGTCGGTACCTTCGGTAAACGCGTATTGGCAACCGGCGGGTGTCGGTGTAGGCGTTGGCGTAGAGGAAGGTGCTGGCGTTCCTGTTGGCGTTGGGGAGGGTGTTGGAGTTGGTCCCTCGACTGCATTCGAGACAATAAGCGCAAAATCCTGATCCGTTGAATCGCCGTTTCCCGGCACACCGTCGCCGGCGATGTTCGTCGCGATCACTCTGACCTCAAAGCTTCCGCTGACACCCGCCGGGATAAAGACGCTCTCGGCATTGTCGCGAATGTCTGCCGCGCCTCCGGGAGTAGAGTCGGCGCCGGTGAAGACGTTACCCTTGTAAGTGTTGCCACCGACATCAACTTCGAGATCGAGGTTGTTGACGAACGCGTTCCCTGATGTTGGCCCCGGCGGATCAATCCAGGCGATAGTAACACGGAACGGCCTTGTGTTATCGCTTACTGTTCCGGCGACGACGACCTGCTGACCTGATGCGGTGAAAAGATCGGCTTCATCGCGAATGATATGGTCGTTATCGATAGTGTCGAACAAGTTGTTGAGATCGACTTCGCCCATGCCCTGGCTGTTCGACCACAGCGTGTCGTTGGCTCCCGTCCCATTCATGTAGCGCGCAGAATTCATAATCAACGCTTTGATCAAGGCGGGACTTGGAACCGTCAGACCCAGGTTGATGAAATCTTGCCGGATTAGCGCAGCCGTGCCTGAGACTGCAGGACACGAATGACTGGTCCCGGAGGAAGCGGTATACCACTGCTGTCCCAGGGGAAAGAAGTTGTTTCCGTTAGGACCGCCACAAACCCCCTGGGCGTTAAAACACGCATCAGCCACTCCGTTCCCTGAACCGGGAGGACTGACCAGGGAAGCCTGAAACACACCGCCGGTGTCGTGCGTGCCGGGGCCGACAATCTCAGGTTTCTTGCGCCCGTCTGTGCAAGGCCCGCGGCTGGAGAAAAAGATAATGTCATTTGCGTTGTCTGCTCCGGAATCGGCGATCCCACATCCGTCAGCGCCTCCGAACGGGTGCACATTTTCAGCTGCGCCAACGGAAATAACGTTCTTGGCGGTCCCGGGCGAACCACAGGTGGTACCGCCAGGACCTGAATTTCCGGTAGTAAACAAGATTGTGTACTCCTGGTTGCCTGAGGTTTGGTTATCCGCGTCGCGCACCAGGGCGTCATAGCGCTGGGAATCGGTGTTATATTGCCCGGCGACGGCGGCACCCCAGCTATTGCTGCTGATGCGCGCGCTGTCGTTGTAAGCCATTCGTTCCAACGTCTCGTAACTGGGAAAAGTGAAACCAAAATCGAAGATGACCGAGGAACCAATCTTCACGAACGGGGCCATTCCCCGGCCATAGTGAAACAATGATGCATCAGCATGCGGGAAAGCGTCGAAGTTTACCCCGTTCACCGTTCCGCTGGGCACGTAACCGCCAACGATGTGCGAATTCAAAGTGCCGTGTCCATCGCATCCCTGGATCGTACTCCCGGGGTTTGGTGTTCCAACCAGGCGATTGTAGATGACGCGGCTGTTACTCGGATTGGTTGAATCGCCCAATCGGTAAAGAGCGAAGTGGTTTGGGGTCTGCGTTCCGTTGTCGAGGCCGCTATCAGACATGTTAACGGCGAAGTCCGAGACTGTCCCGAGATCGAAACCATGACCGGTAAGATAGGCAAAATAGTCCATCGGCGTTGGCCCATTTCCGGTCAGGTTCCCGCTCATGATGATGTCCTCTCGCTCGTCGTTCTTTTTCGGTGTAACAAATGGCTGGATTGACACCACGTCGCCGCGTTGTGAAATCTGATCAATCACCGCCTCTTTAGGCAGCGCCACCTTGATGTTGACGTATCCGAGCACCTTTTCGTTAGCCAGAATTGGCTCGAGCTTCAGCTGCTCAATTAACGCCAGCGTGGTCGCATTCTCGAAACGGTCTTCCACCAACTGAACGGTGAATTGCTCGTTGCCTTTTGCGGAGTGGTTGTCGACCGGTGGCGTGCCATTGGCGCCTGTGATCGAAGGATCAACGCGGTAAGCCGGTAGATATTCTCCCTGCCACTGCACTGCAGGATTGCTGGCGGCCAATTGCTGCACTGCGCGCAGACGATCAGCGCTGCCATAGACCAGATAGGCATTATTTGGAATGTAAGTCACAATCCGCGCATCGGTCTTCGCGAGCGCTTTGTACCACTCGGGACGGATAGGGCCCTTAAACTGGATCAAACGCATCTGCTTGCCATTTTTTGGAGCGCCAGCGACGTGGACTGATTGGGCTTCAGGCGTACTAGTGTCAATCGTCTTCGCGTTGAGCAGGACCAGGTTGTTGTAATCAACGAGGTTGGCGCCAGCATTTCCCGCCAGGCTGTTGGCAATCGTATCGTTTGCCTCCAGCAGCACAAAGTTGCCGTAATCGGCGACAACGCGGGCGCCACGACTCTTCAAAGATTCAGCAACCTGGCGGTCGCGGACCGATATTTTATGGGAACCGCCGTTGGCGCGCAGGCGCCCGGCTTGCGCTTTCCCACCTGGCCCTGACAATGCGCCAGAGCCAAACAGCGTCAATGCGACGCCGAGTATGCAAACCGCGGCGACGATTGCGATACGCAGATTAAAGAACGCAGATCGTGAGATAGATTTCCTTTTCATATTAGATTTCGCCCTCCTGGGATTAAGAACTGGTTTTGGGTTGGGGGCCGATTCTGTTGAGCCAACTCAAGGGATGCAAGCTTTTTATTACAAGTTTGTAATGTTTTGGCTGCCGTGAGAAAATCGCCAGCGTGATTGGCAGATGCTATTTGAACGTGCTTGCAATTTTTGCCCGGTTGTAACTTCCTGAATGCTTCAATGGTTTAACGTGGCGAAGCTATTTTCACCTGCGCTCACAACGTTGGCGGCCACATTGTTCGCCCTCACTCTTGTCGCGGCCGTGATCCATGTCACTGCTCCCGATTACGCCGAGGTTCGCGCGGGACGGGCCGACGCCGGGTATCTTGAATCAAACAATTGCCGGAAATGCCACGAAGGAAATTACGCGACATGGCATGCGACTTTTCATCGCACGATGACTCAGGAGGTAAATCCCCAGAGCGTCCTAGGCGATTTTGATCGCGACAACACAATTACCTACCAGGGCGTTCGCACCGACATGGTTCGCGAGAACGGATCGTACTGGATGAAATTCACCGGCGTCGATGGCAAAAAGCAACAACTTGAAATTGGACGCACGATTGGCTCCCGGCGAATTCAACAATATCTGACCAAGAACGGCGACCAATGGGTACGTCTTCCCATCGCGTACGATCTTGTTCAGCGTCGCTGGATGCATCTAAACGGGTCGTTTTTTTATCCCGATGGAACCGATTACAAGCGGCACGTTTCCGAATGGAACTCGAACTGCGTCTTTTGTCATAACGTCAAAGCCCAACCTCATCTGGATTGGACTGACAAATCGTGGAACACAGAGGTAGCCGAGTTAGGCATCGCATGTGGCGCGTGTCACGGCCCTGCGGGCGAGCACGCCCAGCTTGCGCTTTCGCCGGCGACACGTTATCGATGGCACTTTCACGATCCGAAAGCTCCGTCCCTTGCTGTCACAAATCCAGCCAGGCTGAATTCCGATCGCTCCGCGATGGTATGCGGACATTGCCATGGACAGCGTCTCCCGGAGCCGCGTGATCGAATCCATCAAATGATGAGCGATGGCGATCCGTATGACGCCGGAAAGAATTTGCTCGAGTTCTACAGACCGGTGCAGCGCGAAGACAAGATTGGCTCGTACAGTTTTGCCTCGCGTTTCTGGCAGGACGGCTCGCCGCGTCTCACTGCCTACGAGTATCAGGGAATGATGCGCTCGAAATGTTTTCGAGCGGGCACGCCCGGCGCACGAATCACCTGCATTTCGTGCCACGAGATGCACGGTGGAGATCCGCGAGGCCAGCTCACGGAGAAAATGAAAACAAATGCGGCGTGTACTCAGTGTCATCAGCAATTCACAACGCCAGCGCAACTGGTGGAGCACACGAAGCATTCGGCCGAATCGAGTGGAAGCCTCTGCTACAACTGCCACATGCCGTCCGTCGTTTATGGCATCATGTCAGCGCACCGGACACACGATATTACCATTCCGCGTCCGGATGAAACGGTTCGCTTCGACAAACCGAATGCGTGCAACCAGTGTCACCTGGACTGGTCGGTAAATCGCGCCATCGCGGCATCGCAGCGTCTTTGGCCGAATGCGTTTGTCGACAGTAAAGTAGTTGGAGACAACCGTTTTGATGAGCCGGAAGGACAGCGGGCATTGTTCGCCGGCGACGCAGTCATGCGAGCCCTTACTGCCGCCGCAATGACGCCCGCGAACGATGTGAACGCGCCTTTGCTATTGGAAGCGATGCAGGATCGATATCCGATTGTGCGATATTTCGCCGCAAACGCGCTCGCTGCTCAACATCCAGCCATGCCCAAGCCTGATTACCTCGGTACCACAGAGAAACGTAATACCGCGCTCCGAGAGTGGTATCCACTATTCATGCCGGAGCGATTACGCGCTGCGAAGGAAGCTCGGGAGCGGCTCAGCGCCGGGCGTGTAGAAGCCGACGTCGAAGTTGGCGAGTGACGAACAAGTAGCTGACAGTTAAATAGTCGATGGCACAGGTCAGAAAAACACAATCAAGTGATCAACCCCCCAGATGCGCGGGAATGATCCGCCAGGGTTGGATTTCACTCGCGGCGTGGATTGTTTTTGGGCTTTTGATCGAGGGCCTGATCGGTTTTCGTTCGCCGGCTTTACTCGACGATTCGGTCCGCCGCGAGATGTTTCGCCTGGCGCACGCTCACGGAACATTGCTTAACCTGGTGCTAATCGCGGCCGCAATCTGCGCCCGGCTTGATTTGGTTCGATTGGGACGGGCGACCTCATTGGGGCTGCGCGCGGCGGTAACACTTTTGCCGATCGGCTTCCTGTGCGCCGGTATATGGCATTTCAAAGACGATCCCGGCGTTGCTATCCTTCTTGTCCCGATAGGCGCACTTCTTCTGCTGGCGACCGCATTTCAAATTGGATACTCCGCGTTTCGGCAGTGACGATTTGAATTCAAACCCCTTCGGCCGACCGTAAAAATTCCGAACGCAGGTAAATTTGCCGGGACAAATGGCGGCAGCCCGCAATCCAGCGAGGTCGGTGATAAGACTGCCGGGGTCGGCGGTTTGCCGACCCCGGTCAGTCACCATTCAGACTTCACTAATGACTTCACCGGAAATTGTCGTCTGCGGCGAAACTCCCTCAGGGTCGAGGATGCGGTGTTGGTCGCGGCCTCGGTGTCACTCTTGGCGGAGCTGTCGCGCTAGGCGTCGGACTCACACCGGGTGTAGGCGTCGGACTTACACCAGGTGTCGGCGTAGGCGTGACACCCGGGCAACTGCCATCCACGTTATAGACGATATGCATTATCAAACCTGGAATAATGCCGTCGGTAGGCGTCGGGTCATCTAACCCGCAAGGGGCCGAACTCAGATAGCTTGTGCCGGTTTCTGCCGCTGTATTGGATCCGATAAAGAAGTTGTTCATTGCGGCTATGCCATCCGGGTTCATCACTTCCATGACCAGTTCGAGCGTCCCGGCAGGAACGCTCACCGAGATTGGCACGTTGAATATAGCCCCCTGCTGATCCGGGACGTTGATCGACCCCGAAGAGCCTATCAAGTTCGACGCCCAGTCACCGGCCGGGAACGGCGTCCCGTGGTTCGCGTAAAGATTGACCGTGATCGGCTGTCCTGTTCCGCTTCCGGAGATTGCCGCCTCAATCCCAAACTCGATCGCAGTGATATTGTACTCCAGACCACCGGTGAAGGTGTTCATGTCGAAAGCGCGCCAGTAATGGTTCTCCACGACAAAACCGGTCGCGTTATCGTTACACGCCACCGAGTTACCCGCTACAATTGCCTGGCTGGTGGATTGGGTGATTACCGGTGGGCAACTTCCGCCTGGTGTTGGCGTCGGCGTTGGGGTTCCACCACCACCCGTTGAGCCTTCGATCGCCACGGTGATGCGCTCATCGGGAATGAGAAGGCCATTAGGGCCCCGGCCATTGGTCGCCTGACTCAGGACTACTTCACCGAAGGCCACCGCCGATGTCAGATCTGTGTTTGGCGTCACGGTGATCGTTAGTTCCTGCGTTTCGCCAAGACCGCCACCAAAGCTGAAGCTCGACGGCTCAATGTCGATCGTGAATCCAGGTGTAATCGGGTTCCCGGTTGCCGTCCAGCTCGTTGCAGACGTTATGGTGTTGCGCACGGTGCGTGTAAACGTGCAGTTGGGCGTGCACTCCATATTACGTACCGACGGGATGTTTAAGGTCTTGGGATCGCCGCCCGTATTAGGATTTGCGTCGAGGAAATGCTGGGTGGTTTCATCCATCACAAGCCCGGCCAGAGCTGCCTTGCTGTCGTCAATCCTCCCTGTACCCACGTCGTCTGCATCCCATGGGGTCGTTCCATCCTCCTTGGTGCCGCCATTGAATGAGGTCATCATCAGGGCCGATTTTACCTCCTGGACGGTCCAATCTGCGTGAACCGCTCGCAGCAGTGCAGCCGAGCCGGAATTATGAGGGGTGGCCATCGATGTGCCGCTGATGGTCCCGTATGCTCCAAGGTTGATGGGGAACGCGGCGTAGACGAGTACGCCTGGTCCAGTGATGTCCGGCTTGGTGATGTCTTGGAAAGGCGCCGGGTCAGGACCACGCAAGCTAAAGTCAGCCAGAATGTCGGGCTGAGTAGCGGCGGCTCCGTGGAGAACAAAATTGACCGTTGCGTCGGTCGGGTTTGCATCCACAAACGCTGCTAAAGCATTGCCCGGTATTTGATCACAACTGTAAGCCGGAACGTTAGGCTGTCCGGTTGTGTCCATTGATACAGTCCCGGGCTGGTTGTTCCGAATTGCCACAAACGCTGCTCCTGCGGCGAATGCGTTGGTAATTTTCTCGGTGAATGCACAACCACCTCTTTGAATCAACGCGACAGAACCGTCAAAGAAACCTGGCGGGAACTGCGTAGGCTCGGCACTGCAGCCTTCGTTCGTCTGTCCGAGGAAATGCCGAATTGGAAAATCGGTCAGCGGAGTTCCGTCAGGCGAAGCGCTCCCTTTGGTGAAACCAATATTCTGGGTGTCCGGCGGAGGACTTCCCGGACCGCTGGCCGAAATCACACCATCGAAAAGCACCTGATCCTTCGTGGATGCGGCTACTGTAAAGTTCCAGGGGCCACGGTGATTAACCTCCCCGTGGGGATCTTCTCCCGGCGCCGAGGTATTGCCCGCGGCTGCCGAAACCAGCACGTCGTTATCTACAATGTTGAGGAAATCCTGGCTTTCGTCATTGTCGTTCCACGGGTCGGTGCCTCCCGAGATAGAAAAACTCAGCACCTTAGCATCGCCTTGGATGAGCACGCTGTTCTGGCCAGCTTCAATGTCGGCGTCGGGGCAGTTGTTGGTCGGACAAACTTTATACGCGCGAATACTGGCGCACGGAGCCACACCAGAGATCGGTAAGACAGGCGCCGGGGTCGCACCAGTTCCAACAGCATTGCCGCCCGCCGTGCTGGAGGTATGGGTGCCGTGCTCGACCTGGTCGCTTGGGTCAGGACCATTGCACAATCCACTGGCATCGGTGCTCGAACAATCCAGAGCGCTCAGCAGCTTGTCCGGCTCGGTCGTGCCGTGACCGCACGCCGGGTCGTTGGCAAAAGATGGATGATTCACATCGATTCCCGTATCGAGCATGGCAATAATAATGCCCTCACCTTTTGTGCCCGTGCCCCCCGGCACAGCGTTTCCATTCCAAATCTGATCGGCACCTATGAACTCCGGACTACGAAAAGTCGTTGTGTGATACAGACGTTCGCGCTCGACCGACTTGATGCCCGGCAATCCGCGCACAGCCTGCGCTTCCTCAGGAGTTAGACGCGCCGCGATACCGCTGTGCGTTACCAGGAAATAATGGGACACATCAACTCCGTGGCGCAGTGCTCGAGTCATGGCCTGGATATGATTTGCTTGTTCCGTCATGATCTGGGCGCGCAGTGTCTGCGCTTGCGGAGTATTCATCTGGAAACGCTGACCGCGAGCGCGCGTCAGGCGCTTGACCATTCCGTTTTCGCTGAACCGGATCATGTAACGGAACCGGCCCTGACTGTCGGCTGGTGTATACTCAACGTTCCGCCCGCCCTGAGAACGAGACAAGTTTGCCGAGTGTGCGCTTTTCGCTCCAGTGCGCGGAGCAGAGTTCTTTGACTGGCTTCGGACGTTTTTGGCGTTCGAAAATGTGCCAAGCCCCGCCAGGGCAAGACAAACGCCGGAGAGAAAGACGGCGACGCCAATCAAAACACGAATATTAAGGAATGCAGATTGCGAAGGAGATTTCTTTTTCATAGATGGGATTTTTGGTTAAAAAGAAGCCAATTATTACAAATTTGTAATAACTAGCCAAGACAAATTTTTAACTATTTTTTGGGTAGCTTGTAAAGAGAAAACGGCTTCCGCATTGCAAAAGAACGTGGGATCCCGACTTAGCGTCTCGCAATTGCGTGCCGCTCGCAAAACGGGCGCTTGGGCCTAAACAATTCAATCACTGGCGGATTAGAATGAAACAGTCCAGCGGTGGACGGTTTGCCATTTTGGTCTGAAACATCGCCAGCGGAACCTTCAGGCTTCAATGAACGCAATCGGACAATCGGAATTTCCGGATTATTGAATTCGACCACTGTGCATTCGACGCTGCGGAGCGTTTGCAGAAAGCTTTCGACTGGCATCCGGCGATAACGGCGGCTGCCACGATCTGCGAGCGTGCGATAAGCTTCGGCAACGGTGATGTGTCCGCCGGCTTCGCGAACAACATGCGCTAACGCGAGATCGAATTGACTGGGAGCATGAGTGCTTCGCGGCTTACGATTGATCTCCGGCCAGCAAGGAATGCTTTTGTCAAGCGCCGCGATCAATCGCAGATGCGCAGCCATGGATAATCGAGCGCTGTTGAGAGCGTCGCGTGTCGCCGGCTGGAACGATGAGATTGCAGACAAACCCACCCACTTGCCGAGCAATTCGGGAGTCAGGGGGCAAATCGTTGAGAGACAACGCCACTTTATTACTTCGAGCAGTCGCGGCACGCGCGGGCCCCAGATTTTTCTCAGACTGTCCAGCGTGTTTACAAACACTTTGTGTATTCGCGCACGGGTCAATCCATATCGTCGCCCGATTTCTGCGTGACTCAGGCAAACAGAATTTGGGGACGGACTGCGAGCGCTTGTTGTCGCTCCGCCGATTCTGGCAAGCACAAATTGTGTGTCACGAAGCGGCAGCTTCGCCAGGCCTTGCTCAAGCAAACTCACCAATTCAGCAGCCACTGTTTTTTGTTCGATCGGACCTGCACTAAATTCGCCGGAAACGGCGCGCTCAATCAATTGCTGGATCTCACTGATCATGCCCCAGCCACAGGCTTTGTATTGAAGCAATTCAAAGGCGTTGCATCCGTTGAGATCGCCCAAACTTCGCGCGCCGATACAGCGGACAACATTGGCCAAACGCGTCGTCAGGGGCAATTCGTCAAAAGAGAGATGTCCCACCGAATCCGGAATGGCAAAGCCGCCCGCGTCCCATTGCGCGCCTTGCGCTGCCGCTTTGCTTTCCGCGCTGCAACCAGGCTTCGCGGATGCACAGCCTTTTCGAAATCGCGCTCGACGCGCAAGTAAATCCAGTTCGTACAAAGTTTTTGCCCCGCAATTCTTTTCCCAGGCGAAATCAACTACTTTCCGTCCGTGAAGATCACCAAGCAGACGGATGCCGTAGCGGCCCAGGACGGAAGTGAGACGAGCGGAAGTGTGCAACATGTCCACTGGTTGATCGCGAAGACTCACGGGAATCTCGATCTCCTGTGAAAAAGAATGGAGAGCTAAAGTTGGCACAGCAGTTCTAAGGTCGCTCTTCCGGTCTGGGACCGGTGCCGAAAGCGGTCCCGGCGATTTTTAGAGGTGTCACTTTCATTAGTCGATCCGCGATCATTACAAAATTGTAATGTTTGGCAAGACAAATTTTCAAAGACTGGAAGCGGCCCGGCGCCGGAAATTACGCTGGCTTGGGAAAAGTCAGGCTAACAGTGGTGCCGCGACCGATTTCGCTTTGAATCTTTGCGGAGCCGCCGTGAAGATCGACAATGGATTTCACCAGAGCCAGACCGAGACCTGCCCCGTCAGCTCCGCGCGATGGTTCAGCGCGGTAAAACCGATCGAAGACTCGCGGCAGATGTTCAGGAGCTATTCCGGAGCCGTTATCGCTGACTGCGACCTCGAAATCCGTCGCATGCTCGGCGAGCGCGATCTGAATTGAACCGTTCCTGGGAGTAAAACGCAGCGCGTTGTCGACCAGATTGCCCACGGCACGTTCGAACAACGCGGGATCGGCAGAAATTTCTCCTCCGCCCTTGCAATTGATTGCGACATGATGGTCTTCCGCGATCGCTTGATAAAACGAGGCAATTTTTTCGACTGCCGTGCGGGCGTCGAATTGTCGCCGCGCAACGGGTTCGCGCGCCGCGTCGGCCCGCGCAACGAAGAGCAAGTTATCCACGATTCCGGAAAGCCGTTCGCATTCGCCGATTGTGGATTCGATTGTTTCGCGGTACTCAACAGAGCTGCGCTCGCGCGACAAAGCGACCTGCGCTTCGCCCAGCATGTTTGCGATGGGCGTGCGTAATTCATGCGCCAGGTCGGCGGAGAATTGAGAGAGCCGCGTGAAAGAATCATCGAGGCGCTTCAGCATTTCATCAAAAGCGACGGCCAGCGGCTGGAGCTCGCGCGGCCAGGTGGCGGATGCGACGCGCTCGTTCAGATGTGTCGGTCCAATTCGCTCCAGGGAATGCTTCATCTCCTCCAACGGACGCAGACCGCGCCTGGTGACAGTGATTGCAATCAGAATCGACGCGAGAATGCTACCTGAAAGAACAACAAGAACCAGAATACCAAACTTTCTTTCGACCTGCTCGTCGCTGGAGCGATCTTGCGCCACCTGGATCGTAAACGGCTGCCCGCCTGCAACCGCGTGTCGTGTTGTCAGCGCAAATAATTTTCCATCAACCTGGTGCTCGATGGGTGCCGCAATTTCGCGTGAAGCAACTGGAGGAAAAATGCTTACCGGCAACATCGTTTCCATCCCGGCCGTCTGTCCGATGATCCTGCCCGCCGGATCGAGCACGCGCACCAGGAACGGAGCTCGCTGGCGACTATCGATTGCGTTGATCTCTGCCGCCACCGCGTCCAATCCGCCCTGTTGCTCGAAGCTCGTCCGCAAGGCATTCACTTTGTCGGCGAGCACCGCATTATCTTCAGCAAATGCGTGTCGAAGCACAATCCAGTAAAAGACGCCGAGTCCGCAGGCGAGCAACAGCGTCGCAGCCAGCGTAAAGAGCAGAATGAGCTGCGAGGAAATGGAGCGCGGTTCAGGGCGCTTTGAGAACATAACCCACGCCGCGGATTGTATGGACCAG
>DATBEX010000245.1:0-27229 GCA_036558805.1 Candidatus Udaeobacter sp.
GCCGACCCGGACGCTATTCGTCAGATTGCACATTCCCGCGCGCCATTGGGCGCCTGGTTGGGAATTGTGCTTCTTTTCGCGCTGTTTGGACTAATTGTGCTCGCAATAATTGGTCCCTCGCCACGCGGAAGCGATTTCGAAGAAAGCCGAGCTAAAAAACGTTTGGAGAATTTGAAAACTTTGCGCGAGGAAGCAGACAAGGATTTAACGACTTATGCCTGGGTCGACAAAAACAAAGGGGTCACTCGCATTCCGATTGCGCGTGCGATGGAACTAACAGTTGGCGATCTGGCGAAACAAACGCCAGCGCCGGCAGGCCCGATTACCACGCCGGAACCGCAGGCAACCGCGAGCCCGGCTTTGGCCCCTCCAGCACCGGCGGGTGCCTCGCCTGCGGCATCGCCTCCGTCCTCGCCGGCTTCGCCCGGCTCCACGAAAAATCCATGACCGCTATTAGCCTTCTAACGCTTCAATAAATGAATCCTGCCGGAATCCCACTAAAAGAACCCTCCGTTTCTGCTGTCGCAGGTGATACCGAGCAATTGGAACGTGCGTTAATTGATGCATCGACACGCGTGCCAGTGTTGATCTTTTACACTTCAGCCGTCGGTTGGCTAATTCTCGGCACGTTGCTCGCTGGATTTGTTTCGTTCAAGCTGCACTCGCCGGATTTGCTCTCTGACATCAGTTTCCTGACTTGGGGACGGGTGCGCCCCGCCCACATGAACGTCATGGTATATGGCTGGGCGTCGATGGCTGGCATGGGCACGGCAATCTGGTTGATGGCCCGGTTGTGCCGTACAGTGCTGCGTTATCCGCTATTGCTCGTTGCCGGCGCCGGGTTTTGGAATTTGGGAGTCTTCCTCGGTTTGTGTGGAATTCTCCTCGGCGATAGCACGGGTTATCAATGGCTTGAGTTTCCAAGCTACGCCGCCATCATTCTATTCGTCGCTTATTCGCTCGTTGCCTCTTGGGTGGTGCTGATGTTTCGATTTCGCCGCGGCGAACAAATTTATATTACGCAGTGGTACTTGCTTGGCGCGTTCCTATGGTTTCCGTGGCTTTACGCGGCGGGCCAGTTAATGCTTTTCGTTGTCCCGATGCAGGGAGTGTTGCAGGCGGCCGTTGGCTGGTGGTTCGCAAATAATCTGCTCTTTCTCTGGTTCGGCGCCATCGGTCTGGGAACCGCGTATTACATGATTCCCAAGGTGATCGGACGCCCGATTTACAGTTATCATTTGGCAGTGATTGGCTTCTGGACTTACGCGTTGTTCTCGAGCTGGACAGGGATGCAGCGCCTTGTCGATGGACCGTTCCCAGCCTGGATGATCACGGCTAGCATCGCGGCCACAATCCTCACGCTGATTCCTGTCGCCACTGTGGGACTCAATCATCACATGACGATGCAAGGCTATTTCCCTCTCATGCGTTACAGCCCGACACTTCGTTTTACCGTGTTCGGTGCGATGTCTTACACCGTCTTTAGTGTGGTGGGTGTTTTGATCTCACTGCGCTCTGTGGCTCGCTATGTGAGTTTTACGCAGGCCAGCATCGCGTTTTCACATCTCGGCCTTTACGCGTTTTTCACCATGGTGATTTTCGGCTCGATGTACTACATCGTGCCGCGATTGATAGGACGCGAGTGGCGTTACGCGTCGCTGATTAAACTGCATTTCTGGGCATCGGCCTACGGAATTGGGCTGATGACGCTAATGCTTCTGGCCGGCGGTTTAGTGCAAGGCCTGAGCATGGAAAATCCGTCTCTGGCTTTCAGTGAAAGCGTGGAATCGGTGTTGCCTTACCTGCGAGGTCGCAGTCTGGCCGGCATCTTGCTGACGGTGTCGCATTTCATCTTTGCGTATCACTTCGGATTGATGCTTTTCGGCCTGGGCCGCAAATCGACAGTGCCCACATTTCTTAATCCAGTCGAAGCAGAGGGGGCCGAGGTGGCGCACTAATGAAAGGACTCGCCGCTCTTTTTCTCGGTATCTTCGGGACGTTCGCGTTCTCGTGGGTCGGATTGACGGTGATTCCCAATTGGCAAATTGGACACCTTAATCCTCAATCTGACGAGGAGGGCACGGACATCTATCCGTTGCCTCAATCGGGGATGGTCACCCGCGGCGCGCGCGTTTACGCTGCCAATGGCTGCAACTATTGTCACAGCCAACAGGTCCGTGCCGAGTACGCGGGCGCTGACATCGAGCGGAAATGGGGTGACCGCCGGAGTGCCCCACGCGATTACATTTTCGAACAACCCGTTCTGCTTGCGAAGATGCGAATGGGCCAGGATCTCGCCAACATCGGCGCGCGCGCACCAAAGGAAGAGGAAAGCCCTCCGCCCACTGGCGGCGCAAGCCCCACCGCGGCATCAACGGGTGCAGCGCAAAGTCCGTCGCCATCAACCGCTCAGGCCAAGACCCAGGGCGGCCAAACGCCGGCACCTGAACAGCAAGCAGCAGTTTCTCCAACTTCCGCTCCGTCAAAGTCACCGGCGGTCGCTGTGGCCGGCACAGGCGTCGCTTCTCCGTCTCCAACGGCGCCTTCTTCTGCAGCTGCAAGTCCGGGGGCGTTGCCTTTGACTGGACCACCGTGGCCTGAACAAACGGCGGGATTGCCACCAATGTATTCCGCAGCGTGGCATCACGTGCATCTTTATTCGCCGCGCAGTATCAATCTTGACTCGAACATGCCGTCCTACCGTTTTCTCTATCGGACTCGCCGAATCACTGACGCGCGTTCATCAGATTCCTTGCAGCTTAGAGGTTCCGACGCCCCGCCTGTTGGTTGGGAAGTTGTTCCCACTTTCGATGCGAGATGTCTTGTTGCTTACATGATGGCACTTAATCAATCGCATCCATTGAAGGATGTCAGATCCACCGGTGCCGTCGCAGCCGCCTCACCGGCAACCTCACCTTCACCCCCGCCTGGAGGACAACCAGCAAAATGAACGAAAACGTGCCACCACCGGAGCCGCCTTCCGGCCAGGGTATGGACTACAGCGAAATCGCTGATGTCCAGGAAGTCCATGCTGCGGTCCAGCGCGAGAAACGTGAGCCGCGTGTGGGTCGCGAACCGCTCTCCATCTGGTTGATCGCAGTGTACGGACTAGCAGTTTTTTTTGGAGGCGCTTACCTCGGCCGTTTCTCGGGAAACTTTAGCGGTGAAGCGCTCGACCCTTACGGCGGTGAAATGCCTACGATGAAAAAAGTTACCGGGCCGCAGGGCGCCGAGCAGGCGGCCGAACTTTCGCCACACGATCGGGGAAAGAAGGTTTTTGCGGCTAATTGCCAGACATGTCATCAAGCGAGCGGTCTCGGAGTGCCGGGCCAGTATCCGCCGTTGGCAGGTTCCGAGTTTACCACTGGTGGTTCGCACCGAATGGCTATGATAGTGTTAAAAGGTTTGACCGGTCCGGTTAAGGTCAAAGGCCAGCAATTCGGCAACGCCGTGATGCAGCCCTGGGACAAGACGTTGACGGATCAAAAACTGGCCGACGTTATCACGTACGAGCGAAGTGAGTGGGGAAATAACGCGACTCCGGTGGCTGCCGAGCAAATCGCTGCGTTGCGCAAGGAGCTTGCCGACCATCCAAATTCATTCACCGAACCCGAGTTGCTTGCGGTTCCTGACGAAGATCTGCCCGGGGGCGCGCCTCCAGGCGGTGCACCTCCGGGCGGAGCCCCACCAAAGCCTGCCGAACCACCAAAGCCGAAGGGGTAGGGCGCACTAGCCGCCGAACTGCAGGCGTTCCGCGGGCTGAATTACTTGGCACGCTTGCCGTCTAGCCTTCTCGGTTCGGAGTGCCGAGTATGTGACTCTTCGGCGGCATCATCACATTGTCGAAATTTTGGGTGAACATCGCGGCCGCGAAGAAAGCCACGGCGCGCAATGTTTCCTTTCCGACGTTAACGAGGTCGTGTTTTACAGGTGTTGGAATGGCAAAAACGCTGCCGGCCCCGACCTGATAGGTATTGCCGTCCTCCATGTGTAATTCCCCGGTGCCGGCGAGAATGTACTGTGTCTCTTCGGTGGCATCAGTGTGCCAGCCGAGACGATGCCCAGGCTCAATTTCGTATACGATCGTCGAAGACGCGGTCGTGCCGTGCCCGCCATACACCGCAAAAGCGCCGGCCCAATGAACGGACTTATCGTCCTCCGCCCAGACTTCAGCCCGTTTAAGTTTATCAGATGCGACGACTGGATTCATGGAGTCGAGGCTAGGATGTGGGTTTCTGTAGTCAATAACAGAAACGCTGTTGGTACGTGATAGTCGGCGCAATCGCTATGGCAGTGCTTCGGCGAGCACCTCTGCCATGTGCTTTGGCCGGATATCCGTGAGGTCACGAATTTGATGCCGGCAACTTGTCCCCGACGCTACAACCTGCGTCTCGCACGCTTGATTTTCGAGCTTGTCGATCAAGTCTTGAGCCACTTGCACTGACAGATCGTATTTCTCGGCGAGTGCGCCAAAGGCGCCCGCCATTCCGCAGCACGCTGTGTCGAGCACGGACGCTTTTCTCCCCGGCAACCGTTCCGCGAGTATCCGGAGGAATGCAGGATTCATTATTGATTTGGCGTGGCAATGCGGATGAATCGCAAGCGTCGTCTCCTTATCACGCCGTAGCTCTTCGGCAGAAGCGGATGAACGCTTGAATTGCAGTGCTGCCGGTTCCTTCGCGAGCAAGTCGTCCACGAATTTTTCAAACAAAAAGCAGCGGTTCGCTACCTCGTCCGCGCTGTCGATTCTTAGCTCGCGATAATCTTCCACGAACATCGACCAGCACGACGGCTCGAGAAAGAGGACAGGAGTGTTCAAACCTTCATTCGATGAAACGGCGCCCACATTGTGCCTCGCCGATCTGGCTGCAACTTTGAGATTTCCCTGGCTAAACGCTGGCCGTCCGCAGCAGTGACGATTTCTTGCGAGCGCAACCTCAAAGCCGAGCGCTTCGAGCACCTTGACCGCGGCGATTCCGATTTGCGGTTCGTGATAGCGCACAAACGTGTCGTCCCAAAGAATTATCTTGCCTCGTTTCTGGAGGGCGTTTCGGTGAATCCCGAACGCTTTCGGGACCGGCACAGACGTCCTACAATGTTTTTCAAACCACCGATCGAACCGTTCGCTTGTGTAACGCGGTAGTGAACGCCTTACGGAAATTCCAATTGCTTTTTCCATCGCGACACGCACAGGTTTTGAACTGAGGAACCAGTTTGCAAGCGACGGCATTGCGCAACCGATCTTGCCTAACAAATCGATGTTGCTTAGGAGCCGCTCGCGCAATGGCAAACCGTCGCGCTGATATCGCGCGTCCGTCAATTCGGCCTTGAGCAGCGCGAGATTCACATTCGACGGGCATTCGGATGTGCAACCTTTGCAAGAGAGACAATTGCTCAGTGCGGCATCCAATTCTGCCGAACGCAACGGATCGTGCCCATTGACGCGCAATTCCAGCGCGGCACGAATGACGTTGGCGCGGCCGCGCGTAGACATGACTTCGTCGTGCGTAGCCATGAACGTTGGGCACATGATACCCGTGGTTTTGAGGCAGCCACCGCAGCCGTTGCATTGTTCCAGGTTGCCGATGAACGAACGATCCTTGAATGCGAAGGCGAGTACGGGTTCGCACGGAGCTTCCAGAGGTCGAGTGAAGTTCTCGCGCAAATGATTGTCGATTCTGTGTGACTGTAGCAGCCTCGCTGTGTCAAGGCTCTCCTCGCGCGATCCCTTACGCGGCGACACAGCGTCGTGGCTACAATCAAAAATTTTTCCGGGATTGAAAATGTTTTTCGGATCGAAGGTTCGCTTGATTTCACGCATTACTCCGAGCAGGTCATCCCCAAGTTGCTCCCGCATGTATTCAGTGCGGGCGATGCCAACGCCGTGTTCGGCGGAAAGCGAGCCTTTGAACTCGCGCACCAGCGCGGAGGTTTGATCCGCCACTTGTCGAAACTTCTTTAGATCGTTTGTATTATGGAGATCGAGCACGGGACGGACATGCAAGAGCCCGCTCGCGGCGTGACCGTAATAACTCGCCTCCAATCCGAGCGGTGTCATGATCGATCGCAGTCCGCGCACGTATTCCGGCAGTTGGGCCGGTCGAACGGCGGCATCTTCGATAAACGCGACCGGCTTCGCCGGACCAACGCATCCGGTCAAAAGTGAGAGGCCCGATTTGCGCACTAACCAAACCAGGTTCATCTGCCGCGGATCAGTGAGAACTTTGGAGCGCAAACCGACCCTTCTCGATTGTACAATTGATAATCGTTCCGCGACGTCCTCGTAGAACTCAACAATCAAAATTGATTCGCAAGGACGCGTGTCGAGTTCGAGCAGGTCGCGCGCCGCCTGAAAATGGAGCTGGCCTTTGGTTTGATCGAACAACGGGCGATCGATGTGCTCAATAGCAGCCGGTTTGAGGTCGAGAAGCCCAACAGTAGCCTCCAGCGCTTCGTCCACAGATGCGAAAAAAATCAGACCCAGTCCCTTTTCTCTCGGAACCGGCGAGATTTTCAGCTCGGCGGAGAAAATCGCGGCCAGCGTTCCTTCGCTGCCGGCCAAAATGTTTGTGAGATCATTCGGGGAGCGCAAAAACCTTTCGATTCCGTATCCCGGCCAGCGTTTTATCAGCCCCGGTGGCCAGTGCTCTGCCATTTGAGGGCTCTTTGCCCGAATAAGGTTCTCGATCCTTGCGCGCTCCGCATCCAACGAATCGTGCATTCGACCAATCGTTTCGATGCGACCATCGGCCATTACGATTTCCAAGGAGATCACATGATCAGCTGTTGTCCCATAGATTGGACACCGCGCTCCGGAGGAATTATTGGCGATCATACCGCCGAGAGTCGCTCGTGAGCTCGTAGCAACGTCGGGGCCAAAACAGAACCTGTGCGGACTTAAGAAATCGTTGAGTTGATCGAGTACGACGCCGGCGCGGACGCGGACGCTGCGCTTTTCAATATCCAGATCGGCGATTTGACGGTTGTAGTGCGAGAAGTCGATGACTAATCCGTCGCCAATGGCATTTCCGACCAGACTTGTACCAGCGCCACGCGGCGTGATCGCTACACCTGCATCGGCCGCGGCACGAATGATTGTACTCGCTTCTCGCGCGCTGTGTGGAAAGGCGGCGCCTCGTGGCTGAATCTGATAAATCGACGCGTCGGTCGCGTAAAGTTGCCGGGTTAGATTGTCAAAGCGCACGTCGCAACCTGTTTGCCTGATTCTCCTTTCCTGCACGGAAGTCATCGCGACCACTCGAATATCACACGTGCGAGGTAATTTAGAAAATGCAGAACCTCTGTTCCCTTAAGCAAACAAGACGTAATTGCGGCTGACACAGTCGCCGCTACAACAGATCCAGCTGCGCGTTTTCCGGTGCTGTTTTGGCAAAGCGGACTCCGGCACCGATGAGGCGCACTGGTTTTCCGGTACGACGAAATGCTTCTTCGAGAAGAGAGCTAAAGGCCGGTAACGTCGGCACAAGCCCGGCGCGCTCGGCGGTGGTCCGCGTGAAATCGTTGAACTTCAATTTCACGAATATTTTTGTGATCTCGCGGGTTGATTCCTTTTGCGCGAGATCAGCCATTAAATCCTGAAAGAGCTCCTCGAGTTTCTCTTCACATTGCTCCAGCGTGGACAGATCGATGGTAAACGTTTCCTCCGTGCTTAACGATTTGCGCGGGCGGTCCGGTTCGACTGGACGGTCATCGTTCCCGCGACAAAGATCGTGGAGGTCGAGACCGAATTTGCCAAAAAGATCGGCGAGCTCCGAACGCGAAAATCGCTGCAACTCACTGCACGTTTTTACGCCGAGCTCTTCCAGTTTACGCTCCGTCTTCTCGCCGATTCCCCAGATTTTGCGGACCGGCAAACTTTGCATAAAACGGGCCACCTCTTCGGGCTTTACTTCAAATTGTCCGTTTGGCTTGTTCATTTCGCTGGCGATTTTCGCGATCAATTTATTGGGACCGATGCCAGCTGATGAGGTGAGCTTCGTTTCTCGAAAAATTGTCCCGCGGATCACTTGTGCCAGCGATCCCGGTGCACCGGAATGAGCGCTAACATCGAGATAGGCTTCGTCGAGCGACAAGGGTTCGATCACGGACGTGAATCGATACAGGATTCCGCGAATCGCTGCCGCTTCGCGCCGATAAACATCGAACCGCGTCGGTAGCACGATCAAGTTCGGGCAACGCTGCAGGGCCATGAACGTTGGCATTGCCGAACGCACTCCAAATTTACGCGCTTCATAATTACAGGTTGTCAAAACTCCGCGTCGATCGCGGGCGCCGCCCACAGCGACAGGTTTGCCACGCAATGAGGGTCGGTCGCGAACCTCTATCGCCGCGTAAAAGCAGTCCATGTCGAGGTGGATGATGGAGCGCGACTTAGGTTCAGGTTTCACCGGGAAAACTCGCATAACCAAAGATATCCGAACAGAGATTTGCGACGCGGATGTGCGTCGAAATAATTGAATCCAAACCTGGTATGAATCGGCTTCTTAGATGCAGATCATTTCTCTCCGAAATTACTTTTACGAAACGAAAACACCTACTTAGTTTGCTCGTTGTCTTGGCTCTCGTGGCCGCGACGTCAGTGCTTTTAGTCAGTGCAAATGTTTTTTCGGCTTTGCAAACGGTGCTTCCCTCTAGATATTGAAATGATAATTTTCTTCTGAAATGGATTCTTCTGCATCTGTCGAAACGCATCACGATCCACATTCACACGCCGGCGAACACGAGCACCACGAGCTCGGGTTCTGGCGAAAATATATCTTCTCTACAGACCACAAAGTGATCGGGATTCAGTACGGTCTTTGCGGGCTTGCGTTCCTGTTCCTGGGCTTTTGTCTGATGATGATGATGCGGTGGCAGCTGGCTTATCCCGGCCAGGCAATGCCGGTGATCGGCAAGTTTCTTCCGTACATCTTCGGAGCCGACTCAATGCCAGACGGGAAAATGACGCCGGATTTTTACAACTCGTTGGGTGCGATGCACGGCACCATCATGATTTTTCTTGGTGTTGTGCCGTTGGCGTTCGCGGCGTTCGGAAACTTTGTTGTGCCGCTGCAAATCGGCGCGCCGGACATGACGTTCCCGAAAGTGAACGCTGCAAGTTTTTGGGCGTTCGCGGTGGGCGGGGTGATCATGCTGAGTAGTTTCTTCGTGCCCGGCGGCGCGGCCAAAGGAGGTTGGACCTCTTATACGCCGCTGGCGGCAATCGACGACACCGGGCCCGGGCGTCACCTGGTGTTCAACGGCCAGACGCTATGGTTGATCGGATTTATTTTTCTAATCACGTCGTCTTTGCTCGGCGCCGTCAATTTCATTACCACTATTATTCAGTTGCGCGCCAAAGGGCTGACATGGATGCGGCTTCCTTTTTTTGTTTGGGCGCAATTTGTCACAGCGTTTCTGTTGTTGCTGGCGTTTCCGCCGCTCGAAGCTGCGATCATCATGCAATTGATGGATCGCGTTGCCCATACCAGCTTTTTCCTGCCCAGCGGTCTGGTTGTGAATGGCGTGCCATTGTCGATCAGCGGCGGCGGAAGCCCTCTTTTGTGGCAACACCTGTTCTGGTTCCTCGGGCATCCCGAGGTTTACGTGCTGATTTTGCCTGCCTTTGGCATTGTTGCCGAAATCCTGGCAAACAACTCGCGCAAGCCGCTGTGGGGATATAAATCGCTGGTTTTTTCCGTGTTGGTAATCGGTTTTCTTTCCTTCGTAGTTTGGGCGCATCATATGTGGCTTACCGGCATGGGCTCGGCAGTCAGCGCCTTTTTCCAAACAACCACGCTGCTGATCTCCATCCCCTCGGTAATCATCTTAAGCGCGTTTTTCATTTCGTTATGGGGCGGTTCGATTCGTTTCAATGTACCGATGCTTTTTACCATCGCGTTTCTGCCGATGTTTGGAATCGGTGGGCTTACAGGCATCCCGCTGGCATTTAATTCGGCCGATCTTTATTTGCACGATACCTATTATGTTATCGCGCACTTCCATTACATCGTTGCACCGGGCACAATCTTCGGACTCTTCGCCGGTGTTTATTACTGGTTTCCGAAGGCAACTGGCCGAAGGATGAGCGAGTTTTGGGGCAAAGTGCATTTCTGGCCGACGCTCATTTGCATGAATCTGATTTTTCTGCCGATGTTTTTACAGGGAATGGCCGGAATGCATCGGCGCTGGTTCGACGGCGGACAGGGATGGGGCGTGGCGACTGAGCACACGATTTGGGGATTGACCGGGTTTCAATGGAACCATCCGATCTCGTGGGCGGCTTGGGCAATGGGGCTTGCCCAAATTCCTTTCATCATCAATTTCTTCTGGAGCATCAAACACGGCGAGAAAGTGAACGACAATCCATGGGAAGCGACCACACTGGAGTGGACCGCGCCTTCACCGCCGCCGCACGGAAATTTTGTTCATACTCCTGTGGCCTATCGTGGTCCCTACGAGTACAGTCTCCCTGGTCGCGAACGCGATTTCACGATGCAGAACGAGCCGGTGGAACCGACCGAGCGCACTCGCCGAAAACCGCCGGCAGAACCAGTTCTGGCTTAAATTCGATCGATGGAAATTCCGTACACAGTCTCGACTCGTCCTGACACCGGACTTTGGAACGCCAAGATTGGTATCTGGCTATTCCTTGCGTCTGAAGTGATGCTCTTCGGCGCGCTATTTTCAGCTTACATTTTCTTGCGCATCGACGCGGCGCCGGGGACGTGGCCGCATGGGCTGCTCAACGTCCCAGTCGGCACCATGAACACGGCCATTCTCATTATCTCGTCGGTGACTGTCGTGCTGGCGTGGGCCGCGCTAAAGATGAGACGGTATCGCGCCTACTGGTGGTACATGCTGGCCACCATCTCGTGCGGCGTTATCTTTCTTGTTGTTAAACTTGGCTACGAATGGCCGCAGAAGTTCGAGCACTTCGGCGTTTTCATTAAGCCCAGTGCGCTCGCGAAGTACGAGCAATATTTGGGAAATACTCGACGCCTTGAATTGGGCCTCGAACCGCGAATCCAGATCACCGGCCATTTGCACGGCCAGAATGCGGAGGAATACGAGGTTGCCCTCGATCCCGTGAACGCGGAGCCAGATAATCCGGCGATGGATCGGCCGCATTTTTTTCCACTGCCTGTCACCGACAAGATTGCCACGATCCAGAAGGCAGATGTCCAGCGAGCAACCATGTTTCTGCCGACTCACAGCGCCTATTTTGCCAGTTATTTTACCATTACCGGCCTGCACGGGCTGCACGTGCTGGGCGGAGTGCTGGTGTTCATTTACATGTGGCTTCCGGTCAGCAAAAAGGTTTACCAGCGAAACCCGGAACATCTCGCGAATCGCGTCGAGGTAAGCGGACTTTTCTGGCACTTTGTCGATCTGGTCTGGATTTTTGTCTTTCCGCTTTTTTATCTGCTCTAAGCCATGAACAATCCACCTGATATTTCACAGGACTCAAAGGAATACGAGGAATACGCGCACGGCGTTCAAAAGCACGTCCGAGGTTATCTGATGGTGGGTGCGCTCCTGCTCACGTTTACGGCCATCACGGTCGCGCTGTCGTACGTCCATTTCGGTACCGACAAGGCGAACATAGCCATTGCCATGCTGGTTGCCACGATCAAGGCGGGAGCCGTTGCCGCTGTTTTCATGCACCTGGCCGCGGAAAAACGGCTCATTTACCGCGTTCTGATTTTTACAGGCTTTTTTGTGCTGGCCCTCTTCTGGCTTACGTTACTGGCGTGGTACGACTATCCGATCTTTCACTAAATGTCGCTTAAAGGTTTCCATATTGTTTTTATCGTATTTTCAACGCTGCTTGCGCTGGGGGTCGGGCTGTGGTGCGTCTGGGTGGATCTGGTGGAAGGTGCCCCTATTTATCTCATTGGCGCGATCGCATCGTTTGTGACCGCTCTTGCGCTGATCGTTTATGGGGTCTGGTTCTACCGGAAGATGAAGCGGCTGCGGATTATCACATGAAACTGAAGATTCTGTCAGCATTGATGTTATTTATTTTTTCACCTGTTGGACAGGCGCTGGCGTGTTCGTTCTGCTACGGCGCGAAGGATGGAAAATCGACCGAGCACATGGCTGTCGCGATCTGGTTTCTTTTCGGCGCCGTGATGTCAGTCATGGGCGGAATTGGGGCGTTCAGTTTTCATCTTTGGCGGCACGGGCGAATGCCTGCCGAGCCGTACCAGGAGATCACGGAGGAAGATCTGAGCAAATATGAGTAGCCTCGCGCTGATCAACGAATTCCTGGGACAACCGCCCAACGCTTCCTCGCACGGATTTCAAATCGATCACATCCTCGAGTTCTGTCATTGGTTCATGGGGGCGCTTTTCGTTGGGTGGTCGGCATTTTTTATTTTCGTACTGATCCGTTTCCGGAAGCGGCGACAGCCAACTGCCAATCACCAGGGAGTAACCAGCGGCATCTCGACGCATCTGGAATTTTCGGTGGTTTTGATTGAGGCGGTACTCCTGCTCGGCTTCGCGATTCCACTTTGGGCGAAACGCGTGAACCAGTTTCCGCCTGGTAACGAGGGGTTGCTCGTTCACGTGGTCGCGCAGCAATTTAGTTTTAATTATCATCTACCCGGACCTGACGGCCAGTTTGGCCGGCGCGATATCAGCTTTGAGAGCAATGCAAATCCCCTCGGCCTCGATCCGAACGATCCCGCAGGCAAGGACGATATTGTGACAACCGGCGAACTTCACGTGCCTGTGAATCGGCCTGTCGTCGCCGAGCTTTCCTCCAAGGACGTGATCCACGATTTCTTTTTGACCAGCATGCGGATTGCAGGTGACGCAATCCCCGGTTCGCTGATTCCGATCTGGTTCACGCCAATCAAGACCGGGACCTATGAAGTGATCTGTGGGCAGCTGTGCGGTCTGGGCCATTATGGAATGAAAGGCACGCTTGTCGTAGATACGCCGCAGGATTATGAAGCCTGGCTGAAAGAACGCGCCGAGCTGGCTGGTGGCGCGCAAAGCGCTCCTTCCCCTTCACCTGGCGCAGCGCAGCCACAGAACAAGCCTGCGGCATCTCCGACCCCTGGCGGGTAGTTTACATCTGGGGAGCGCACGCGCCCTCGCGTGCAGTTCGCGATGCCCTCGTCGCGAACATCACTAGCTTGAAATTGCTCGCTCGGTACCAATTCTCACGAGCGAGCGCGCGTGCGCTCCCCAGAGTTTTCCGGTTCCAAAACGTGAGTACTCTTTTTACGATCTTTTGCTTTCAAAATGAATTCAGAGGTTTTCAAAAAGCCCGCAGCCTGGCTGAACCGTTTCACATGGTTCGTCTGCGTAACCGCGCTGCTCCTCATTTGCAGCGGCGGAATGGTCACAAGTAAGAATGTCGGCCTCGCTGTGCCGGACTGGCCGACCACGTTCGGCTACAACATGTTTCTGTTCCCTGTCTCAAAATGGGTCGGCGGGATTTTGTTTGAACATACACATCGCCTGATTGCCTCGGCTGTTGGATTCCTCACGATCATCCTGGTCATCTGGCTTTGGCGCAGCGAGACCCGCCGATGGGTGCGAAACCTTGGCGTCATCGCGCTCGCCGGTGTAATCCTGCAGGGAATTCTCGGCGGCCTTCGCGTCACGATGCTCAAGGATGAAATCGGCATCTTTCACGCTTGCGTCGCGCAAGCCTTTCTCGCGCTGCTAGTGGTGGTCGCGCTTGTAACAACAAGGTTTTGGTTCTCGCTCGAGAAAATTCATGTCAATTCCAGGGAATTCGCGTCGATCCGAAAACTGGCCACCGCAATCACCCTTGCGATTTATGTGCAGCTTGCCCTGGGGGCGACCATGCGCCATCAGCATCGCGATCTGTCGATTCTCGATTTTCCAACAGCAAACGGCGCGTGGATTCCAGATACAAGCGCGACAGCACTCGCGAAGATTAATGCCTGGCGCGATGCGCGCGGCTTATCGGACGTAGACGCCTTCCAAATCTGGCTGCAAATGATACACCGCTTTGTCGCGCTTCTGATTGCGATCGGGGTCGTTGCTTTTTGTTCGCGCGTTTGGAAACGCGTGCCTCAGGTCCCCGCGCTCAAAAGCTTGTCCATGTGGTGGACCGCGTTTCTGTTTGTTCAGCTGACGCTGGGCGCCTGGACAATCTGGAGCAACAAAGCCGCCGACATCGCGACTGCGCATGTCGCTGTGGGCGCGATCATGCTATCGTTTGGTGTGAGCATCTCGGCCATTTGCTGGCAAATTTCGCGAAAAGAATTTGGTGGGGCGCGACGATGCCAGTCCGGCTCAGACCCGGGCGCGCCGCACAGCGAACCTGTCTCCGCATGAAAACCGCCGCTCTGGAAGTCGACAATGCGAAACTTTCGTTCGCACCAAGGAGGTTCGTTGCCGATCTCTTCGAGCTAGTCAAAGCGCGATTGACGTCGCTCGTTCTGCTGACTACCGCAGTCGGTTTCTATCTGGGATCGGAATCGCCGGTCGATTACGCTGCACTGTTCCACGTGGTGTTCGGAACAGCGGCCGCGGCGGCTGGGGCCGCGGCGCTCAATCAGTGGTGGGAACGCAAAGCCGACGCCCTGATGCACCGAACCAGAATGCGCCCGGTGCCGGCGGGTCGAATGCGTCCAGCCGAAGCACTAGCGCTTGGCCTTGTCTTCTCGATCTTTGGAGTTGGCTATCTGGCCCTTGCTTCCAATGTGCTAAGCGCCGTGCTCGCAGCGATCACTATCACGATTTACATCTTTGGTTACACCCCCCTTAAACGGGCAAGTACCGCGAACACAATCGTCGGCGCCATTCCGGGCGCCCTCCCGCCAGTGATTGGCTGGGCAGCGGCCCGGGGAGCAATCGATGCAGGCGCATGGAGCCTTTTCGTAATTCTTTTGCTATGGCAGCTGCCGCATTTCTTCGCCATCGCGTGGATGTACCGCGAAGATTATTCGCGAGCGGGTTTTCGTATGATTTCGAGCGATGACCTCAGCGGCGAACGCAGCGCCAGTCAAAGCGTGTTTTTCTGTATCTTGCTTCTGGTGCTGGGAGGTCTCCCGGCGTCTATCGGCATCGTCACGTTTGCGTACGTCCCAATCGAGCTGATCCTTGGTGGGTTATTTATTGCCGTCGCCATGCGCTTTTTGAGGGTGCGTACCCGGGACGCGGCGCGTTTATTGTTTATCACATCGATTGTTTATCTGCCGCTGTTGCTGGTGGCACTCGTTCTGACGAAATCGTGAACACAACCTCTGCCACAATGAATCAGCCGGCGAGTCGCGGCAGTGTCGCCTGGAAGGTAATACTAATTCTGATTCCGATTGTGACTTTGCTCCTGTTACTCTGGCTGCGTCACATCGAAGTGGCAGCTCTTCGGCAACGAACCGTTTCTTCGTACGGAACAGTCCCGGCTTTTCAACTGGTGAATCAAGCCGGCCAGCCGTTTGGTTCTGCCCAACTGGCTGGGAAAATCTGGATTGCCGATTTTGTTTACACCAGCTGTCCGGGACCTTGTCCGATGATCAGCAGCCGGATGAGCGAACTACAAAAACCATTGGAAAAGACCGACGTGCATCTGGTTTCGTTTAGCGTCGACCCTGAAAAAGATACCCCGCAAGTTCTGCGCGGTTACGCAGAGAAGTTGCAAGCGGACGCCGCGCGCTGGGATTTTCTTACGGGACCAAAGAACGTGATTTACAAACTCTCGCACGACGGCTTCAAACTTGCGATCTCAGACGGCACCGGTGAACAAGGCATTCCGGTTCACAGCACGCGAATGGTGCTGGTGGATCGTCACGGCGAGATCCGGGGTTACTACGATGCCACTGAGGCGGACGCCATAACAAGGTTGCTGGCGGACACCAATCATCTCCTGCGCGAGGAACCAAAATAGCTGCAACTGCAAGCGGTGATCGCGGCAGCTGTTGCCGACTCGCTGTGTCGAGGCGCTCTCTGCGCGTCCCCAGCACGGCGACGCAGCGCCGTGGCTCCAAATATTTAGATCACACTATTAACCTACCGGCTCAGTCCCGGCGCTCGGTCCTTCGTCGCAAACCATTTTCAAATAATCCCGATATTCGCCCTTCGGCAGCCGATCGATAGTCGCCGCCAGTTGAGATTCCGTAATAAATCCGGCACGGAATGCCACTTCTTCCAGGCAGGCAATCTTCAGTCCCTGGCGGTGTTCAATGGTGGCAATGTAGTTGCTGGCTTCAAGCAAAGTTGTTGTGGTGCCAGTATCGAGCCAGGCCATGCCTCGGCTGAGCAATTTCACGTGTAACCGTTTTTCCTTGAGATAAAGCAAATTCAAATCTGTGATCTCGAGTTCTCCCCGAGCGGATGGGCGCAGTCTCCGACATAGCTCTACGACGCGCTCGTCGTAGACATAAAGCCCCGGCACGGCAAAGGGACTCTTCGGTTGCTTCGGTTTTTCTTCGAGGCTGATTGCCTTACCATCGGCGTCGAATTCGACCACGCCGTATCGTTCCGGGTCTCGCACTTGATATCCAAAAATGCAGGCCCCACGCTCGATCGCCAAAGCGTCCCGATAAAAATCGAGGTTACCATAGAAGATGTTGTCACCCAGAATCAGCGACACTCCGCAGCCCTCAATAAACTTCGCGCCGATCAGGAAGGCTTGCGCGATTCCTTCGGGCTTTGGTTGCTCTGCGTACTCGATGTGAATCCCGAGATGGGCGCCGTCGTTCAAGTAATCGCACAACATTGGCAAATCCTTGGGCGTAGAAATGATCAGCACCTCACGTAAGCCGCCGAGCATCAGCGTAGCCAGGGGATAGCAAATCATTGGCTTGTCATAAATCGGGAGAAGTTGTTTACAGACGATCTTCGTGAGCGGGAAGAGACGTGTCCCCGCGCCGCCGGCGAGAAGAATGGCCTTCTTCACTTTTGATTTTCCATTGTCGAATTTCGATCGTCCCTACTCCAGCGTTCTAGCAGTTCCGACCACTTTTGCCAAAATCCTCGTCCCGTCCGAAACGAGCGAAGCGTGGCTTTGTCGAACAGAAATGAATCGCCACATTGCTGGAGCAATTTACGATCGGTCAGGCGACCACCTTTGCATTTGCCTAGCGCGCTGGCGATCCAATTGTGCGGTAACTCGTGCCGGCGTTCTATTGTCGCGCTCAGAGTTACGTTCGCAATCTCTTGTAGAATCAGCGCACATACGAGAGCACGAGAGGTTGTAGCGTGGACATGTGAAACTTTTTTCTCTAATAGTGGTTTTCGCAAAGCGAGAGCAAAGCGGGCCTCTCGCAGGAAGATTTCACCTGGCGCACGTGGCTCGGCCTTGGCTCTCTCTTCCTCCAATTTTTGGGCAATGCCGGGATTCGCGCGCCATTGCGACTCGATGACCATCGCGTCTGGCAAAAATTCCAGCTGCGTGGAAAGTTTTTCCATTTTCTGCGTCAGACGAACCGTTGCGTCCAGCTCGCAGACGAATGGAATAATTGGGAGATTGCGACGCTTCATCTCATCAATCTCGCGTTCGAGGAAGGGCAAATGCTTATCCGGCCAGCGGTCGATCAGGTATGCAATTGTCGGCCCCTGGAACATAGGCATTTTGCGTGTGTGCCCAGCGGAGATATTCTCCGATGTCCTCGGCTTAGCGGGTTGCAAACCCGCTGGGCGGACAGACTGGAAGTCTATGTTCCCATGCTTGCGCACGCTGGTTTGTAGCAATTCGATAAGGGGTCTCACCGTATGTTCGATTCTGAAATGTTGTTCGATTCGCTCGCGCCCGGCGCGACCGTAATGCAATCGCAATTTGGCGTCTTCGATGAGCCGGCTTAGCGCGTCGGCGAGCGCCATTGTATCCTGGGGCGGAACGAGTAGACCGGTTTCGCCATGGACAACGGATTCGGGAATTCCGGCTAATCGAGTGGACACGACCGGCCGCGCGGCCGCCATTGCCTCGATGATGACGGTGGGAAAGACGTCGCTGGCTCCCTGAGCGTCTGTCACCGAAGCAAGCGCGAAAATATCAGCAGCGCGGAGTTTTTCGAGAACCGCTGCCTGCGACAGTGAACCGAGCAGACGAACGCGGTCTGACAGGTTCAGCTTTTGAATTCTTGCTTCGAGATCCTTGCGTAAGGGCCCGTCGCCAATGATTTCGCAGGTGAAATCGAGACCTCGGCGCGAGAGGTCCGCGCAAGCGTCGATGAGGAACTCAAATCCCTTGAACGCTACCAATCGACCGACACTGATGATGCGCGGTGCTGCGTCGCCTGAAATTTCGTAATGTGATGCCGGAAAACGCGTCAGGTCCATCCCGTTATAAACACGGCGAATTTTCGAAGCGGAATCCGGACAGCGTTGCCGGAGCAGGTCGCGACTGTAATCCGTTTCAGCCGCAACGAACTCTGCGTCCGCGCAAATTTCCCGCAGCAGATCGTCGTTACCCAGGTCCTTCATGAAATCCTGGCCGTGTGCCGTGATGCTGAATGGAATTCCTGAAATCGCTTTTAAGAACATTGCGGTGTGCGCCGCCCGATTGGCGAAGTGGACGTGAACATGGTCGACGCCGCGACGCTTGAAATGATCGGCAAAATACAGGGCGTTACGCGCGCGCTGCTCTGCCTTTACGCTGGGCCCATACTTTCGCGCGTGCCGGTCAACCAGTTCGCGCGGCCATTTGCCGTCCGTTTTCGCGTTCTTCTCTGAAATTTTCAGGATTTCCTGTGGCGGCGCATACTGAATGGGTGCGCGCAAACATGCGACATACTCGTGGCGCAGGCTGGTCAGTGGCGGATACACCGAGCCGATCTCGAGTTCGAAACCGATCTGCTCCAACGCCAGCATCTCGGCGTCGCAAAACGTTTGCGAAAGCACCGGATACCGGGAGTAAAGATAGCCGAGGCGCATCGAATCGGATGATTACGCGTTTCGCGCCAAAATAGCAATGACTGTAGTGGCAGGCGTATCGCCTGCATTTCCGAGAATTCGCAGCCTACACGGCTGCCGCCACAGCTACGAAAATCGGACGTCCTTGCCCGGATCCATCTCGAAGTCCAGATCCAGGGAATCCTCCGTGTTTGGCTTGATCACTTCCTCCATGAATTTCACGAAAATGGGGTCTTCGCGAAAAATTGCGTATTTGTCCATCGACTCAAAATCGATGGCAATGAAGAACGGCCAGGGCAATTCGGGGTCGATCCGTTTCCCGCATTTGATGCTCAAGACTTCGGGAATCTTCAGAAGCTGCATGCGTGTATTCATCATCATCGCCTCCACGCGAGCGGGCGTGACCTCGGGTTTGAGTTTATACAAAACGATATGGTGAACCATGCGGGTAAAGCTAATAGGCGTTTCCGATGACGCGCGCAAGTCCGAATCCGTTGCCCGAGGCGAGCAAGAGAGGCGTCGCTTGATTACGCTTCTTTGACACCCTCAAGCGAAACGCACCGGCGGCACGGTCGTCGTCTTCAAATGCGGACTCGCCGCACGTATCGACTGTGAATAGTTTTGAAGGGGTAAATGAAAGAACCGGCGGCGGAAATCTCTGCAAATCTCGAATATCCAGCGTGTCCGTTGTGCGGAAGCGACGGACGCGAGTTTCCCTTTCGTTTGCGTGATGGGTTCACGGTGGCACGCTGCGTCGAATGCGGATTCCACTATCTTTATCCACGCCTGGTCGAGAGCGCGATGCAGCAGGTCTACCGCGAATTATCGTACTACGAAGGCGGCGCCTGTGGGTATGCGGATACGAGCTATACCGCCCAGGAATTTGCGTTGCGAGCAACGTTCAAACGCCTGCTGCATAACCTTGCCGAACACGGCGTGGCTGGTGGAGAGCTTTTGGAAATCGGTTGCGGCTATGGTTACCTGCTTGATGAGGCGCGCTCGTTCTTTGACCGTCGGGTTGGGACCGATTTCTCGCCTCAAGGTGCGGAGATTGCGCGCGCGACCGGCGCCGAAGTGTTTGTCGGGGGCATTGAGCAAGTTCCATTAGACGCGAAATTTGATTTTGTAATTGGGACTCAGCTAATCGAGCATGTGTACGAGCCGGTATCCTTCGTTAAACGATTAATCAGCCATACAAAACCCGGCGGGCATATTGTCCTCGCTACTCCAGACATCGGCGGGCTATTGAGAAAGGTCATGGGCAGGCATTGGCCGTCTTTCAAAGTCCCCGAGCACGTTCTCTACTTCGATTACCGTACGTTAAGCTCATTGATGCATACTGCCGGCCTGAGTAACGTTCGCAGGCTACCTTATCCGCATGCGTTTCCTTTCGGCTTGATTGTCGCCAAGTTCGGTTTCAAACTCCCGCCCTGGCTTGGACACTTCAAGGTCTGGGTGCCTGCCACTACCGTCGCTGCATATGGAAGAGCCGGAAACGTATAACGCAAGAGCAAACCAAGCTTTCCTTTCGGTTGTTATGCCCGTGTTTCACGAAGGCGTTCAGTTATCTAGTTTCTTAGCAGCTGTCCGTAGCTCTATTAGCCAGTGCAACCTGCCATACGAGCTTGTACTAGTTGATGACGGCTCACCTGACGATACCTGGCGCACGATTACGGATGAGGCGAAAAAATGCCATGCGATACGCGCGCTGCGTTTGAGTAGAAACTTTGGCAAGGAATCGGCGTTGTGCGCGGGCTTGGAGCACGCCCGCGGCGACGCGGTGATCGTCATGGATGCGGACGGACAACATCCCGCGTCACTTCTGCCTGATATGGTGCGGATGTGGCAGAGCTCCGGAGCTGACATAGTGGAAGCAGTTAAGCGCAAGCGGGGTACCGAATCATTGTCCAGCAAGCTAGGTGCGTTGCTTTTTTACTTTACCCTGAACAAGCTGTCCGGATTCCATTTCAAAGGCGCTTCGGATTTTAAGCTGATGAATCGCAAGGCGATCGATGCGTGGCTAAAAATGCATGAACGCAACGTGTTCTTTCGGGGGATGACTGTCTGGATGGGGTTCACAACAGTGCAGATCCCCTTTGAAGTCGTCCCACGCTCCGCCGGTCAATCCACGTGGTCCGTGTTAAAGCGCCTAAAGTTAGCTCTAATCGGGATCACTGCGTTCTCGTCCTTCCCATTACATCTCGTGACCTTTGCCGGCCTTATTTTCTTGGGCTTATCCGTTTTGCTGGGTGCAGAGACGTTATACCTAAAGCTGACGAATCGGGCGGTAAGTGGTTTTGCGACCGTCATTCTATTGGAACTTATCATCGGAAGTCTCCTGATGATCAGCCTCGGGATTATTGGCGAATACCTGGCCCGGATCTACGAAGAGGTTAAAGGCCGGCCCCGATACATCGTAGCTGAATCGATCGAACCTGATAGTGGCTAGCTAGTTACCATCTCGAAAAGCTACTTTGCTCGATAAAACAAATAGATGCCGCTTTGCTTGATAATGTCGCACTTACGGCAATCCTCTCTCCGATCCGAGCTGATAACGACTCCGCCAACAGGCGGAGACGGATGCTTACCGGCATCCCCAAGATAAACAAATTCCGACCTGGGCCTGCCTTCTACGGTGGCATACCAAAAGGCATGCATGGATGCCGGTCCAAAATAACCGTCAATAAGATAAATTGGCCTTGATGGTTGTGCGACTGCTGCATCGTAGGCGCCTTTGTACGGAGCATCGAAAAAGATCCCGCGCTTAGGTCCCTCACGGCGAAAGACAATCTGAAAACGGATAGCTTCAATAGTAGTTAAGGTTAAAAGCACGATTAGAATACCCAACCGAACGAAGTGCGAGAAACAAAAAGCCGGCTGTGTTGTGGCATCGAGCCCCAGCGTCTGCTTGTCAGGAGCGAAAAACCATTCCAGTGCTGGCACCGTCAGGAGAGAGAGAAAAACTGGTAATGCTAATAAGCGCAATGCGTGGAACGGTTCGTAAGTGATCACCCCCGGCACGATGGAAATTGCAAGTCCATAGAGCACAAATCGCCACCACGGATCGTGCCGGCGACAAACTACGATGACCAAGAGACCTATCATCGCCAGAATGAAGGTTGAAAAAAAGAAAACGCCGCCAGCTTCAATTACGTGATGGCGAGGATGCGGGTGCCCAGTTTGGAGCAAACCGACAAGGCTTTGATCTTCTAAATAGCGCCTGACAAACTCATATGCAGCGTCGCGCCAGGGTACGCCTGGTCTCGCGTACGTTGCAGCGAAAAATCGGCTAGTCAAAGCTCCAGGATGATGCCGATTGTAGACGAAGGTGGGAATCAGCGTGATCCCGTATAAGACCCAGATCTTGAGCACGGCTACGAAGCGCCGTGTGGTAGTTACAAAAAGGAGCAGGCCAAACGCCAGGAAAGGTCCGAGCATCCGGCCGCTGGAATAACAATAAGTTAGGAACGTCAGCGCCGCTGTGATGAGTGCGATGGCGCGCCAGGTCCAATTTGGAGTTGCATGCGCATGGTAAACTGCCAGCAACACAAGTACCAAAGCAAACGGAATAACATGTGGTTCTAGCACAAGGCCCCGCACCTCAAAGAACCACGGCGTTAGAAGTGTGGTTGCTGCGACAATGATTCCGATCTTAAACTGACCAGACACGCGCTTTGCCAGGAGCCCCAGCAACAAACAAGCCGCGAACATCCAGAACGCACTGAAGCTTCGTGCGAGCAGAATACTTGGGGGAAGAAACCGAAAGACAAATGCCAGCAGGTAAACCTGCGTTGGACTAACGTATTGGGTGAAACCGTCCGTGAACATCTGAAAATAGAGCGGAAAACGCGGCCCAAATTCGCCCGCGCCGGTGCGTGAAATAAGATACGCATTGTAAGCAATCGCAGACTCGTCGACGTAGAAGCCCGGTGGATTTTGTGAGAGTCCCGAAGTGTAAACGATGAAAAGTAAAGCGATGCCCGCCACCCAGAGAAAAAGCCGTAAATATTTACCACTTAAGACAGGAAGAGCTGGCATGCGAAACATGCGCAACATCCTGGGTTCGCTTCCAGTTTCAGGTGTAGTTTTATTCAGCAATCGCTAAAGCGGAGTATCGAGTTTGTGGTATGACGCAGACCGGTAGTAATCACTGCTACCTCGCTGGTAGATCGATCTGGCTCACGCGGTTCCCGAAAGCGCAGATCACGTAAAGCTTTCGATTCGCCAACACCAGGGCGGAGGCGCCTTCGAGCTCGTCCGGCAGTCTGGGTCTAACGGAGGCAAGTTTTTTCCCGGTTAGATCGAAAACAAGCACATCGTCCGTCTGTGTGCTGGTTGCGTACAGGCGACCTGCCTTCGAATCGACGGCCAGATGCTGCATGTACCAGGCATTTTGTATCGGCCGCCATTCAGGCACGGACCAATTGGCGATGAAATGTCCATTCGTATCGAAGACTTCTATTCGCCGATTTAGAGGATCAGCGACGTACACTCTGTTGTTGTTTGCATCGACAGCTACTGAGGTTGGGTCGTTGAACTGTCCGTCGCCCGTCCCGCTTTGGCCCCAAACAGCAAGCACATTGCCACTGGTGTCTAATTTGACTATGCGAGCATGCCCCTCGTCTACAACGTAGACGTTGTCATCGGTGCCGATTGATATGTCGCGTGGGCCATAGAATCCCGGGTCGGGCCCCTTCCATTCGGCCACAAATGTTCCATCGGGCATTAGTTTCTGCACACGTTGATTCCCTGTATCCGCAACGTAAATATTACCGCTCGAATCGACAGCGACGGCACACGGTTCCTGGAACTCACCCAAGCCTTCTCCTTTTGTCCCAATGACGCCAAGGAACGTCCCGGCTGGCGAAAACTTTTGGATGCGCCCGTTGTTCGTATCGGCAATGAGCACATTTCCAGAAATGTCGAGGGTCAATCCACGCGGCAGATCGAACCTGCCTTTCTCCGATCCCTTACCTCCTTCGAACATGCTAGTACCAACCTCTGGCAGGGAACGAAACGCAGAAGGCGGTGTCTCAGGGACCTTGTAAATCGTCAGGGAATTATACTTGTGTTCCTTGTCTTGAAACACCTTTGGAAAATACCTGGTAAAGACCTGTTCATTTGGGCTTTTGACAAACTCGTTGTGCCGAACGGCGTTATCAATTGCGACATAGGAAATATTGTTGTCCTTTAGAAGGCGAAACACTTTCCTGGGATCTTTGGTCTGGAACAGGTCTAAATAAGCCCTGTCTCGCCTGGTCGAATCGTATCCAGCTCCCCAGGAATAATAAGGCCAGCCATAAAATACGCGGCGTCCGGCCATCAGTATCGGATGAGTGACGAAACGGTCTGTTAGAAAAATGTCACGCGGCTTGGTCTCCTTGTTAAGCCAGTCGATAAGAGGGTCGTTCCGAAAGATAACTTCGCTCCATCCCGTGTTATGAATTGGGAAGAACTCAATCAGTCCTCCAGGAATGATCGGGATAAAGAGAAGGATCGCTACGAGTTTCCCAGGCAGAGTAGTGCCCATCAGAGAGAAACGCCATAATCGCCACAGCGCAAAAGCGACAAATATGTTGGCGATAATAACCCAGATGTGAATAAACTTCTGATTGGCCAGAACCTCGATTGTGAACTGGAAACAAAATGCTATTGCAATGAGGCTTGAGACCGCCACGAATACTCGCCTTTGGAGGCGGGTCGCGAAAACCAGCGCCAAGGCAATTAACAACCACTTGAAGCCAAAAGTGAAGCCAAGATACTTTGTAACGTTCCAGGCCGTCGGATTATCAAGCGTATAGCCCCAGTGGAGCAGCTTTGGCATCTGAGCTCTCCCGCTCCCGGTACTCAGGTAAAGCATCTGTGGCAACGCTATTAACCCGGCCGGGATTGCGATCCCCAGCATTTGAAGCCTGAGAGGACACAGAATAAAGAGTACTCCCAACACAGCAAATGCTGCGATGAACACGGCGCTGTTCCACATGGGCAGCAGGCCAAGCAAAGCGCCGGAGAAAATGAACCCTGGTATGGTAGAGCGAAAGGCCTTTGCCGTGGGGACAATTGGCTGGTCAGGTTCTTGTGCGGGAGCGCTCGGCGTCTCACTTTCTGGTACTGCAAAAGAATCGGACCCAGTGGGCATGTTGGAAACCGGCTGCGCAGTCTCGGCCGACCCGCTTGGGTCCGTTGTTACCGCATTACTTGATGGCACAGCAGCGGCAGCAGTTACTCGCCTCGCATAGAAGGCGCGATACCGGATCACCAGAAAGGTTAACACCAGCAACAATATCCCAATCGCGCTCGCGAAATGCCTCTGATTCAGGAAGGTCACTTGCGACCAGGTGCCCCAGGCTTCACCACGAAAAGGAAAGATAGTGGGCAGAAATTCCCTCAAGCGCAGAACCGATTGGATTGCTCCACGCACCGACACTTGCTTGTGCAGGAACGCGATGTACGAGAGCGAGCCGAAAAAGAAAAAGAGAAGAGACCCCAGGCGCCCGACTGCGCGCGAGTCAAACAATGCTTCTCCCAGAGCCATCACGAGAATAAGCATCGACACAATTGTGATGATGCTTAGCACATTGAGACTCCATGTCGGATCGAGGCCGAGAAATTCCAAATTCCCGGCTTGGAAATAGAAAAGGAAATGGTAACGAATTCGGTCGCCGGAAAAGTGCGGGTACTCTGTGGGAAAGTTATGACCTACCGCGAAGCTCTGCATGATTGCGGTGTTGGGTCCGAAATCGCTGTATTCGGGGTTGGAGATCTGCAGTCTGCCCCCCTTGGAATTAAACGACGCGAACATCATCCACGACACGAGAATCAGGTATCCGGCGATCAGTACCCAGTCTGCCCAATCAAATCCCTTAGTCCTAGGAAGATAGTAATTCGCCGGCTGCTCCTGAGCAGACACCTTGGACTTATCCTTTCGGGCGAACCAGAACAATGCCCCAGCTGATACGGCAAAGAACAGCAGGTTAGCCCATACGAGTGGCACCGACGTGTGCATGAACGCCAGCCCAGCCAAATAGGTAAACCATGAGCTAGCCAGCACTCCGACCAGCACGGCTGTTGCGCATCGGTGGGGAACAGATATGAAGGGGTAGAATTGCCGGCACAAAGCGTCCCCAAGACAAATCGCAAGTGCCAGATAAATGAGAGCTAACATGGCGAACTAATGACGAAGATCGAATGACCAATGTCTAAGGAATTCCTGTCTCGCCACAGGCGCGAAGTCTAAGCACGCGATGTTTTCTGTCAAACATAGTCGGAGAGTGTTTGAGCAGAAGCATTCGCAGCTGGTCCGCGTCAGCGTGGCGGTGTTGGACGAGGCAGCGGACTGGGGCGTGGTCTCGGTGTCGGAGTAGGTCGTGGTGTTGGAGTCGGCGTGGGTGTAGGTGTTGGTGTCGGTACAGGCGCTAAAAACGCATAAACTTTATCGTCCCCAGCGACATAGATGCGACCCCGCGCAACAATTCCAGTGGTACTATAGTTATGCGTGCCTGCCATTAGTTCACTTGGCCCGCCGCCATCGTAAACAACCGCACCGGTATTTCCATCATAGCCGTGTAATCGCTGATCGCCTCCGGTGCCATGCGTTGGCTCCGTGCCGACTACCCATACAACCACGTTGTTAGTGCCGTCCGTAGAGGTAACAAAGGGTGAGCCGCAGCCGTCGCTTCCCCGATTGATAGTCCATGCGTTAGTGATAGTAGGGGGAGTGGTGGCAGTAATACGGAAAGTTTTAAGCTGTGGCCCATTAACACGAAAAGCAACGTAGGTGCCTTGATTGCTCCGATAGGTGGCCGCTGCCTGGATGATGCTGTTTCCGGCGACTTGAGATGAGGCTACGGGAGCGGTAATGCCACCGAGGTTTTCTCGATCAAGCAAGTAACCTTTGCCATCTTTCCCCAGGGCTATCACAAGGTGAAAAGGTGTTGCGCCAGGTACATCCACCAGCACAGGGCCGGAGCCGCCGAGGTCCCAATCAATGTCGTCGAGGTCCTGCCAGTTTTCCGGTACCCAATAATCGTTTGGCGAGCCGCTGAAGATCGGGCCGGGTTGAAAGCGGATCACTGCTTCTCCGCCGCTCCAGTCGCCTCCAGTGTTAAACGTGTTACCCGTGGTAACGAACGGGTTTTTACCATCGCTGGCGATGCCGCCGACCCCCCATATTGCTCCGCCCCATACACCGGTATCGGTGGCGGCGGCCCATGCTGTCACGCTGGCCGGATTATCGATCGGCACACCTACCAGCCAGCCATGGTACATGCTGCAATCCGCCATGCTCCCGTATCCCACGTAAAGAACGTTGCCGACAATACCGAGCGCTGGTCGTTGTTGTTGGATTGCTGGATTGAAGGTCCTGCCATTGAATGAAACTGTCTCC
>DATBEX010000246.1:0-18396 GCA_036558805.1 Candidatus Udaeobacter sp.
TCCCACGCCACAGCAGCCGGATGGCGACGTCGATATGAGCTTTCTGGAGAAAGTTGCTCGTGAGATCGCCGGGGTCTTAACCGAATACCGCGTGATCGTTGACAAGAGCACAGTGCCGGTGAAAACCGGCGAAAAAGTGGCTGAATCGATCAAAAGGTACAATCGCCATGGCGCCAACTTCGACGTGGTCAGCAATCCTGAATTCCTCCGTGAAGGCTGTGCGGTAGCCGATCTGATGAAGCCCGACCGCATCGTGATTGGAGCCCAAAGCGAACACGCCATCGACCTCATGAAGAAGATTTATGAGCCGTTTATGGCGCCAATTCTGGTGACTGACATTAACAGCGCCGAGCTGATCAAACATTGTGCCAATTCATTTCTGGCGTTGAAAATCTCGTATATCAACGCGGTCTCGGCGATTTGCGAGGCGAGCGGTGCCGATGTTGAAAAGGTTGCGGATGGGATCGGAATGGACCATCGAATTGGTCGCGATTTTCTCAACGCTGGAGTTGGGTATGGCGGCTCCTGTTTTCCCAAAGACATTGCTGCCTTCATTACGATTAGCGAGCGGCTTGGTGTTCCGTTTAATTTACTCAAGGAAGTACAGCGCATTAACAACGGCCAGAAAGAGCGTTTTCTAAAGGCGATTCGAGAAACGCTGTGGGTGTTGCGAGAAAAGCGAATTGCAGTGTGGGGTCTCACATTTAAGCCGAATACAGACGATCTCCGTTCCTCTGTTGCAATAGAACTGGTGGAAGATCTGCTTCGCGAAGGAGCACGCATCGCTGCCTACGATCCGAAAGGCATGCAGAAGGCGCGGGCGATCAAGGCGGTCGCTGGCGCGGAGTTTGTCTCTTCGGCCCTTGAAGCGGTAAACGACGCCGAAGCGTTGGTCATCGCAACCGAATGGAACGAATTTGCCAATGTGGACCTCGCGGTGGTGAAAGCAAAAATGAGAACACCCATCGTCTTCGACGGACGAAACCTGTTAAACCCCGAAACGATGGGCCGCATGGGATTTCATTATCATTCGATTGGACGCGCCAGTGTGAAACCGCAATAACCGTTTGTTCACAATATGGCGCGGCTTTCTGCTCGCCGAATTGCGCTGAAAGCACTGCGTGCATGGCAAAAAGAAAAACGCTTTGCCGACGCAATCGTTTCGGATCTTCTCGCGAAGACGAAACCGAATGATTCGGATCGCGCATTTGCATTTGAACTTTTTTACGGTGTCCTGCGCAATCTTACGTTGCTGGATTTCTGGATCGGTTGCCTACGCCCTTCGCGAATCGATACCGATCTTCGCGATGTGCTGCGATTGGGCTTGTATCAACTTTTCCTGAACAAAACAGCTCAACATGCGGCAGTTCACGAAACTGTGGACCTCGTGTCACAAAGAAGGAGAACGATCATCAACGGCATGCTCAGAACCGCAATACGGCAGAAAAGCGACTTGCTGACACGCGCGGATTCGCAGCCTCTGTTTGTTCGAACGTCACATCCACGATTTCTTGTTAAGCGTTGGGAGGAACGTTTCGGAAATGAACAGGCGGAAAAACTCTGCAAATGGGACAATCAACCTGCGCCGGTCTATGGACGAATTAATCGACTAAAGATCGACTGTGAGGAGTTCTTCCGCCTCTATCCAGAATCCCGGCCGCTCGGGGCCATTGCCGATTTCGTTGAATTCGACGTCATACCGAAAACTGCCATCCACCGGGGCCACTGCTACATTCAAGATCCGAGTACTGCGATTGCCTGTCAGCTTTTGAATCCCAAGCCTGGAGAAAAAATCCTCGATGCATGCGCTGCTCCTGGTGGGAAAACCGGCTACATCGCGCAACTCATGCAAAATCATGGAACAATCCTCGCATGCGATCGCGATCCAGAGAGACTGCACATCGTGAAGGCGAATATGGCGCGCCTTGGCGTTGAGATCGTCCGCACTTTCGGTCACGACTGGCCATGCCAGCACATCCCTCCGGAAATTGCCTCGATCGCTCCATTCCAGCGGATCCTGATTGATGCGCCTTGCAGCAATACCGGAGTAATGCGACGACGAGTGGACGTCAGGTGGCGATTACGACCAGCCGATTTCCCTCGCATGCGACAGCGCCAGCTCGAAATCCTTCGCGCGCTTATTCCATTGCTAGCGCCAAAAGGGGTTCTTGTTTACAGCACCTGCAGCATTGAGCCCGAAGAAAACGACCAAGTCGTGCGGCAAGCGCTCACCGGCACGCCGACCTTGGACCTCGAAGGCCAAACGCGCTTGCTTCCTTTTCGAGACGGCTTTGATGGCGCTTTTGCAGCAAAATTTATCGTAGCCCGTAGCCAATTGTAGCGGTCGCTCTCAGAGCGACGCCACCGCGGATTCTGTTAAGCATGTCAGGATCGCGCTTCCCACCAAGGAAACGGCTGCAAGTTGCGTCCAGCGATGCCGGTGGAATGATAAGAACTTATGTACGACGCCCGATTTGATAAACTCGCGAAAGTTCTGGTCGAATATTCCATACGCCTTAAGCGCAATGAAACGGTCCTCATCGAAGCATTCGATATTCCCGACGAAATGACCATTGCGCTGATACGCGCCGTTCGAAAAACGGGCGGAGTGCCGTTTGCCCAGACGTATCACGCCCGAGTAAGCCGCGAGCTGGCGCTGGAGAGTTCCGATAGACAGCTAAACTTCATGGCGAGCCACGAGCTGGCTCGGATGAAAAAAATGGACGCGTATGTCGCAGTGCGCGGCAGCAACAACATCACGGAGCTGTCCGACGTGCCTCCGGGAATAATGAAATCAATCGCAAGGAAAATGCGACCCGTGCAGGATCAGCGGGTCAAAAAGACCAAGTGGGTGGTCCTGCGCTGGCCCACGCCGTCCATGGCACAGCTTGCTGGAATGAGCACCGAGGCGTTCGAAGATTTCTTTTTCGAAGTCTGCACACTCGATTATCGGAAGCTCCAGCCGGGCATGAAAGCGCTCCAGCGGTTGATGGAAAAGACTGATCGGGTCGATATCAAAGGTCCGGGGACCGATCTTCATTTCAGTATCAAGGGAATTGCCGCGGTAATTTGCGGTGGCGATCGAAATATTCCCGACGGCGAGGTGTTCAGCTGCCCGGTGAGAGATTCTGTTGAAGGTCATGTGACGTTTAGCGCACCCAGCATTTATCAGGGGATTGCTTTCGATGGCATCCGTCTCGAATTCAAAAACGGCAAAATAGTCGACGCGACAAGCAACGAGACGAAAAAGCTAAATAAAATTCTCGATTCAGATCCGGGCGCACGTTACATCGGCGAATTTTCGCTCGGATTTAATCCGCGCATCTTGCATCCCATGCGGGATATCTTGTTTGATGAGAAGATCGCGGGCTCGTTTCATTTTACTCCCGGGCAAGCTTACGAAGAAGCGGATAATGGAAACCGAAGCCAGGTGCACTGGGACATGGTAAGCATTCAGCGCCCCGAATACGGCGGCGGAGAAATCTACTTTGATGGTAAACTGATTCGAAAGAACGGAGTATTTCTTCCGAACCAACTGCGTTCGCTAAATTGGCGCTGACCTGAGGAAGCCTTCTTCGGATCGAGAAGGTTTGCCTGATCAAGCTCGCTTTGGCGCGTTAACGGGATTCAGGTGGATCATGCCGATGTCGCCGCCTTCACCAAGTTCCAGATTTGATATCTCAAACATTGGGGCTCCTTCGGCCGGGGCCGGGCCAGCGCCTGGTAATTGAACAGCCACCTGCTTGGAGTTCGAATTCAGAATTACGGATGCTATTTCAAGAGAGGGCGCAAACTCGAGCGTAGTTATCTGGAATGGCACAGTGATGAGAACCGATGCACGTCCCTGTCTCGATGGTGTGAGCTGGACTGGCGCAGTCTCAGAATTGGGAACTACCTGTAACCCGGCGACGGCAAATGAGGGCAAACCACCGGGGGTAGGCCTCTGCTGTTGAGACGGAACCATTCGGATCGTACCGAGCGCTCCCGAGGCGGGTTGAATTTTTGCCACTTCGAAACTGACCTGCAAATTCAGAGCAGACTGAGGCTGCTGAGGCGAGGGCAACCGCATCGTGACCAGTTTCGATATGGGACGCACCTTGAGCGCACCCATTTTAAAACTGGGCGTAAGCTGCATGGCTGCGATCTCGAACGAGAAAGTAAGCTGCACGGATGTTTGCATCGCGGCGGGTGGTTGTTGCGGTTTGGCCATCGGCGGAGCCGGGGCTTTGTTTACGGGAGCGGTGGGAGTTTGGGTTGTTTCAGGCATGATTGCGGGTGTTGTTGTTTGCGGAAATGCAGGCTCTGGGGAAGCGACATTTACTGAATCAGACGGGAAAACGGCAGCCCCTGCGAGTACGGGAGTAGGAATCAACTCCGAAACGGTCTGGTCAGGCACTGATTGCTCTACGCTGATTGATTCAACGGGAAGCTCGGTCAACGCCGTCGCAGCTGATAGTGCGATTTCTTCATCGTGCGGCCTCTCAGCAAGTTCCTCCTCAAACGACGGAGGCTCCTTCGCACCGTCGAACATGTCGCTCGTCTCACGCGGGGGCCATGCGATTTCTTCGACGCTTTCCGGAATCTCGACAGGAGCTTGCGGCGTGATCGTCGCGAACTCGGTCAATTCATCGAGCGGTGAAACCTCAGTTACCTCAGCCGTCTGCGGAGCCTCAGTGTGCAAACTTTCTCCGTTCTCTGCCGGTTGTTCGATCACCGGACCGACATACGATTCAGGCTGTGATCCGATAACCGACACTTCGCGGCCTGGCTCCTCCATCTGATGGACAAGGTCTCGTGATGGTTTCGGTCTCAAACCTTTAGCCATATTAAGAACGCCACCCACGCTAGCTAAAGGAGCATCGCCATGTCCCAATGACGGTTTCGACGCCTTTAACTGTATCGAAATCTGACGAGGCCCCCCGACGAAGCCGTTGCCGGTTTTCTTTTCCGACATTGCCGACGTTCTCGGCTTAAACCGTGCAGGCGCTGCATCGGATGTCGCTCGCGGGTAACTAGGCACGTTGAAAGCATAACGACGGCGAAAAGTGGGCGCGATCACCCAGGCAAGTATGAATAGCGCCGCTAGAAGCAGTCCTCCGACAACCCACATTCTGCCTTTTGCCAGAATACCAGACGGTGCAGCTTTGGCAGGGGCCGTTGCCACGGCCGGACTGGCGGAAGCGCTGGTTTGCGCGACAGCTGTCTGATTATTTTGGTCCGTGGAAGCAGGCGATGTCTGCGGTGATTCAGCGGGGGCGGCGGCAGCCGTGGACTCACTGCCATTTGAAGCGGACGCCGATGCCGGCTGCGGTGCGGGCTGAGCGTCTGTTCCCGGGGCCGCATCGCTCGAGGAGGAGGTGGAAGTCTGTCCAGTTGTTGATCCGGCGCTGGCGATATCCAGTCCGGCGCTGGACGGCGCGCTCAGCGTCGAGCCCAGAGTGAGCCCTTCGCTTTTCGAGGTATCATTTTGGGTGTTCGCAGCAAACACCTTGTCTGGAATAGGGCTCGGCTCGACCGCTGGACTTCCTTCAGCCTGAGCTGTATCGAACGCGGGCGTGGGCATGGTCGCAGCTGCCGGTCTCTGCATCCAACCAACGTCGTAGAACGCATCGGCGAAAACGCTATTGAGAGCCGCAGAATAAATCTTATTGGCCGAAGCGGCCCAATCAGCAGCCTTCTCTGCATTGTGATGCTGATATTCCCAGGCCGCCTGAGCATAATAAAGTGCTGGCGTATCTCCGGTAAATTGAAACTCATCCATCATCGCGTGTGCGCGGCTCTCTTTTCCTTCCAGCAAAAGCGTCATGTAAATCTTGAACTTGATGAGCTCTGCCGCCTGATTTTTATCCCCTCCCGGGGTGCGCTTGTACAATGCCTCGAAACGGTCCCGCGCTTTGGCGTATTCCTTTTTCTTAAAGGGGATTTGCGCCAGATTGTATTGAGCCTCGCGAAGTTTCGGATCCAGCTTAGCCGCCTTCTTAAAGGCGGCTTCGGCCTGATCGAACTGTTCCTGCTGCATCAGAATCTCGCCGCGTAAATTAATCGTCGCCGCCTGGTTGGGATCCGCCTGGTCAGCCTCCTCGGCCAGTTTAAGAGCTGTAGCGAGATCACGTTGCCGCAGTGCCTGCTGTGCCTGCTCAAACTTTGCACGAGCGGCGGCTTTGGTCTTTTCCGAGCGCTCAGCAGCCGTCATGAGCGGCAACGAAGGCCGGGCTTCGCCGACTGGTTTTTCCAGCCAGCCAACTTCGTAAAGTGATTCTGCAAAAAGTTTGTTTAGTTGCGGTGAAAAATTCTTTTCCGCGGCGCTGATCCAGTCTTGGGCTTCTTTTTGATTCTTCTGTTGAAGCGCGACGGCTGCCTTGACGTAGTTAACTGCAGGCGTATCCGGCGAAAGCTCCAACTTGGCCTGAACCGAATCGACCATGTTTTCTTTCCCTTCGAGGAGGTACGTGAGCAGGATCTTATATTGGATCAGCTGTGAAGCCTCCTTCGCCAGATCGGATTCACCGTTAGAAAGCAGTTTCTCGAAGCGATTCCTTGCTTCCGCCCAATCTTTCTTAAGGAATGGAATCTCCGCCAGGTTAAAGCGCGCGTTCCAAAACTTAGGATCGATTCTGTAAGCCTCCTGCAGCGCTGCTTCTGCCTGATCGTAGTTGCCCTGACGCATCAGGATCACGCCGCGCAGATTCTTCGACGCCGCAAGATCAGGTTGACGTGCATCGATGGCATCGAGTTGTTTGAGCGCTTCCGCGAATTTGTTCGAATCGAACGCGCGGAACGCAGCATTGTACATTTCCTCCAGCTCCGCCTTAGTCGGAGCAACATTTTCCGCTCCAAACGAATCTGCGGCGAATAACCTAAGCACCATCGCGGCGACTGCCGCCATCCCCCACGCTCTCATGAAGTAGCGATTCAAACCCTATTCAGCCCATCTGACAAGTGGAAAGTTACCTCAACGAGCTGATTTTTCGGCTCGCTTAGGAAAAATCGACGCGTGAATAATAGGAGGAAGCGAACACCCCTCCGGCTCCGAATCAGTCATTCAGGTTCGCCACGATTCGTAATCCTTCCAAAGTAAGATTTGGATGAACCACGCCGATCTCCGGCAATTCTCGCGAGATCAGTCCCGCGTATCCACCGGTCGCCACCATGTAAACTTTCTTACGCGGAAACTGCTCCGCTTTAATTTTGGAAAGGATTTCGCGAACCAATCCGCGATAGCCGATTACGGCTCCCGAAAGCATCGCCTGGATCGTCGATTTCCCAATTGCGCGCCGCGGTTCTTGCAATGAAAGCTTCGGCAAGAGCGCCGTATGCTGATAAAGGAAGTTAGTCATGGATTCGAGGCCTGGCGCGATCACGCCGCCGATATAGGCCCGGCGCTCTGAAACGATATCAAAGGTCACCGCCGTACCGAAGTCCACCACGATTGCGGGAAAGCCGAAAAGCGCTGTGACCGCTGCAGCGTTCGCTAGCCGATCGGCGCCAATTGTTTCAGGCTTTGGATAATCAATCTCGACCCCCATCTGCAGCTTCCAGTCCAACCAAAGCACCTTCGTTTTTCCTGCGGCCTTCAAAATTGCCGATTTCTTCGCGGGCACGACCGAAGAGACCACCATTTTCTCTACTTTTCGTTTTCTGAGAAGCTGGATCACCACGCGGCTGGAAAGCTTCCTGGTAACGATCCGTGTCGGCGCGAAGACTCGCCTCGCCGACGCAAACGCAAGTTTTGCGTATGAATTGCTGATATCGACTAACAAGTAATCAGAGCCGCGCGCCACGATCAAGATGCAGACACCTAACGTCACTCGGCGTCAAGCATCTGCTATCGACCGCACTTCACGACGTAGAGACGCGCGTCCTCACGCGCAGGCCTAGATCTAGCTTTGCCGCGGCCGAGGAAGCCGCCGCTACAGTGGACAGTCGAGTAAGCTGGTTCCTGGTTGCTTGCGACCCACTTTTGCCGCGCGTAGCATCGCCTTGTGAGAAAACTCGTGCATCGCCTGCGTCGGTTGCGGCGCTCGCCTGCTCTGCGAAATCTCGTGCGGGAGACGCATTTGAATACCCACAATTTCGTCTTGCCTCTATTTGTAAGTGAAAAGGTCAAGAAGCGCCGGCCGATCGCCAGCATGCCCGGGGTTTTCCAGATATCCCTAAAGGAGGTCGCAGATGAAGCGTGCGCCGCTCAAGATCTGGGACTTCAAGCCGTTTTGCTTTTTGGAATCCCAGCACAAAAGGACGAGCAGGCGAGTGGGGCTTACGCTGAAAATGGAATTGTCCAAAAAGCATTGAGAGCCATCAAATCAAAGTGTCCGGAGCTTGTCACGATCACAGACGTGTGTCTGTGCGAGTACATGAGCCATGGCCATTGCGGTGTAACGCAGATCGACGGAAATCATTTCCATGTTCTCAATGACGAGACTCTTGAGTTGCTAGCGAAGACAGCTCTCTCTCACGCGGCAGCCGGCGCGGAAATTGTGGCGCCAAGTGATATGATGGACGGCCGTGTGGGCGCGATTCGCGAAGTCCTCGATTCTCGAGGGTTCGATCAAACTTCGATTATGAGTTACGCCGCCAAATTCGCGTCGGCTTTCTACGGACCATTCCGGGAGGCAGCGGAGAGTCCGCCGCAGTTTGGTGATCGCCGCTCGTACCAAATGGATTTTGCCAATGCCCATGAAGCGCTACGTGAGGTTGCATTGGATATCGAGGAAGGAGCGGACATCGTGATGGTAAAACCTGCCTTGCCTTACATGGACATCTTGTGGCGAGTCCGTGAACGTTTCGGGGCGCCGACCGCCGTGTATCACGTCAGCGGCGAATATGCGATGGTCAAAGGAGCCGTGGAGAAAGGGCTCCTGAACGAACGTGATGCCGTACTCGAGATCATGACTGCGCTAAAACGTGCAGGGGCCAGTATTATTGTCACCTATTGGGCACGGGATCTCGCCAGATGGCTGCGGGAATAAGACACACCTACGGGGAAACCGAGAGACACTCGCGTCTGAAACGACTCGCGTTTCAGTGGGCGCAGACCCACGGATATTCCGCGTGCGCATTGGAAGTTAGCCTGCCAAAATGCCGATATCGTGCCGACGTCGCTGCGTATCGACGCACGCCCAGGAAAATTGGATCGACCGCAATCTTTGAATGCAAACAAGCACTCTGCGATTTGCGGCGAGACAATTGCCAGAGCGATGCGACCCGCCAGCAACTCGAATCGATTTGCCAGCGCCGTCAACTCCTCGAAAAGCGGCTGCGCGCGCATTATCCGAACCTCCGGAACGGCGATTCCCTATTTCCCGAATTTGATTTGCCTGATCTAACGGTGATCGGCCACCGTGGCTACGCGCGACTTTTGCGGGAGCTCCGCGTGCTGCAAAATCGCCTCTATGATTGTACCAAGTTCGACAAACTACGTCGCTACCACTGCGCGAATTTGTATTTTCTCGTTTTACCCGAGGACTTATTCCGGGATTCCGAGGTTCCCGTCGGCTGGGGAGCTCTTGTGGAGAGCGACGGCGCGCTCACACTCGCTCGCAAACCAATCTGGCACGAAACAACAGACGATTACCACATTCCGTTTTTGCACCGACTAGCTGTAGCCGGGACGCGACTAATGAATCGAAAATTGGAAATCGCTTTCGACGACATGCCCGCCAGGGACCCGATATTAGCTTCGTCGCCGTAGTTCAAGCCACGTTAAGCTGGCACGATCAAATTGTGCCCTGTCATCGCTTTGGGTTGCGGCAGCCCGAGCAAAAATAAAAGAGTCGGCGCGACGTCGGCCAGAATTCCGTCTTCGCATCGAAATTGGGCAGCATCGTTGGCGACGTAAATGAAATGCACAAGGTTACTGGTGTGTGCAGTGTTTGGCGAACCATCAGCGTTGCGCATCTTTTCGCAATTACCGTGATCAGCCGTCACGATGGCCTTGCCGTCAAGTTCTAGAAGTTGCGGGATGATTCGCGCCATGCACTCATCTACGGTCTCTACCGCTTTGATTCCCGCCCCAACCACGCCCGTGTGACCGACCATATCCGGATTCGCAAAATTGAGAATTATCAGGTCGTAATTCGCCATCCGCCCGAGCAGCGCATCGGTGACTTCGACGGCGCTCATCTCCGGTTTCAAATCGTACGTGGCGACTTTTGGCGAGGGGATCAATTTGCGGTCTTCGCCCAAAAACGGTTTCTCGATGCCTCCATTAAAAAAATAAGTCACGTGCGCGTACTTTTCCGTCTCGGCGATGCGTAGCTGCCGTTTGCCAGCGGCGCTGACGATTTCACCCAGAATGTCGGCGAGCTCCTCCGGCGCAAAAATAAACGGCGAAGAATACGTCGCATCGTATTGCGTCAGCGTGACGAAGTGAATTTGGGGCCACACCTCGCGATCGAAGCCATCGAAATCCTTCAGCAAAAACGCCTGTGATAATTGGCGGGCGCGGTCGGCGCGGAAGTTGAAAAATAAAACCACATCGTCGTCACGCACACGCTGTTCATTTGCATAAGAGAAAATCAATGGCGGCATGAACTCATCCGTTTTGCCCTCTTTGTATTGCTGGTCCACAGCCGCCGACGGTGATGATTTGCAGATTTCGCCGCGACCAAGAACAATCGCGTCCCAGGCCTTTTTGGTCCGGTCCCAACGCCGGTCGCGATCCATCGCAAAATACCGTCCTACAACCGTGACAATCCGCGCACCGCTCCTCGTAAGTTCCTTTTCGCAAGTCTTCAAATAAGTGGCCCCTCCCGTTGGAGACGTGTCCCGACCATCCGTGAACGCGTGCACAAGAATATCCGTAACGCCGGCGTCATGCGCCGAATTCGCAAGCGCGATCATATGGGAATAATGGCTGTGCACTCCGCCGTCTGAAACCAGCCCGAGCAGATGAAGCCTGTGACCGCGCGCGCTCGCGAAGTTTTCCTGCAGAACTCGATTTCGTGTTAGTTCGCCCTCTTTAATTGCTTTATTAATTCGGGTTAGATCCTGGTAAACGATCCTCCCGGCTCCCAGGTTGAGATGGCCGACTTCCGAGTTTCCCATTTGTCCGTCCGGCAGACCAACATCGCTCCCGCTCGCGCTTAATTTGGAGCCGGGATAATCCCGGTAGAGCTGGTCATGAAATGGCGTCGACGCTAGAAGGGATGCATCGCCATTTTCCTTACGCTTATCTTTGCCGCCCGGATTAATCCCCCAGCCGTCGCGAATAATAAGCATCACCGGTCCAGCCATACGTCGCGCACTTTGGCGATGAATGAGAAGGTCGACAAGCGGTTCTTTCGTCTCGGAGATGGATAAGTTTTCAAGCTAACGCCTTGAAACATCCTTCTTTAAACTTGGACAGTCATTTGCGACGGTCATAGACCACCGCTACAAGGAAGGCAATGAAGTGGCGTAATCAGTTGCTGGCGCTCGTGTGCCTCCTCGCCTTTGCCGGAATTGGGGTCCTTTATTTTCAGCACTGGGTTATCCGAAAACCTTTTGGAATTATTTTGTTTGTCGGAGAAGGGCTTTCGCCTGCCCGCCTTGCTCCCACACGAGCCTATGCTGCAGGCGCGGGTACCCGTCTGAACCTGGATTCGATGGCTCATGCAGCGTTGGTGATGAATTATTCAAAGGATTTTGCAGCTCCAGATCAAGCAGCCGCAGCAACTGCGATTGCGACCGGAGAGAAGGTGGCCAACCGTGCCCTTGCGATCAACGCCGACGGAAAAGCGATCAAGAGCATCGTTGAAATAGCGCGCGAGTACGGACGCGCCACGGGACTCGTGACGGATGCAAAGCTGACCGATCCGACGAGCGCCGCCTTTTACGCTCATCCTGCCGACCCGAATGATGCCGAGAAGATCGCAGCTGAGTTTGTGGATCGGGGAAATATCGACATCGCGATGGGTGGCGGAGCGGCGCAATTCCTTCCCACTACCAAAGGCGGAGAAAGACAGGACGGTCGCGATCTCTTACTCGAGCTCCGTGGCAACGGGTTCGATATTGTCCGAACGCGAGCTGAGTTAGACGCGATTCCCGCGTGGCGCCGTCCAAAACTGGTAGGCGTGTTTGGTAAACAAGACCTCGCGTTTGTAAACCAGGTCGAGGAAAAAGGTCAGCAGCCGAGCCTTTCGGATATGGTGCGCCGAGCAATCCAATTACTCCAGTACAACGTTGGCGGCTATTTGCTGGTCGTTGATTCGGGGCTAATGCGAAAAGCCGCACATGAAAATAGTGGGGAAAGAACGCTCGGCCAAACGGTCGAACTGGATCGTGCAGTCGGTATTGCACGAAGTTACGGGGGAGAAAAATCGACGATTGTGGTCTGCGGCGACGTGGCCATTGGCGGATTGAACTTGAACGGATTTCCCTTTCGCAAAGATAGCGGCATCGCTTTGTTAGGCTTCAATTCCGCTGGACAACCTTGGATTACCTGGGCAACCGGTCCGAATGGCGATAAATCATATGGAGCGGCAAAAATTCCCGGTAAACAGGACGAAAATCCAAGCAAACAACCGCAAACAGAACAGCCGGAACCAGCCGCATTTTACACGAAATCCGCGTTGGTAACCGTTGAAGATGTCGTCGCGTTTGGAAACGGCCCGGGAACAGACGCCCTGCAAGGCGTGGCAGAGAGCACGGCAATCTTCAACATACTGCGCGACGAGCTCTGATAGATGTTCAAGATGGAATGCACTGGCGAGCTGCGCAGCAGTCATTTTGGGGCTTCGTGGTAAGGCAAACCCAGCTCGTAAAGCTCCACCTCTTGCTCTAACGCCCCGGCTAACGAATTGTTGCCTTGCATTCGCGCCAGCCGCGTCGCTGCCTGCCCACTTTCAATTGCCTTTTCAAACTGCCCGGCTTCGGCATACCCGGCTGCCAGCGCGCGAAGCACAAGCGCGTTCGTGCCTCCGGAAAATTGGTCAGCCTCCCGGGCAAGTGGAATCGCTCTGGTCCCGTTGCGGAACGACGCGTTGGAACTTGTGGCCAGCAACCACGCCAGATTATTTAACGCGTAAATCGATCGAGGGGAAATTTCCAGTGCCTTTTCGTAGTGCTGGATGGCTTCGGCAAATTGACCTTGTTCATCGAGCGCAATCGCTAGAACTGTATGACAATCAGGGTTCCGGGGCTGGACCAACAAAGCAGCCCGACAGTGCTCGATTACCGCATCGAGCTTCCCTTTTTCGAGCAGCGCATGCGCGAGGCCGTAACGAGCAAGAAAGTAGTCGGGACGCATGGTTACCGCTTTTTGATAATGACCGATGGCGTCATCAACCTGTTTGTTTTGAAGAAGTGCATTGGCTAAAGCCACGCGTGCATCGGGATCGTTTGGTTGCATCGCGACCGCCTTGTCGCAATAGAAGATTGCCTCGTCGACCTGGCCTTTGCCCAGAAGAGCGGTGCCAAGATTGTAATCGGCATCCCAAAAGTTGGGCTGCATTTGTAATGTAGTCCGATAGTGCGCAATTGCCTGATCGAGCTGTCCCCTTTCGAAGAGAACAATGCCCAAATTATTGTGAGCCATCCAGCAGCTGGGATTCTTCGCTAGAGTGGTGCGCCAAAGCGTTTCGATGTTGCCGTACATTGCCGCCTGTCGCCACGTCAGCGTCGCCAGAAGTGCCACCATACACAGCGCCGCGGTTAGAATTAAGGTACGAATGTTCTTGAACGCATTCGCCAGATTGGCAAAACCCGCAGCCACCAGGGCTATCGGACCGATGCATGCCAGGTACTGATAATGATCTGCTACAAACGTGTAGCGAAATGTGTAAAGCATGATGAAGCCCAGCACCGGGCTCAGCGTCGCAATAAAAAATGCGGCTGCGACTTCCATACCGCGTCCGAAATATCGACGGAGAAAATAGATTGACACACATGTGATCAATCCCGCTAAAAGCCAGACGTAGTTGGGAAAGTGAGTCGGCGCGATATCCCATCGCGGATAAATGAACGTCAGGTTAGACGGCCAGATGAGTTTGCCTAGATAGAACCAAATGGCCCGGCTTGCGACGAGGATCCGCTCGATTGGGCTTAGAAATGGAAAAAGGGCGCGGCCAGTTCCCTGGTGGTAACGCTCCCACCACATTGCCAATGCACCCATCGTCAAACCGAGAACGAGGAAAGGTATGATCTGCAAGATTCGCTGCCAACTGATAGGCCTCTTCTCCAACCACAAAATCAAAAACAACGCTGCCGGCAGCGTGCAGGCCGTTGTCTTGGCCGAAAGCGCGAGTACATACACGATTAAAGCCAGGCCATAAGATATCCAGCGGCGCTTCGTTCTTCCGTCGACAAACGCGATCCACGCAAGCAGCGTGAGCAAAAAGAAGAAACCCATCAGAACGTTTTTTCGCTCTGTAATCCAGGCAACCGATTCCACCTGCACCGGATGTAGCGCAAAAATCGCGCCACCCAGCCACGCTCCGGGGACCTTTAACCGCGCCAGCACCATCCAGACCAGCAGTGCGTTGGCGATATGAAGCAGAAGATTCACCCAATGATAACCGCTTGTGTTGAGACCCCAAATGGCGTGCTCGATCCGAAATGTCGTGTAGACCAGCGGGAAGTACTGTGAGGGCGAATCGAGCGAAAACCAGATTCGGCGCAAGCCGTCAGGGGCTGTCAGCAGCTCGTTATTTGTAATGTAGACGTCATCGTCCCAGAGAAAACCTCCATTCCACGCGGGCCGGTACGCAAAAATTGTCACAGCGACCAGGATCAAAGCGAAAAGCGATGCTCTCCACCATGAACAGCAAGGCCCCTCGGTGATTTGTCGCGACATTTCTTTGCGACCACCCGCTGCTTCCATTCCAGAATTCCTTGAGTCGCTCCCTTAAGGGAGGTGAAACCAATTATAATCGCTGGAGAACGCGGGCCAGTTAATATTGGATTCCGAGCCTACGATGAAGAGCACGATTCCCCCCAATAAAATCATCCGGGGCCACATCCGCGGAATCGACGAAAATAGCCAGTCCAGTGCCTGAGAGTAAACCAAGAAAAATGGAACCGCAGCAGCGCTGAGTAGCCTTCCCGAGGTGAAATACGGATGTTCGCGGGACGGATATGGGCAAAGCCCGAAGTCGAAGGCCATTGATAGAAGCGCAACGAACAAGACCAGAACAGCGAGGCTTGATAGTGCCAGCCAAAGACCCTCTCTCTCGATGACGGTCAGTTTCGTTAGGCGCGGAAACAGACTGATCACGGCCAAGCCAATGGCAAGCGTCGAAGAGATCCAGTAGAAGGCGTCGCTCGTTTGGGAAGCGAGTCGTTTGCCCTGCCAGATAAATTCGCCCCGCCAGAAGCTCGCCATCAATTCAGGCCAGAACTCTTTCAACCCATTCGGCGTGAAAATTGGATGGGGCCACCAATTGCTGATGGGTTTGCGGGTCCAACCAAGAAAGTCAATTTTCGAGGCAGTAGCAGTGAGATCGCCGAAGGTATTATAGTTCCACGCAAACCAGGCAGCGAGTGGAACGCCCGCGGATATTATTAGTCCGGCGAATGGTACCAAAAGCAGACCGAAGGCAGTCTTTTTACTTAGCTTTTGTATCTTGACGATCAAAGCTATCCCGACGACGAGGAGAAGAGCGATGTTTGCTGTTTTGACGAGACAAGTCGCGGCAAGCGCAAGCCCGGTCCAGAGTGCAAGGGCCAGAGTGGGTGGCTCGGCCCTCAAAAATTTTATCAAACCGATAAAAGTGACTCCGAAGCAGAGCGGGGAGAGCAAGTCACTTTGTATCGAATAGAAGGTGGTTTGCGGCCAAACCGCCAGCAGGATCGGAACGCTAAAATGGATAAACTGTCGATTGGGAAAGACAAGCTTTGCGGCGAGGAAGCCTACCCAGACGAGAGCTCCCGCAACGAACACGTTCAAAAAGCGAACCCAATACAATAGTGAGGCGGCTTTAACGCCAAAGAGTCGGCCAAGATCTAGCCAGAAACCTGCGATGGCATAATAGAGCGGCGGTTCTCCCGACTCGTGATTTTGATTCGCCAGCCACCACGCCGAAGTCCTGTTTACAACATCCTCGCGCTGCCCAACCGGCAGCTTCCAGTTTGGGAGCGGAAATTCGTGCGTCGAGAACTGCTGCGAAGCCATAAAGTACTCCGGCGTGCCGTATAAAGCGATAGAATTTGCCGCTTCGGCAGAATAATGACCCAAATCGCGCGGCGGTTCACCTCGTGCGTATTTCATCACTAAATCGAGGTGTGCCTGCTCATCGACGTTGTTGAAAAACGGAAATGCTGCGCAGAAGATGAAGGTTCGAACTCCGGCGACCAGACATAAGAGCCAAATAAGGAGGTTCGGCGATTCTAGAGGCCCCGCTTGTTCACATCTTGCGCCAGATCGCCTCTTCATCGATTTAGCACTTCTAATGTCGACCAAAAGTCGTGATCAAGAAAGAGTGCTGCGGATTGCATGGGGGCTTGTCGCAGCTGGTGCTTTTGGTCTCGTTATTGTCATCCGGATTCGACTCCTTGGGATTCCTTTGGAACGCGACGAAGGCGAATACGCTTATGCGGGTCAACTGATTTTGCAAGGCGTTCCACCATACAAGCTCGCGTACACTATGAAGTTTCCCGGCACTTATGCCGTGTACGCCGCCATCATGTCGATGTTTGGGCAAACGGTAACTGGAATCCATTTCGGACTGCTTATTGTTAACGCAGCTGCCATCATTCTGATGTTCTTGATTGGCCGCCACCTTGTAGATTCGGTGGTAGGACTTGCCGCGGCAACGAGCTATGCCGTTCTGTCTATAAGTCCATCGGTGCTGGGGTTTGCCGGCCACGCCACACATTTCGTACTGCTCCCGGTACTCGGCGGAATATTGCTGTTACTCAAAGCCACGGATCGCCAAACGTCTGGCTCCCTGTTCGCGAGCGGGTTTCTCTTCGGACTCGGAGTATTAATGAAGCAGCCCGCAGTGTTCTTCCCTATCTTCGGAGCGACTTACCTCATCGCGAACAATGCCTATCGCCGATTCCGCTTTAGAAAAATAGTTGTTCGGGCCCTGATTTTCAGTGCAGGCGTGATTCTGCCTTTCGGGATTACCTGCCTTCTACTCTGGCGGCTCGGTGTATTCCAAAGGTTCTGGTTTTGGACAATCGATTATGCTCGTCAATACGGCAGCCTGGTCCCTGTCAGCCAGGCGCCGCGAATTTTCGTCGATAGCGTGATGGAAGTGATTAGGGTCGGTTGCCCGATTTGGATGCTGGTTGGAATCGGGCTCCTTGCAGGTTTTTGGGAAAAGCGAACACGTCCAATCGCAGTTTTCCTTCTGACGTTCGTTTTCTTCTCTACACTGGCGCTATGCGCGGGATTTTATTTTCGACTGCATTATTTCATCTTACTGCTTCCGGCTGTCTCGCTGCTTGCGGGTCTGGCAATCGGCAGATTGTCAGACGTCGTGCAACATAAGATAATCGTCGTCCGATTTCTCCCTATCTTGCTGCTGGGTTTTGCTCTTGCATGGCCGATTCTTGCAGACAGAAGGTTCTTTTTTGAGGCCTCAACGGCGGAGGCTTCTCGGGTGATTTATCCAGAAAGTCCCTTCGTGGAATCCATACGGATCGCAGCATACCTGCGAGAACATACAACCCGAAGTGACACGATTGCCGTGCTGGGTTCCGAGCCGCAGATTTATTTCTATTCCGACCGGCGCTCCGCGACCGGCTACATTTATACTTATGGCCTGATGGAGCCGCAGAAATATGCCGGCGAAATGCAGCACGAAATGATTCGTGACATTGAACGGGCTCGCCCAAAATTTCTTATCTTTGTGGTGATGCCGGATTCGTGGCTGCAGCGGCCCGAATCCGAGCGATCGATTTTCACCTGGGCCAATGAATACACCGCACAAAACTATGTCGTTGCCGGTTTCGTGAACATGGTGGCTCCAGACAAAACAGACTATTATTTCGAGAACGTGCCACAGTCAGTGCCGCAATTGGGAAAATACATTTTGATTTACCGGAGGAAGTCGTAGAGAAATGCCGGACCTCGAATGTCGAATGAGGAAACAACCCCGAATAGCTAAATGACGAAGTTGGAGTGTATCCTGTTTTCATTTGGGTTTCGTCGTTCCTTCGGCGTTCGTCCTTTGGCGTTCGTCATTCCTTAAAAATGGGGACAATGGTGAACCGCTACTGGCTAACCATCGGTATCTGTCTTTCCCTTGCGGTGCTTACCTGGCTCGTTTTTGGCCAAACGCTCTGGCATGACTTCATTAACTACGACGATCCACGTTACGTTTATGAGAACACGAAAATAACAGGTGGTCTTAGCATCAGCGGCATTGCCTGGGCATTTACACATATTCACTCCCTGAACTGGCATCCGCTAACGACCATTTCGCACATGGTCGACTGCCAGCTCTATGGGTTGAAGGCAGGATGGCATCA
>DATBEX010000247.1:0-9020 GCA_036558805.1 Candidatus Udaeobacter sp.
GCGTCGGCGCCTGGGGCAACCCGGCAAGAAAAACTGCTTCGCTCAATGTGAGATCTCGCGCCGGTTTGTTGAAATATGCTCGAGCGGCGGCTTCCGGCCCGATTCGCCGATTGCCATAACTGCTGCGATTCAAATACGCAGCGAGAATTCGTTTCTTGCTGAATCGGTGTTCAAGCTTTCGCGCGACAATCGCTTCGTACAGTTTCCCGCTCCAACTGCGGTGTTGACGGCCGGTCGCTAATTTAACGAGCTGTTGCGTGATCGTTGAGGCTCCGGAGACAAGGTGATGCGATCGCACATTGCGTGTGCACGCAGCAGCTATCGCACGCCAGTCGATACCATGGTGGTTGTAAAACCGTCGATCTTCCAACGCCACCGTGATCCGCGGCAACCACCTACCCATTTTCTCCAGAGTGACTGGGATTTGAGAGCGCGCTTCCGACGTTGCTAACTCGGCAATCTCGCGGCCACGACAATCCAGTAGTCTCAACGTTCCGGCTGGCGGTCTCTGTAATTCGTTAGGAACCGACAACGACCAAATGCTCAGAAGCGCCATCGCTACGACGAGAAACGCGAAAATTATCAATGAACGCGGTCGGAGAACTCTGGGGAGCGTACGCGGCTTCGCGTGCTGCCAATGGCGCCCTCGCCATCGCGATCTTTTCGGGAGCCGCAGGTTTGTTATCCCGATAACGCGCAGGAAGTTTTGGCGAGGGCACCGAAACCGGCACGCAAGGGCGCGTGAGCTCCCCAGAATCAATCGGCGGAGATAACGCATAAACTTGAAGGCGACAGCCCTGAAAAACGGCTGTCATACATTGGTGCCACTTGGGTGGCGGGCCAGCGGAACGCGCCTGCAGCAGTTGCGCGGGCCAGAACCGAATAAGTGCCTGAGCCTGGGTCGACCGTATCAAAATAAAGCAGCGCCGAGCGATCGCGCATCTCAGAGTATGACAATCCAAGCATTCGATCGTGTGGATCCGCCGGCGGAAGCTGAAAAAATTTGGCAACGAGCGCGAGATTTGGATTCACTACTTCCAGACCGGCCGGCAGCGAATCTTCCAGTGCAACGAAATTCTGGCGCTTGCGTGTGTTTAACCGGTAGGTGATGAGTAATTGATCGCCCAGCTTAAATGGAGCTTCGGAAGTGCCAGCCCGGCTGGGGTCGGTCAAATTTTTCACAACGCGTTCAATCCGAAATCCACGATCCACGCGGTCGGTATCGACTTCGTTCGTCGAATATTCGGCTTGTAGCAAAAACGTCAGCGCCCCTTGATTGAGCCCCTTGATCGCCAAATCGCTGTCGAGTCTATGGTCCGGCCAGGCGATCGCTCGATTGTTTTTTGAAAACACGCCTGGCGGCTGGATTTTATTCACCAACTCCGGCGCGATTTCCGTACCTAGCATTGATTTGAACGCGAGGAGGAGCCACAGATTTTCCTGCGTCGAAAGCGAACCCGCGGCGTCCATCAACTTTGCCATACGCTCGCGTGCCTGTTGTTTTCTTTGCTTCGTCCAGAATGGGGGCGAGATCACATTAAACGCGAACGCGCGCATCGCCTCCGCACGAGTCATCGATGTAAAAGTAGCAGGATTAAATGCGCGCTCTTTGATCGGCACATCGATTTCGCGCAGGAGTTGCTGCTGCTCGCGCGCCATGATGTTTTGCTGGTGGAGTCCAATCGCAAGCAATGCCCTCTCTTCGTCGCTGCCCTCATTGCGATGCAGATACAGGTCTTGTGATTCATTGTGAAAATCGTCGTGGCTTTCTGACTGCGTGAGCACAAAAAGAGCAAAGCACTTTTCAAATCGCGACGCAGGAATCTGGCCTTTCAAGATTTTAGTCACCGAGCCGGTGAGTTTCTCTTGTAAATCTGGAGGCGCTTCAAAGTCAGCCTTGAGCGATTCATTAACCGACCACAGGGCCTGGCAGCTCACGAAACCATTGCCCGTGTCGCCACCGGGCCAATATGGAAGCATCCCATCGCTCAGCAGTGAATCGGCATACTGCTTCATCCCGCGTTCGAGCGTGGCGCGATATTCAACGTCGCGTTCCTGCAGATCCGGTAAATAGGCCAGCAAGTTTGCCAGCAAGCTGTAGCCAAGAAGTTTCGTCGAAATCTGTTCGAAGCAGCCATGCGGATAGTGAAGAATCACCGGCAATCCCATAACCTCGGGCAACCAGGGCGACGTCGAAATTGTCGTGTTAAATTGACCGCGACCGTGTTTCCATGCGTCAGGCATTACGCGGCGTGCATCAAACTGCGGACCTTTGAACGAACCGGCGGCGCTTTCCTTGCGCACAATCGTCGGGGGTTGCACAGGAAGAGTGATCTCCACTGCGTCCCACATCTTGGTATTAGATTTCGATACCGCTTCAAAGCGGACTTTTGCAGGCGTGAGATTGCCGTCTGCAACTTTCGCCTTGAACCGAAACACCGTTGGCGCGTCGCGGTGGGCAGACTGCACCGCACTGTCTTCGCCAAGCAACTTTAGATTTGTGTCCGTGCTGCAGCGCATTGTGATCTCATCGGTGTCGGCAAAGTTTTCCCGGGCAACCGCGCGCAGCTCAACTTCATCTCCGTCGCGCAAAAAACGCGGCAGCGCCAGATCGATCAGGAGCGGTTTCGATATTTTCACCGTCTGCGTGGCGTCCCCGCCAAACTGGTTTGCCTTTGTCTGGCCGACGGCGACGATTCGATAGGTCGTCAGGTTATCCGGCGCGGTAAATTCAAACGCGACCTTACCGTCGGCGCGGGTTTTCAAGCTTCCCTGCCAATACGCGAGTGTGCGAAATTCTTTGCGGACATTTTTAGTGTTTGAAACGTTTTCCTCGCCACCGCCCCCAATGGTGAATCCCTTTTGGGTCAGGCTGAGCTTGGCTAAATCGTCGATGTAACCGTGCAACGCCTCATACGTGCGCACTGAAAAAGGATTCCTTGGATAAAATCTGGCGCCGATCGCCGGCAGCTTCCAGTCTCCGAGCGTGAGCACCGCGTCATCGACGGCAAAGACCAGAAGATCGACGTCAGACACTGGTTTGTTTTCAGAGGTTACGCTCACTTCGCCGCGCACTGTTTCGCCCGGCTTCGCAGTGGCACTTGCGAGATGCGGCTCAATTTTTAATTCGCGGTCCGGTCGGCGCACCTCGATGTCGCTATACGCGAAGCGTTCTCGCGGCAGCTCTTTGTCGCCTCCTGGTTTAACAAGATAAATCGAGACCGTCGCATTCGGTGCGTACTCCCTTTTGATCGGCAGTTCGATTCGACCTGCGTTGCCGCTCACTGGAACGAGCAGGGTGTCGAGTACTTCGTCTGTCTCAACCGAGACCCAGGCAACGCCGCCAAATGGCGCTTGTATCGTAAACGCACCCTTATCACCCGGTAGAAACGGCTCGGCGCGGTGTTCGATCTTGAATGTGGTCTCGTTGATTACTGGGAGTTCAGCCGGTTTTTCTCCGGTCACCGCCGTTTCGTCGCTCACAACCGGCGTCTTGATTTCACGTGCGCTGACAGCGACGACGTATCGACCTGTCTCGGTGGTCGGGAAAATCAGATCAGCAGGTGTTTTCGCTTCTTGTGACGCGACTTTCGCAAACTCGTCGGTATTGCGATAGCGATAAACAAACGGCGCAATCTGTTCCTTAACCGTTTTCGTGGTGACGTGGTACAGATCGCCTTGGACAAGTACGCCGCTCACTTTTTGATCCTTTGGATCGAGAGCGTCGATCTCGACCTTTACTCCCGCAGGTTCAGTCATCTGTTCGCTGGTGCGAACACCGAGGCGCGTTTCAGACGAGAACAGCGTTGCCATATCACCTCCCGCAAGGGTTTGGCCGTCGACTGAAGTGACATCCACGCGCCAAATCACGGTTGCACGGCCAACTGCGGGATCGTCGTTGAATGGCGATTGGCAGGTAAGTGTGACCATGCCGTGGGGATCGAGTTCTGCGTCCCCTTCGATGGTTTTCGTCTCTTCGCTGTCAGCATCAAGCCGCGGGCCGACTTCGGCGTAGGCGTTGAAACGTTTTCGAAAAGAGCCTTCCTCCTCGGGGCCAAACTCCGCCGATGTCGCCCAAGTCGCTTTCCAATGGACACGCGCGCCGACGTTTGGCGCGCCGTGGAAATACGCGGAGGAAACCCGAGCGTGGGCGGTGGTGCCGACTTCGGGACTGGTTGCCTCCAGAACGACCGAGAACAGGGGTACGCGATACTCCTGAACACTGATCGTGTTGACGCCCTCGTAATCGCGGCCGGCGACAGCGCAATGAATTTCGTAGCTGCCAAGCTTCGCTCTTTCCGGGATATTCCATTCCCCTTCCCACCCTCCGTAGGGCGAAACCGTCGTGTTTCCATCGGCGATTACTCTGCTCCCATACGCTTCAGTTACGTTCCAGTGAACCTCGGCCTCGGCTGGAATGGTGAGTGCCGCATCATTCACATCTCGCACCAATCCTTTCATCTTCACGGTCTGACCCGGACGATACAGATTGCGGTCAGTGATGATCTCTGCATGCGGTTTTCTATCGGAGCGACTGTAGTCGCTCCCGGATGGATACGACGTGCCTTCGACAAATTGCAGCGCCGGTCCGGTCTCAGTGTCCGCGATGAACAAATGTGCGTTTTGAACCCTGGGATCGCGGGCTTTTGGCAAGATTGAATCCTTCGGGAACGTCGCGATACCGTTCTTGTCCGTGACGGCACGCCCGAGTTCGATGTTTTCGTCGGTGAGGGCGCGCACGGTTACACCGGTTGCGGAACTCGCATCGGACATTTTCGCCAGCCGCACGATCACAGTAGTTGGCGTTCGCTTTTGCGTCAGGAGATAGTCGTTAACGCAAATGATCGAGCGGTTCCCGACGGTTCGGCCATCTGGAAAAACCGCGCTCGCTTCGAAAAGATAGGGGCCGGCGAATCCTTCGTTTGTGGTGGATGTGCAACGAACGTCGCGTCGCGTTTCGACATCACCCCCCGTGGCTTCGAATGTGCCAGTGGCCGACACGGGCAATTGAAATGCGTCGACAAGCAATTCAGTTTGGAATTGCTTCGAAAAGCCTGTGCGCGGATCAATTACGACTTTGCCGGTGACGGGGTCAGTGGCATCCTTTTCAAATTCACGGACGCGCGCGGTGACTGCCGACAATTTCTCTGCCGGGATGCGCGCCAACTTCCACATCACCTGCGGCGTGTTGATCTGGAAAAAGGCAAAGCGCAACTCCTGTCGTGCCCGGGCAAACACCTGGGAGGAGGGAAAGACAAGGCACGATTCCTTGGGACGAAACGTTGCGCCCCAACGCGATTCAGCGGCCAGTCCGTAGCCGCGGTCGCCCCTTATTTCGGGTGAAATCGTCACCCTATAGCGCTGCGCAGTATCGAAGCTGCCAGTGATTTCGACTTCGCTGCCACTGGCCAGCAGTTTCATTTTCTGCACCACAGGCTCGACACGAATTCGTTCCGGAGTCACTTCCACCGGATCGATGTCGTCATTGAACTTGATCTGAATCGACGGATCCCCAAGTGCGTGATTGAACGCGCCGACCCATTCGACCTTGAGCGGCTCGGTTTTTCCGAGCGGGATCACTTTCAAATACGGAAGAGGACGCCGGCTTTTCGCATCCAGTAAGCCATTCACAATCAAATCGAACGTATGCCCTACTGGAAGCGATTGTCGCGGCGCAACCCTGAACCCTGTACCTTCCGGCGGACCGGAATTCTTCTCGTCAGCGGTTTGGATGACCTCGACGGGAAAACGCTCGTGTGAATCGCGGTCTTGAAAATAGATGTGCTCCGCAGCTTCGGCGAGTTGAACTGCGTAAGTGGATTCAAGGTAAATTTGCGGCCGTGCCGACAGCTCTTCCCGTTCACCGAAATCACTGCTGATCGCAAATTTTGGTGTCGTAAATTCGGCGCTCCAGTTTTTCACAACGAACGGTTTCCGGTTCGCGTCTTTCAGGCCGGAAGCGAGCGTTAACCGATGATGCGCTCCGGCGACTACGCCGCTGATCGTGAAGACCCCTTCGGTCTGGCTCTTCCAAAGGAACGTGCCGTCGAGTTTTGGTTCGCCAACAAACGGGGGAGGCTGACTGCCGACATCAATGAGATCGGGAGCCACCATCGCCACTGGAAACGTGATCGTGATCTGACTCGTTTCTGCGATTTCACCACTGGAAGGATCGATCACGATCCCGCCGGCATCGGGATTGCCATTTGAGGTTTCCTCTTCCTGCTCTTCCTCCGCACCCGCCGGGTGCAGATCAATGGCGAGACCGCACGCTAGAAACAGCCAAACGGTTACGCAGAACAGGCGCTTCATGGGTGTTGTCGTGCCAGTGCTCGAATCCGGCGAAGGTCGGCATCCGCCTCAGGTATTTTCCCCATTCGGCGCTCGCATTGCTCGCGCTCGGCTAATGCAACGAGCGACTCGTTAAGTTCCAGGGAACGAGTTTGCGATTCGATTGCCGCTTGGAAATTTGCGCGCTGTCTCTCGAGAACGCCACGGAAAAACCATTTTTCTGGATCCTTCGGATCCAACTCCGTTGTGATGCGAGCCTGCTCGAGGGCCTCTTTTTGCTGGCCCAAACCATCAAGATCCTGGGCGAACTCAAAATGCGCGTCTGCGGATCTTTCATTGATTGCGAGCGCCGCGCGGGCGTCAGCCAGAGCCAGCGTCAATTGACGAAGTTCTTTCAAAATTTTCGCGCGCGCAGTCAACGCATCGGCATCCTTGGGATTCGCCAAAAGTCGCATATCCAGTGCGCCGAGTTCGCCCAGGGTCTGCTCGCTGACGTGCTTGTCCTCTGCGCGGCGAAGATTTCTGCCCACCTCCAACTTTGCGGCGTCGTCCACCCGATCCACATCAAGCAAGGCCTCAGCGGTTTGAATCCTTGCGCGCATCGACGCCGGCTGAAGTTTCAATGCGTGCTCCGCGTCATCGAGCGCCAGCAAGGGGCGGCTGGCCAGAGTGAAACGGCGCGCTCGCTCGAGCAACAGGCCAACATCGTTCGGCGATTTCGTAATCTTCTCGTCGAGCGCTTTGATTTGTGGCAGGAATGCTTGTAACCGTTCAAATTGTGGGAGCCATTCCTTCACTTCTGAGTCTGTGGCATCCATTTTGTTCGCCTTAGCCAAGTCGGCATAAGCCGCATCCCATTTGTGCAGACGAAGAAGAGCAATCGCGTGCGAGACACGACGCGCGGCCGAATCCTCCGCGGCGATCGCTTTGGTCCGGTAAGCGGCGTGATCTTCCCAGCGCGCCTGTGCCGCACACAAATTCGCCAGATTATCGTACGCAGTCGCGGCAGTTGATGCGGTAGGCTTTGAGGCCAGGTAAGCGAGCCAATTCCGCTCAGCGCACTGATAATCTTTGCGTTTAAAACATAAGGCCCCTTGAAGATCTTTGATCGCCGCCGGCGGCCGACGGACCGCTTTTTGCCATCCGTCGAGCGTTTGTTCCAGTCGATCCCAGTCTTCGGTTTCCAGTTCCGTTTGTGCAAGTGTTTCCCAGACACCGGAATCGTTGGGAGTGATGGCGAGTATGCGCCGGCTCAACTCGATAACCGCTGGCTTGTCCGTGGCGCTTTTGGCTGCTTCGAGCTGCGCTCGCAACTGCGAAATCTCCTGGCCCGCACCGAATCCCGTCAGCACGGAGCTGATGCACAATGCAAACAGAAATGTAAATGTGATGGGGCGGAGCAAGGGGACGGCATTATGAACGCCGACGATTGCAGTTTGCAATCGCTTTTCCTAAGAGATTCTCTTAGACGCATACTGCATTTTGCGGGTTACGTAATCGGATTTGCGAACCCGTGTTCGCTGCGGTTCTTTTGAAATCCGTAATCGTTACATGTCCCGTCGATACACACTGCAACGCGCGCCGGCATCCCAAGATCGCGGGATTCATCTCGATTACGCTGCCGAGCTAAATCCACAACAGCTTGCTGCAGTGACCGCGCCGCCCGGTCCGCTTCTGGTCATCGCCGGTGCGGGCTCGGGGAAAACCCGCACTCTTACGTATCGCGTGGCTTACTTGCTCGAAAACGGGATTGATCCGCGCAACATTTTGCTCCTTACATTCACGAACAAAGCCGCGCGCGAAATGCTCGGCCGCGTGGCGAATTTGCTGCCTGTCGACGCCAGTGGACTCTGGGGCGGGACATTTCATTCGATCGGGAACCGGATTTTACGGCGGCACGGCAGCGCGCTCGGTTATTCGAGCGGATTCACTATCATGGACCGCGAAGATCAAAAAGATTTGATCGACGCCGTGGTAACCAGCGCCGGTATTGATCCGAAGCAGATTCGATTTCCGAAAGGCGATGTGCTCGCCGAAATCTTCAGTTTCATCGTCAATACCGAGAAACCGCTGGAGGAACTGCTTGCGGAAAAGTTCCCGTATTTCCTACCGCTGCTCGAGAAGATTCATGATGTCCGAGAGCGCTACGAGAAAAAGAAGAAGGCAACTAACTCGATGGATTTCGACGACTTACTGCAAAAAACCTTGTTTATGTTTCAGCAGCACGAGCGAATTGCGGATGTTTATCGACGGCAATTCCAGTTCATTCTCGTCGATGAATACCAGGACACGAACAAAATCCAGGCCGATCTGGTTGATCTGCTCGCCCGCGATCATCATAACGTGATGGTGGTGGGCGACGATGCGCAGTCGATTTACTCGTGGCGCGGGGCAAACTTCCAGAACATTCTCGAATTTCCAAAGCGTTATCCGGATGCGCAGGTCTTCAAAATTGAAATGAACTATCGCAGTGTGCCGGAAATTTTGGAAGTAGCCAACGCGGCGATCGCGGCAAACGTTCTGCAATTCCGCAAACATTTAAGCGCGACACGCGAATCGAAAGCCGTGAGGCCGGCGGTTGTGGCGTTAAACGACGGGGCAGAGCAAGCTCAGTTTGTCGCGCAACGGATCCTCGAACTCCGCGATGAAAATGTCGATCTCAACGACATCGCTGTGCTCTACCGCGCGCATTATCACGCCGTTGAACTGCAACTGGAGCTTTCACGGCG
>DATBEX010000248.1:0-6832 GCA_036558805.1 Candidatus Udaeobacter sp.
TTGCTAGACGCTGAAGCGCGCGTACTGCTCCCGTGAGAACACGCGGTTCCATCCATCGGTGGCGTTAAAAAGGGCCATGTTCAAAACAAGCATCGGATCATGCCGTCGTCGGAAGCGCCGAGAAATTCTCGGCAGTTTAGGCTTTGTCGTTTGAGGTCGTTTAAGTTTCATTGTCGTCAATTTTTCTCTCACCAACTCTAGACAACCGTCCATCGAGCTGCCACGAAGCGGTCGGAGGATTTTTCGATGCTTCGCACGGGAGATCTGATAACACCTCTTTCGAGGGAGGAAACAAAAGTGGCGCGTTCGCCCGGCCTTGTTAGACTTCAGGCATGCGCGAGCGCGCACCAGGTTTACGCCGGAGATGGCTTTGCGAGACGGTTAAGTAGGTTGTTATGAAATCAGAAGTCGCGCCTGTGACCCCGGTCCAATCCACGAGCACGCATTCGTCACTTGCGCAGATCAGTCCGTCTGGAAGGTCTGGTTCCGTGACCAACGATGACGAAAGCGCAGCAAAGCACCTGTTCGAATTATCTCGAGATGTAATTCTTTCCCTGGACCGCGCCGGAACCATTCTTTGCATCAACCAGCGCGGTGCCCAGCTGAGCGGCTATTTAGAAACGGAATTGCGCGGAGCAAATATCTCCGAACGGCTAATACTCCCCGCGGATCGCCCGGCGATCGATCATGTTCTGCATGACCTTGCCCAGGGGAAAGTGTGTGAATATGAGGTTCGCTGGCGAACAAAGGAAGGGGCTGTTGTCCATTTTGACGGTGTATCGGTTCCGCGGCTCTCGGAACGTGGCGAGTTTTTGTCCACACTCTGCACACTGCGCGACATCACCGAGCGCAAATGCGCTGAAGAAAAACTGCGCAAGAGCGAAGAGAAATATCGCGACCTGATCGAGATTTCTCCGGACGCGGTCTACGTCGTTGATTCGAATGGCGTTTGCGTTCTGGGAAACCGCGCAGGCGCTGAGCTGGCTGGAATTTCTCAGAACGAACTGGTTGGCACGGCCGTTACGGATACGTATCTCCCGGAAGAGCGCCACCTTTTTCAAGAGCGACTAAAGAAATTGGAAGGCCATAATACCTTGCGCTTCGAGCGAAAGTTCGTGCGTAAAAACGGAGAGATCGTTCCAGTGGAAGTCTCTGTCTCAGCGATACGCGGCGGATATTTTCAGGCCATCCTGCGCGATATTAGCAAACGCAAACGAGCGGAAGAAGCGCTCCGGGAAGCGCACCAGAACTACGTGACACTGGTGAATTCTCTCGACGGAATTGTCTGGGAAGCTGACGCGCAAACCTTTGCCTTTACCTTCGTCAGTCCGCAAGCCGAGCGCATGCTGGGCTATCCGCTCGCACGCTGGATGACTGAACCGAGCTTTTGGAAAGATCATATTCATCCTGACGATCGACAGTGGGCGACCAACTTTTGCATGGATGCAACCCGCGCAAAGCGTCCCCATGATTTTGAATATCGAATGCTCGCTGCGGACGGTCGTGTCGTCTGGCTTCACGATGTCGTGACCGTTGTGGTTGAGAATGACCAGCCTGTGCGTCTACGCGGCGTGATGTTGGACATCACCGAACGCAAACGGGCGGAAGAAGCATTAAGGGAGAGCGAGGAACGCTATCGAGTATTGGTTGAGTTTTCCCCGAACAGCATCTGCGTTCATCGAGGTGGCGAACTGCTTTATGTCAATCCGGCGTGCGTACGCCTGTTCGGCGCTACAGACCGCGGCCAACTGGTCGGACGCTCCGTGCTCGATTTCATCCATCCCGATTCGCTTCCAGCGGTCAGAGAGCGAATACGTCAGGTAGAAGGGGGAGGGACAGCGCCGCTGATCGAGGAGAAATTTGTTACTCTCAATGGAGAAGTGCGGGACGTAGAAGTGACCTCCATCCCAATTATTTACGAGCGTGCCGCAGCCGCTCAGGTCATCATCCGCGACATCACGGAGCGCAAACGAGGCGAGGCTTTACTTGCCGGAGAGAAACGGCTGCTCGAGATGATCGCGACCGGCGTCCAGCTCAAAGAGATCCTGAACGCTCTGTGCGTGATTATCGAAGAACAGCGCAGAGGTACTTTGGCATCGGTCTTGTTACTGAATCCCGATGGCGCCCACCTCGATGTCGTTGCAGGACCGAGTCTTCCAAAAGAATGGACGCGGCAAATGGAAAAGCTGCCAATTGGACCCTGCGCCGGCTCTTGCGGTACCGCGGCCTACCGACGATCGCCGGTCATCGCATCCGATATCGCTACCGACCCAATGTGGAATGTGCCGGAGCATCGCGCCTCTGCTCTGAAGCACGGTCTGCGAGCCTCCTGGTCGAATCCAATATTGTCGTCGAAAGGAAAAGTTCTTGGGACGTTCTGCATGTACTACCGGCAACCCCGAAGCCCGAACTCGCAGGACCTGGAGCTGATCGAATTGGCAACGCACCTCGTGCGCATTGCGATTGAACGTGATCGTGCCGAAGACGCTCTGCGAGCATCCGAGCAACTCGCGCGCGGCCAGGTCGAAGCTCTCACTTACAGTCTCGATGTTCTGGCGACTGCGCCAGCGCCAGACAAGTTTTTGGGACAAATGCTAAGCACGATTGGCCGGCTTCTCGGAGCGCAAAGCGTGATCCTATGGTTGCTGAACGACGCAAATGAGTCTCTTGTTTTGCGAGCTGCAGCGCAGGGAGCAAATTTTGGTGCAGCTGATCCCGAGCATCCGTTCGTCAAACACCCTCTCTTGTGGAAAGAGGACAAGGTGCTTCAGGAAACCGTGTTCACAGGAGCGCCTGTCATCTGCGAAGACGTTGAAAGTGACCCACGCGTGACAGCAGCAGTTCGCGAATATTTCAGAGCCAAAGGAACCAGGAAATATCTGACTATTCCGACAATGGTTGGCGGTGAGGTGAAAGGATTCATTGGGATTCGTCATGGCGAAAGGCCGCCTTACCGACCGGAGGAAATCGAATTGGCACAGGCACTCGCGCACCAGGCCATGCTGGCGATTCAACTAAACGAATTTGCAGAGCAAAGCCGGCAGTCAGCCATCCTCGAAGAACGAAATCGAATGGCGCGCGACATTCACGATACGCTTGCACAGGGCTTTACCGGCGTGATCGTGCAATTGGAAGCAGTGGAAGACGCAATCGCGTGTTCGCGTCGCAAGGAAGCAAACGAACATTTGCGACGGGCGAGTGAATTGGCACGCCGCAGCTTGAATGAAGCGCGCCGATCAGTCCACGCACTGCGACCGCAAGCGTTGCAGCGAGGCAATTTTTGGGAGGCGTTAAAAGAAATCGTCAAGTACACTACAGCCGGGACGACGCTTCACACCAAGTTCGAGCTTCGTGGGCGGTTGCGAGAACTTCCACCAATTTGGCAGGAAAATTTGCTTCGCATTGGACAGGAGGCCCTGACAAATGCGTTGAAATATGCACACTCCCGTAATTTCGATACGCGATTAACTTTCAACACAAAGCAACTGTGCCTGGAGCTTCGGGACGATGGTGACGGATTTAAAGTCAAAGACCGACACGATGGCCTGGGTTTGCCCGGCATGCGCGAGCGCGCGGAACAAATGGGCGGCACGCTTCGGATCACCAGCGCACGCGGTAAAGGTACCAAGATCGTCGTGACGCTGCCCTATAATCACGATTCCAGTACACCACGGAACAACGGCTTCTCTCGGCGCCCACACGTCGCAAAGCCCAGGAGAGAACGTAGCCACGTCGCAGCAGGCACCCATTCGTGAGAGCGAAAAAAAGAACGGCCTCGCGCGGGGGCGCTGCGCCCCGGCGCTCGGTCGGAGCAGCTCGACGATCTCACCAGGCCGCGGCCAAAAAATCGCGCATCGGCGTTCTCATCGCTGACGACCACACCGTCGTACGCGAAGGTTTGGTCTCCTTGATTCAGCGCAAACCGGACATGGCCGTAATAGGCGAAGCAAAAAATGGCCGCGAAGCCGTTGACCTTTGGAAGCGGCATCGCCCGGATGTGACGCTGCTCGATCTGCGGATGCCCGAGCTCGACGGTGTCGGCGCAATCAAGGAAATCCGCGGGCATGATGAACAGGCGCGTATCATCGTACTCACAACCTTCGACGGCGATGAAGATATCTTTCGTGCGATTCAAGCCGGTGCGAAGGGCTATCTGCTGAAGGATGTACCGCGGGAGGCGTTGATGGACAGTATTCGCCGGGTGCACGCCGGTGAAACGTGCGTGCCTGTTCATCTCGCAGCCAAACTCGCGGAACGCGTGAGCGGCGAAACGTTGAGCTCGCGTGAGATCGACGTGTTGAAGCTGATGGCCCAGGGAAAAAGCAACAAGGAAATCGGCGCTGCGCTATTCATCAGCGAAGGCACGGTGAAATCACACGTCAAAGCGATTTTCGCTAAAATGAATGTGATTAGCCGCACCGAAGCCGTGGCAAACGCTACCCGGCGTGGCTTGATCCAACTATAAAGGGCACTTTGTCAGCCGCAGCCGTGGTGGCGGCAGGACAACCAATTAATGTGTTCACCCCCGAACGAGGGAATCGATGCTATTTTATTGTTGGCATCTGAAGATCCTGCGAACGCGTAATCGTCAAGGCCTTGATAGCCCAGGGGATCATACGCCAACAAAAATAAACTAAATGAGATGCTTGTGACCGATAATCAAATAGATTTAGAAAAATCCGCCGTACGGCAGGCGCGACAAAATAATCCTAATACAAAAAGTGATTTCGATCGCACGCCAACAGAACATCAACCAGCACCAACGAAACCATGAACAAAGCTAACTCGAAAAAAACTTTAGAACTGCTTCACAGACGGGATGCTCCACTGGAGACACGAACCGATCTCACCGCTTCGGCGACCAAAGACGTCACCGCGGCGATGAACGCCATTCTGGCTGACGTATTCGCCCTCTACATGAAAACGAAAAATTTCCATTGGCATATGAGCGGCCCGCATTTTCGGGACTATCACCTGTTGCTGGATGAACATGCCGACCAGCTTTTCGCGATGACCGACCCGATCGCGGAACGGGTTCGAAAAATCGGCGGTATTACATTGAGATCGATCGGCCAGGTTTCTAAAACTCAGCGCGTTCTCGATAACAACGCGGAGTACGTAGAGCCCTTGGACATGCTGGCCGAGCTAGCGGACGACAATCGCACGCTGGTCGCACATCTGCGTGAGGCGCACAACGTCTGCGACGACCATCGTGACGTTGCTACTGCAAGCTTGATTGAAGTTTGGATCGATGAAACCGAGCGGCGTGCGTGGTTCCTGTTCGAAGCAACGCGCCGCGTGAATTGATCTTCGAATCCATAATGTGTCCCTGTAGCCACGGCGCTGTGTGGCCGTGCTATATGGATCGACCAATCGACTGACGGCCTCGACACAGCAAGGCGCCTACAACATGATTCAGAGCGTACCATGAACTACAGACTTTTGGGAAAATCGGGATTGCGCGTTTCGGAATTTTGCCTGGGAACAATGACCTTTGGCGAAGACTGGGGTTGGGGCTCGTCCAAAGACGACGCGAAACAGATCTACGATGCTTTTCGAGAAGCGGGCGGTAACTTTATTGATACCGCCAATATCTATACAAACGGCACCAGTGAATCCTTGCTCGGAGAGTTTATCAAAGCACATCGCCAGAGCGTGGTTCTGGCAACAAAGTATACAAACGCCGCTCCGGGCACTGATCCGAACGCTGCGGGTAATCACCGCAAGAACATGGTGCAAGCGATCGAGGCGAGTCTCGAGCGACTTCAGACTGATTACGTCGACCTGTATTGGGTTCACATCTGGGACCAAATCACTCCTGTTGAAGAAGTGATGCGCGCGTTGGACGATCTCGTTCGCCAGGGAAAGGTGCTTTATGTTGGAATCTCCGATGCGCCGGCGTGGTGGATCGCCCAGGCAAATACACTGGCTACCCTTCGCGGTTGGTCCCCGTTTGTTGGGCTACAAATCGAATACAGTTTGATCGAGAGAACAGTCGAACGCGAACTGATCCCGATGGCCAAAGCACTGGATCTTGGCGTGACTGCATGGTCGCCGCTTTCCAGCGGCGTACTTACGGGCAAATACCATGGGCATACATCTTCCGAAGGCGGACGGATGAACTCCGACATGGTGAAGGAGTTCATGCCAGAGGAGCAAAGGGCCAAGAGGGTTGTTGCAGCTGTCAAAGCCGTGGCCGATGAGGTGGATCGCAGCATGGCACAGGTCGCTCTTGCTTGGTTGCGTTACCAGCCAGTGCCGGTCATTCCTATTGTCGGTGCGCGGAAGCTGTCACAACTTAAAGACAACCTTGCGAGTGCTGATGTTTCGCTTTCCACCAAGCAATTGAAGATACTGGACGAATCGAGTCGGATTGAACTTGGATTCCCACATGAATTTTACACGAGAGATTTGGTTCGTGGCATGATTTACGGTGGGATGCGCGACAGGATTGTGGCGTAGCGACTTGTGAGCAGGAGGAATTCTTAATGAATCTTGAACTGCCTCCGATCATTGAAAAATACGTTGAGGCTAGCAATCGGCACGACATTGAAGCTATTGTTCCCTGTTTTTCAGACGATGCAGTTGTCCATGACGAGGCAGAAACGCTGCGTGGGAAACAAGCTATCGAGCGTTGGGTCGTGAAGACAATTGAGAAATACAAATTTCAATTCAAGCCTGTCAGCGTCAGAAAGGACAATGCCGAAATCGTAGTGGCGATCGAAATCTCGGGCACCTTTCCCGGAAGCCCAGTGACTCCAGATTATCGCTTCGTCGTTGAAAAGGACAACATCCTGTCTCTCAAGATTGATTAGAACCGATCTCATAAATG